>JBDTBS010000125.1:0-6978 GCA_039924035.1 Aquihabitans sp. | reverse complement strand
GCACAGGGTCTGGATGTCACACCCTCTGAGGATGATGTCGGTGTATGGAATCGTCTTCTTTGCACTTCGCCGTCGCCGCCAGGACCATCGGTAGCGCGTCCCGGGAACGGGGCCTCATGGTCCCCGGTTTCCGCAGCCCGCCGAAGGTTCCCGGTGCCGACCGCACCATCCGCCGCCGCCCCGATGGGTCGGCCTCCGTGTCCGTGGTGGTCAAGGGCCGCCCCTTTCAAGCCGTGATAGCCGACCTGATCGAAGGGGTGGTCGTGATCAACGACCTCGACGGGGCCACGGCCACCCGGGTGCGCACCCACCTGTGGGAGGCCGTGGTGGGGGCTGCCACCGAGGCGGCCGCCTGATGGAGGACTGCCAGGGGCGCTGGTCTGAGCTGGACGCTCTACCGTGAGCGTTCGAAGCCCCCAGCCCGGGTGGCGGAATTGGCAGACGCAGAGGGCTTAAACCCCTCGGCTCCGAAAGGAGCGTGCGGGTTCGATCCCCGCCCCGGGCACCCCTCTGACCCGGTACTTCATGCCTCGGCTGTCGCTTAGGTCACAGGTTTCCCTCGTATTGGTAGGGTCCGGAGGACACTCGAGCGAGTAATGGAAGGTGTTCCATGCGGACCAGAAACAGAGTCGGAACAGCGTTGGCGCTGATGGTGGCGGTGACGGCGTTCACCGTGGCTGGGTGTAGCGACGACGGTGCGTCGGACGCGTCCCCGGACAATCCTGCCGACGTGATCGATGACGGCGTGACTGCGTCGGCTGACGATGAAGGTGACTCTTCTGACCAGTCCGACGATCTGTTCGGAGCGGTCGAGGTTCCCGACGATATTCCACTACCCGAGGGACACGAGGTCGTCATGGCCATCGGAAACCCCGAGGCCGGCTACACGATCACGATCAACTCTCCGATGTCCATCGGTGAGGTGGCCGACTTCTACGAAAGTGAACTTCCCGCTGCGGGGTGGGAGTCGGTGGACCGGGAGGATGCCACAGGGGCGGACGTGATCTCCATCAACGCCGAGCGGACAAACGACTACGGCATGCTGGTCCAGATCAGTGCTAGCGACGGTGGTGGAGACGGGTCGGCGATCGTGATATTGACCGGTCCCCCCGGCGGCTGAGGAACGTACTCGCCACCATCTCAGAACTTGTTGCTCAAGGCTGCCGGACGAGGTGGTTGGTTTCGGTGTCTCGTTGAAGAAACCAACTGGCGACG
This sequence comes from Aquihabitans sp., assembly GCA_039924035.1. Lineage (GTDB taxonomy): Bacteria > Actinomycetota > Acidimicrobiia > Acidimicrobiales > Iamiaceae > Aquihabitans. The sequence goes on along the minus strand of JBDTBS010000125.1, from coordinate 5,763 downwards.
GTGACTCTGTGAAGGACGAAGCAGGGATGTGCCAGCATCGAGAGATGATCACCAGGATCGTTATTGGCTTCGACGGATCGGCTCACGCCACCAACGCACTGCGTTGGGCTGTAGAGGAAGCTGCCCTTCACGGCGCCGTGGTACAGGTCGCGCTCGTCACCGAGGATCTGGAGGCTTTCGGGCTGGGCCAGGGCGGCGACGATGGTGGCGACACCGATCCGGCCCTAGGCAATGCCAAGGCTGCCCTCAACCACTGGGTGGAAGAGGCCGTTGGGCCCGACGCCGGGGTGGAACAGCGGGTCATCTATGACTATCCCGTCCACGGCCTGATCCACCTGGCCGGCGACGACGGACTGCTGGTGGTGGGGGCCCGTGGTGTCGGCGGCTTCCAAGGATTGCTGCTGGGCTCGGTGAGCGAACGGGTGGCCGAACACGCCCCGGGGCCGGTTGTCGTGGTTGGCGCCGAGGCCCCGGTGCACGGCGGTCGTGTGGTCGTCGGCGTCGACGGATCCGATCGCTCCCTCGATGCTCTGCGTTGGGCGGTGGCCGAGGCCCGGGTTCGCGAGGGTGGTCTCGATGTGGTCCATGCCTGGCGGCTGCCGGTCATGGCCACTTCGCCGTGGACCATCGTTCCCGACTATTCCGAAATGAGAACCGGAGGTCGAGAACTTCTCGACCGGGCCATGGCTGCGGTCGACCACGATGGCATCGAGGTGAAGACCACGATGGAACTGGGCAGTGCCACCGAGGCGCTGCTCGACCACGCCGTAGGAGCCGGGCTGGTGGTAGTCGGGTCGCGAGGCCTGGGTCGCTTCAGCCAAGTGCTGCTCGGGTCGGTGACTCGCCAACTCGTCCATCACGCCCCGTGCCCGGTCGTCATCATCTGATGCCGGACGTCACTGAACAAGCTCGTTGAAGGCCGTCGAAAGCCTCTACGGGGTGCTGCGAGGTACGACGGGGCGAAGGTTGGTGGACAGGGTGGGGACCTGCGCGGGTGGTTCGGTGGTGGACATGAACTCCTGCAGCAACTGGGCGAACCGGCGGGGTTCCTCGGCGTGCACGAAGTGACCGCAGCCCTCGAACACCTCTAGGCGGCTGTTCGTGATGGCCGCGTGGGCGTCGTAGGCATGTTGGACTGGGATGATGTTGTCGTCAGATCCCCACACGATCAGCGTGGGGATCTGCTCAGCCATGTGGAGCTTGTCGAGAGCACTGACCCGCTGGCCCCGGTGGTCGACCACCGAACGCAACGTGTGCAGGAAAGCGGTGCGGGTTTCTGAATCCGACAGCGACCGGTAGGCCCGGAACATCTGCACCTTGTCGGGATCAGGGCGAAGGCCGATCTTGGTGGCCAGCTTGGTGACACCTTCGATGGCATCGCCGATGATCGGAGCGAAGATCACCGGTCCGACGACTCCTACCCCGGGCAGGGTCATCGCCCGCAGCAGTCCGCTCACGTCGTCGCCGAGGCCACCAGAGCCGACCAACACCAGCCGTTGGCACAGCTCGGCGTGTTGGTAGGCGAACTGCATGGCGATCCCGCCGCCTAGCGACTGACCCACCACGGTGGCCGGACCGAGGTCGAGCTCGTTGAGCAGGTCGCGCAGGAAGCTGGCATAGGAACCGAGGGAATAGTCGCCCCGAGGCTTGGCCGACCGGTCGTGGCCGGGCAGGTCGGGAGCGATGATGGTGACGTTCTCGTCCATCTCGTCGATCACCGATTGCCAGGTGGACGAGCTACCAGCCATCCCGTGCACCAACAACACGACGGGGCCGTCGCCTTCGCCGGCCCGTCGGTAGTACACGTCGTGGCCATGCAGGGTGATTTGCGCCCGTGCCGTGGAACTCATCGGATCCTCGTTCCTCTCGGGTACGGCAATAACGCTACCGGCCCGCCGTGGTTCGAGTCGGCCCCGGTGTGAGATTCCCACAGCAGCGTGGTTGTGGTCAGCGTGAACTACCCCGTGCACGGCCGGAAGGCAAGCGCCGACCTTGTTGCTGGCCAGGGTGCAAGCACCGAGAGCGCACCGGCAAGTAGCCGCTTTCGAGTAGCTAGTCGTCGTCAGTCACCGCAGCGCTTGTACGACGGCGGACTGGTAGCGGCCGATGGCCGCTCGTTGGAGGGGCAGGATGACCGGCCGGAGCCAGCGCAGGTTGTGGGCGGGCTCGGCATCCACCCGGATGGTGAGAACGACATCGCCCCCGTCGAGCAGTTCGACGAGGAACAGCTCCTCGCCACGCTCGGGGTGGCCGGGCAGGGTGCCATAGGCGTATCCGTAGCGGTCCTGTTCGTCGACCACGGCCACGATCCGGTTGGGCACGGTCAGCCGCAGTGGTCCGACCCCGAGACGGAGAACGACCGTCTCGTCGAGATCGGGAACCACGTCGGGCGGGGTGAGCGCAGCGCCGAGTGACCGTTGCGGGACCCAGGAGCGCAACGCCGCTCTGGCATCCACGAGTGCTGATTCGCCGACGCCGACTTTCACGCTCGACTCGTGGCGGTGGGGGCCGTTGGTCGGTGCCATGCCGAGCGTCGACCCGACGTGGTCATAGGTCGGCTGGGCCGAACGCGTCCGGACCAGGTCTTCCTCGGTAGGTGTTCCGAAGTGCAGTCCGAACAGCTTCATGCCGTCACACCTAGCAGCATCTGCTCGCTTTCGGCAGCCGAAACCGGTGGTCTCGTGGCCAGCAGACCGAGCAGTACGAAGCCGATGCCGTTGACGAGTCCGTGGAAGCGAGTCATGTCCGGGATCGAAAGGGCCGGGACGCCGGCGACGTGCTGCGCTGTCGCCCAAGCCACGGCCAACACCATTGGTACCCAGGGTGTCAGTCCAGCGGCCACTCGCAGCGCCGCGACTCGTCCACTGGAAGTTCGCTTCACGCGGGCTAGAAGCACGGCTGCCGATGTCCATACACCGAGGGTCATCAGGATGGATCCACCGATCTGAGGACCCGGGTGCCCGAGCACGAAACCTGTAGCCACGATGGGAGGTGCAATGCCGGTTGCGGCCAGGGCCAGCGTGGTGGTTCGGGTGGGTCCACGTTCGTTGCGGAGGCGACGGGCCACTGCCAAGGTCCCGACGCCGGCGTAGAGGTAGTGGACGGCGGTGAGGCGGACGATCGGCTCACCAATGCTGAACAACTCAACTCCTGCCGTGCTGGCCATGAGCGAGCCGATGGCGACGCACGCCCAGGCCGGGCCGAGTATGAGAGCGATGGCATCGAGCGATCGGAGGTGCTCCACTGCCGAGGAGATGCCCCGTAGCTGGAGGTGAGACGCGGCCGAGAGACCTGCGCCGAGGGCCGCGGCCAGGGCCGGTAGGACGAGCACGGTGGCGAGTGGCCCGGGGCTGATGATCAGCGCAGCGGCGGTGCTGACCGCAGCAAGGGTCCAAAGAGTCGACCGGCCGAGTGAGAGGGGAGCGACGAGACCGATCCCGCCGACGATGACGGCATCGACCAAGGGACGGTCGCCGCCAGCGACGACCCCGCCGACGGCAAGGGAGACTCCGATGGCTTCGACCGATGGGTGGGTCCAAAGCGCGCCAGTGGTTGTGCTCATGATCTATACGTTACCATTTGGTCACGTATCAATCACTATGACGTTCGACCTCAGAGTTTGAAGGAACTCAGGCGAGTCAGCTGACGACGTTGAACTTGATGCCAGCGTGGGCTTCCAGGCGTTCCACGAGATGGTCACCGAAGGCCGTAGCCGGGGTCCAGAACCCGCCACCCACCTCGTCTGCATCGAGATCGACGAGGGCCACAGCCGCCTCGGCCAGCATGCGGGCCGTACCGCTGTAGCCGGGATCGCGGTCGCCGATGACACGCGTGCGGATGGTGCGTCCGTCGGCAGTCGAGCCGAAGAAGTGGAGGTCGAAGGCTCCCTTGGCCTGGGCTTCGGGTGTGGGACCTTCACCAGGCTTGGGGAGCACGAAGCGCTCCAACGCCCGTCGAGTGGGGCCGAAGGCTGCCAACCCCATGCCGGCGCCCGTACCCGCCGTGAGCCCTCCGGCCTTGGCCGCGCCGAGCGGCCCGGTGCCCATCAGCATGGCCTCGTCGTAGGTGAAGCCGGGTCCCCAAGGGCGGCCGAGCAGAGCATGGGTGCGGTGGACGACCCGAGTGTTGACGGCGGCCATCACGAACGGGCCAATCCATTGCCCGGCAACATCGTCGTGCTCCGGCATATTGATGTCGCGCTGCCTCGGTCCGGTGCGCAGGTCTGGAGGGGCGAGGGCGTAGGGGTCGGCGAGGACCTTGCGCAGCGCCGGATCGGCAGCCACCTCCTCCATGAGGTTCATCATCGAGGCGATGGTTCCGCCGCTGGCACCGCCCTTCATCTTGGCCACCCGCATGGACACGTGCTCGCACGGTGCTCCGAAGCGTTCCAGGGCCTGCTGCTGGAGAAACCAGACACCGAGGTCGGACGGCACAGAGTCGAACCCGCAGGTGTGCACGATCCGGGCGCCGGTGGTGGCCGCGGTAGCGGCGTGGGCGTCGATCATGCGGCGCATCCACTGGGTCTCGCCGGTGAGGTCGCAGTAGTCGGTGCCCGCGGCAACCACCGCAGCCACCAAGGCGGAGCCGTGGAGCGCATAGGGCCCGACGGTGGAGACCACCACTTTGGTGGCCTGGGCCATGTCGGCCAGGGCCTCGGGATCTGACGCGTCGGCCACGATGCGTTCGACGTCGGCGCCGGTCTCAGCGGCCACCCGTTCCAGTTTGGCGGCGTCCCGGCCGGCGATGGCCCACTTCAGGGGCCCGTCGATGCCCTGCCGCTCGACCAAGCGCCGACAGAGCAGCTGCCCCACGAAGCTTGTGGCTCCGAAGACGATCAGGTCCAACCGGCGGTCTGCTCTGGTGCTCATGGTCTGAGGCTAGGCAATCGAAATCTGCTTCCGGCGGCCGTGAGCGCCTGGAGGTACCGGTTAAAGAAGGGGGACGAAGCGGTACTGGCCATGGTGGGTGATCTCGTCGGGTTGGCCGGGATGGCGACGGACGATGGTCATGCGGCCGGCCACCGGAACCACCATGAGACCAGTAGGCGTCAGCTGGTCGACCAGCTCGTCGGGCAGGGTCTTCGCTCCGGCCGAGACGAGTATCCGGTCGAATGGTGCGTTGGCCGGATCACCGAGCACGCCGGGGGTGGCCTCGATGATCGATGCCCAGGGCAGGTCGTAGGTCGCCAGGTTCTCCGCCCCCTGCTGGGCGAGCTCCGCGACGAGCTCCACGCCGATGACCGAACCCTTAGGGCCGACCAGGTGGCCGAGGAGGGCCGTGGTCCAACCCGACCCGGAGCCGACGTCGAGAACTCGATGCCCGGCCTCAACTTCGAGCATGTCGAGCATGCCGGCGACGGTGGACGGCTGGGAGTTGGTCTGGCCGTGGCCGATGGGCAACGGCTGATCGAGCGAAGCCGATGAACGTTGCGCCGACGGGAGGAAGTGGCGTCGGTCGACCTGATCGAATGCCGTCAGGATCGCCGGATTGCTGGTGACCCGGTCCAGATGGTGGCGAAAACCCCTCATGGTCTCACCCTAGGGAGCGTGCGTAGCAACGCCAGCCCGACCCCAGCACGGAGAAAGGCGGCGATCTCATCGCATCGATCGGAGGCTCGTGTTGGCGCACGGTGTCCCGGGTAGGTTCGCCGCCGTGTTGATCGTGAACGAACTGTCGAAACGCTACGGGGCCCTGTTGGCCTTGGATGAGGTCGGCTTCGACGTGGAGCGAGGCCAGATCCTGGGCTTCCTGGGACCCAACGGG
>JBDTBS010000124.1:0-13350 GCA_039924035.1 Aquihabitans sp. | reverse complement strand
TGGAGCCTGGCTGTGCCGAGGTTCTTCGGAATGCCTCGATCAGGCCGTCCACCAGGGTGGTTTCGCCCGGTCCTTCCGAGCGCCGGTCACCCCGGAGCAGGCCAGAGATCTGGTCGACGACTTCGTGCCCGGTACCCCGACTGCGCGAGACTAGTCATCCGTACCTGGGCCACCAGGCACACCCCGCACGCACCACACCAGCAATACGCCGCACGCAAAGAACCAGAAGGGCTGGCGAACTCACGTTGGCAGCAAAGATCCGCGTCCACGAGCTCGCGAAAGAGCTCGGACTCACCAACAAGGAGACCCTCGACTTGTCGTTGGGCCTCGGCATTGGTGTGAAGACGCACTCGTCGAGCATCGAGGACGCCCAGGCCGACCGCGTCCGCCGCAAGGCGGAGCGTGAGGGCCTGATCCGAGACGAGCAGCCTGAAGAGCCGGCCGCCGCCAAGAAGGCGCCGGCCAAGAAGGCCGCGGCCAAGAAGGCGCCGGCCAAGAAAGCCGCGGCCGAGAAGGCCCCGGATGCGAAGGCGACGGCAGCGAAGGCCGAGCCCGAAGCCACTCCGGCCCCGGAACCAAAGGCTGCTCCTGCGGCCCCGGACGCCCCCGAGCCCAAGGCGGAGTCGACTCCCGCCCCGAAGGCCGCTCCGGCGCCCGTACCCGAGGCCAAGCCGAAGCCGGCTCCCGCCGCGCCCCCGAGCCGCCCCGTGGTGACCTCGTCGGGTGCTGCCGCACCGCCGCGCCCGCCAACCAAGGCCCCGGCCCCGCCCCCACCAGCGGCTCCCGCGTCCTCGGCCCCCACCCCACCGGCCCCGCGTCCGCCGGCGCCTGCCGCTCCGGCAACGCCGGCCGCCCCCGCAGCATCAGCCCCGGCTGCCGCCGCCAAGCCGGCCGATCCCGCGGCGCCTGCTGCTTCGGCAACGCCGTCCGCCCCCTCCGCGCCTGCTGCTCCCGAAGCATCGGCCCCCGCGGCCCCTGCTCCTTCCGCACCAGGCGAGCCCCCAGCGCCGGGCGCCACGCCGGTGTCCACGTCGGGTAAGCCGATTCCGCCACCCCCGCCGCCCCGCTCGCTCACCGGTAAGCCCATCCCACCGCCTCCGGGCCTGGGTGGACGCACCTCCGGTCGTCCGACCGGCCCTGCCGGTCGCCCCGGCGCTCCTTCCGGCGCCCCTGGTGCCGGTCGTCCTGGTGGTAACCGTCCCATGGGCGGCCCCCGTTCGTCGGTACCTGGTGCTGGCGTCCCCAGCCGTCCCGGTGGCGGACCCGGTGGTCCTGGTGGTGGCCCCGGCGGTCGCCCCGGTGGTCCTCCCGGTGGTCGTCGACCCCCGCGCCGTAAAGGCCGTCGTCGTCGTAGCCGTGAAGAGCTCCAGCCGATGGACATGCCGTCCTACACGCCGGACAACTCTCCGGTACCCGAGGGCGTCGTCGTGGTCGAACGGGCCTGCACCCCTCAGGAGTTGGGTCCCCAACTGAACCGCACCGCGGCCGACGTGGTCCGGTTCCTCATGCAACAGGGTGAGATGGTCACCGCCACGCAGTCCCTTGGCGACGACATGATCGAACTGTTCGCAGCCGACATCGGTGCCGAGATCCGTCTCGTCGATCCCGGTGAAGAGCAGGAAGTCGAACTCCGCAAGGTTCTCGGTGTCGAAGAACTCGACGACTCATCCAACGAGTTCGCCACCGAGACCCGGGCTCCGGTCATCACCGTCATGGGTCACGTCGACCACGGCAAGACCAAGACGCTCGACCGGATCCGCAACGCCAACGTGCAGGCCGCCGAGGCCGGCGGTATCACCCAGCACATCGGTGCCTACCAGGTGGTCAAAAACGGCAAGCCGATCACCTTCATCGATACTCCCGGTCACGAGGCATTCACTGCCATGCGGGCCCGGGGTGCCGATGCCACCGACATCGTGGTTCTGGTGGTGGCCGCCGATGACGGCGTCATGCCCCAGACCATCGAAGCCATCGACCACGCCAAAGCGGCCGAAGTGCCGATCGTGGTGGCTGTCAACAAGATCGACCGCGAGACCGCCGACCCCGACCGGGTCCTGGCTCAGCTGGCCGAGCGTGGCCTCGTTCCCGAATCCTGGGGCGGCGACACCATCGTCTGCATGATCTCGGCGCTTCAGGGCACCGGCATAGACGAGCTGCTCGAGAACCTGCTCGTGGTGGCCGAGCTCGAAGAGCTTCGGGCCAACCCCGACGGGCGGGCCACGGGTGTCGTGCTCGAAGCCAAGCTCGATCCAGGCCGTGGCCCGGTGGCCACCATCCTGGTGCAGCGCGGCACCCTCAAGGTCGGCGATCCGCTGGTTGCGGGAGCGGCGTGGGGCCGGGTTCGTGCCCTCATCAACGACAAGGGCGAGCAGGTCAAGGAGGCCGGTCCCTCCACCCCGGTGCAGGTCCTCGGCCTGTCCGACGTGGCCGAAGCCGGCGACGATTTCGTAGTGGCTCGTGATGAGCGCTCCGCCTCCAAGGTGAGCGAGCAGCGTGAGCATTACAAACGGGTGGCCAGCATCTCGGGGACCGCAGCGGCCACTGGTGGCGGCGCCAAGCTCGAAGACATCTTCACCCAGATCCAAGCTGGCGAGGTCGCCACGCTGAACCTGATAGTGAAGGCCGACGTGACCGGTTCGCTCGAAGCGGTCATCTCCAGCCTGAAGAAGCTGGAGCGAGAAGAGGTCAAGCTCTCGTTCGTCCGCAGCGGTGTGGGCGGCATCCTGAAGAGCGACATCGAACTGGCCATGGCCTCCGATGCCACGATCATCGGCTTCAACGTTCGGCCCGAACGCCAGGTGCGAGATCTGGCCGACACCGAGAACGTCGAGATCCGCACCTACGAAGTGATCTACCACCTCCTCGAAGACATCGAAGCGGCCATGCTCGGCATGCTCGCACCGATCTACGAAGAGATCGTCACTGGCGAGGCCGAGGTCCGGGAGATCTTCTCGGTGCCGAAGATCGGCAAGATCGCCGGTTGCTACGTCACGAACGGTCAGATCACCCGTGGCTCCAAGGTCCGCTTCCTGCGAGAGGGAACGATCATCTGGAAGGGCGCGGTTTCATCGCTGCGTCGATTCAAGGACGACGTCCGCGAGGTCAAGTCCGGATTCGAGTGCGGCATCGGCCTCACCGACTTCCAAGACCTCAAGGCTGGCGACATCATCGAGACCTACGAAGATCGCGAGATCCCGCGTACCTAGCGGGTTACAACCGTGTAGTTTGACGGGCCATGGCGACGCTGCGGTTCTCATTCGGCACGATGGGCTCGGGAAAATCCACCGTCGCCCTCCAGATCCACCACAACCTCAGTACCCGCGGTCTGCGGGGCCTGTTGTTCACGCGGTTGGATCGGGAGGGCGCACAGGTCTCCAGCCGTCTCGGCGTGGCCGCTGCGGCCGTCGACGTCGGCCCTCGGCTCGACTTGTTCGAGTTGGCCCGCAGCTACGCCGGCCACCACGGCTCCATCCAGTATCTGGTGTGCGACGAAGCCCAGTTCTACGACGCACCTCAGGTCGACCAGTTGGCCAGGGTGGTAGATGAGCTTGGAGCCGACGTCCATGCCTTCGGGTTGCTCACCGACTTCCAGGGCCGGTTGTTCGACGGCACCGCCAGATTCCTGGAAGTGGCCGACGAACGCTGCGAGCTCCAGGTGGAAGCCCGCTGCTGGTGCGGAGCCCGGGCCACCCACAATGCCCGGCTGATCAACGGCGTGCAGGTGTACCACGGCGACCAGGTGATGGTGGGCGATGTAGAAGCCACCGGCGAGTCGGCCGACGTGGCCTATGAGCTGTTGTGCCGCCGCCACTGGCTGGCCGGCGACACCGGGCGCTTCGTCGAGTCCCAGGCCCAGCAGGTGGCGAGCGATCATCATTTCGGTCTTGGCTCATCCGTCGTTCATTGATCCGGTTGGGGCCGGTAGGATCGACGAGCCGTGTTCGCCAGTGTCTTTGTCGTCGACCTCCACCTTCCGCTGCCCGATTCGCTCAAGGCGAAGCGGGCAGTCATCACCCCGATCCTCGAAGGCGCTCGTCGCCGGTTCAAGGTTTCGGTAGCTGAGGTCGGACATCAAGACCAGTGGCAACGTAGCGAGCTGGCCTTCGCCACGGTTGGCTCGAGCGAAACTCAAGCTCGAGAGACGCTCGACACCGTCGAACGCTTCGTTTGGTCGTTTCCCGAGGTCGAAGTGGTCGAATCATGGCGCAGATGGGTTGACGACGAGGAGGTCGGATCATGAAGAAGCGACAGGCACCAAGGGACTATCCCCGCACGGCCCGGCTCAACACGCTGGTCCGCGAGATCATCGCTGAAGAGCTCGAGCGCATCGACGATGAGCGGCTGCAACTGGTCACCCTCACCTCGGTCACCGTCGACGGTGATCTCAGTCGGGCCGCGGTGTACTACGACCATTCCCGGGGTGAGGATGCCGACGAGGAGATCGCCGCTGCGTTCGCCGAGCTCCGGTCCCGCCTACAGAAGGCCGTGGCCCGCCAGACCACCTTCAAGCGCACACCCGAGCTGCGGTTCCTGACCGATGGTGTATTGCGCGATGCCATGCGGATCGAAGATGTGCTGCGCAGCCTCAAGAACGAGCCTCCGGTTCCTCCCTTGGACCCAGAGTCGTGAAACGACCCGCCGGTCCCGACGGACTGGTGGTGGTGGACAAACCGGCCGGCTGGACCAGCCACGACGTCGTGGCCAAGTCCCGCGGGCTGCTCGGCACCCGCAAGGTGGGTCATGCCGGCACCCTCGACCCTGATGCCACCGGGGTACTGCTACTCGGTGTCGGCCGGGCCACGAAGCTGCTCCGGTTCCTGTCGCCGTTGGGTAAGTCCTACGTGGGTGACGTGTCCCTCGGTACCGAGACATCCACGCTCGATGCTGCCGGGGAGGTGACCGCCACCTTCGACATGAGCGGTGTCACCTTCGACCAGATTCAGGCTGCTGCCTCCCGCTTCGTCGGCCCGATAGAACAGATCCCGCCCATGGTGTCTGCAGTGAAGATCGACGGCAAGCGGTTGCACGAACTGGCCCGTCAGGGCATCGAGGTCGAACGGCCACCCAGGCCCGTCACCATCCATTCATTGGAGGTGCTGCCCTCCGACGAGGACGGCGTGTTCACCATGGCCGTCGAGTGCTCGTCGGGAACCTACATACGCACGTTGGCCGCCGATATCGGGACCGCTCTGGGAGGTGGGGCTCACCTGCGGGTGCTGCGCCGGACCGCGGTCGGCCCCTTCACCCTGGCCGATTCGGTTCCGCTGGAGGCCGTATCCCCCGACGTGGTTCGGCCCATGGTCGAAGCTGTGCGCCACCTACCGTCGGTGACCGTGAACGACGAGGTGCAGGCCGCGGTGGCCGTCGGCAAGGTGCTGGATCGGTCGGTGCTCGGTGTCGAAGGCGACGGTCCCTGGGCCGTGCTCGGAGATGACGAGACGCTGCTGGCGGTCTACGAACCCTTCCGGGGAGACACCGTCAAACCGTCGTTGGTCATCCCTCCGCCACCTTGATCTTCCGGCTGTGCCACCCGGTGGCCCCCGCCGGATAGGGCGGCCGTTCGTCCTGGGTCTGCACCTTGCCGGTCTGGTCGGTGGCGCGCACCTCGGCCACGTGTTCGCCGGGGGTCGCTTCCCAGCGAAGGACCCACTGCCGCCAGGTGTCGATGGTGTCCTCGGGGGCCAGTTCGGCCTCCTGCCACGCCCCGCCATCGACGCGGACCTCCACCCGTTCGATGCCCCGGTGCTGCGCCCAGGCCACGCCACCGATTGCAGTGGGCCCAGCGGGAATGGTCCGACGCCGAGCCGGCGTGTCGATGCGTGATTGGGTGTGAACCGTGCCGTCCACCGCCCACGTCTGACGGACCCAGTACTGGTCGAAGTCGGCGAAGGTGGTGAGCTCGATCTCGGTCAACCACTTTGTGGCCGACACGTACCCATACAGACCCGGGACCACCAGACGAGCCGGGAAGCCATGGTCGAGGGGGAGCGGCTCACCGTTCATGCCCACGGCCAGCAGAGCATTGCGCCCGTCCTTCACCGCGTCCACCGGGAATCCGGTGGTGAACCCGTCGAAGGCTCGACCGACCACCTGATCGGCGGCCGGGTCGATGCCAGCCTGCTCGAGAAGTGGGAGCAGCGGGGTGCCCAGCCAGACCGCGTTGCCCACGAGGTCGCCGCCCACGCGGTTGGACACGCAGGCAATGGTGATGCGGTGCTCTTCTTGGGGCAGAGCCAGGATGTCGTCGTAGGTGAAGGTCAGTTCCCGCTCGACCATGCCGTGGATGCGCAGGCTCCAGTCCTCGGCGGGTAGCTGCGGCACGGTGAAGTTCGTGTCGATTCGGTAGAAGTCGCGGTTGGGGGTGATGAACGGGGTGATCCCCTGGGTGGCCAGCCCCTCGTAGGCGGCCACCGGTTTGGCGGCTTTGGGTAGAACGACCGCCAAGCGGGAGCCCATGGCGCTGAACCCCGATTGGAGGCGTCGACCGGCGGCCGCGGTGATGGCCGCCCCGGCCAGCACCGCGCTGGTACCGATCAGGAAGGCCCGCCGGTGGGTGGCATCGGGTGCTTCGGTCACGTCGCCCACCGGAACCAGCAAGAAGGCCAGCACGGCGATACCAACGGCTGCACCGATCACGCTGGGCAGCCCGGCCCACCATGGGGCGTCCACTTCGTTCACCGCCGCCAAGAGGCCAACGGCACCGAACAAGCCGATACCTGCGGCCCCGACCACGAACCGGCGGCCGGCCGCCACACCGAGCCCGAGCCCAAACAGCGTGGCCAGGACGAAGATGCCTATGGCCAAGGCCTTCTTGTCGTTGTGGCCGAAGGTGGAGATGGCGAACTCCTTGACCTCCGGCGGGGAAGCGTCGATCACGCGGTTGCCCACCGATATCACTGGTGACGTCAACTGCTGGGAGAACCCGGCCACCAGTTCTCCGACCGCCAGCGCTGCCGCGGCGGCGGTGAGTCCGGCTAGGGCGCTACGCCATTCCTGGGTGTTCACCGTCCTTTCCTAACGCACTGATGCAGCAGATATGGGTCGCGGTGCGCGACGATGCAGGGCGTGACTCGATTCGACTATGACGTGCTCGTGGTGGGTTCCGGGTTCGGTGGCAGTGTCACCGCCCTGCGAGCCACAGAGAAGGGCTACCGGGTGGGCGTGCTGGAAGCAGGGCGCCGCTTCGATACCTCAACTCTGCCCAGCACCAGTTGGCAGCTTCGAAGGTTCCTGTGGGCCCCCGCGCTCGGGATGCGGGGTATCCAACGGATCACCCCGCTCAAGGACATTGCCATCTTGTCTGGCGCGGGGGTGGGTGGCGGTTCGCTGGTCTATGCCAACACGCTCTACGAACCGCTCGACCCGTTCTACGTCGATCCGCAGTGGGGTCACATCACCGACTGGCGAGCCGAGCTGGCGCCCTTCTACGACCAGGCCAAGCGCATGCTCGGCGTGCAGGAAGTCCCCCACGACACCCCTGCCGACGACTACATGCACGAACTGGCTGATCGCATGGGCGTGGGCGACACCTACCACCGCACGCCGGTCGGGGTCTGGTTCGGAACACCCGGTGAGCGGGTACCCGACCCCTACTTCGGTGGCGAGGGCCCCGACAAGGTCGGGTGCACGGAGTGCGGGGCCTGCATGGTCGGCTGCAAGGTGGGCGCCAAGAACACCCTCGACCGCAACTATCTGTACCTGGCCGAGAAGAACGGCGCCACCATCCATCCTGATACCCAGGTGGTCGACCTAGAACCACTGACCGGCGGCGGTTGGCGGGTCACCACCGAACGCCCAGGGGCATGGTTTCGGAAGCAACGACGGATCTACACCGCCGAACGGGTGGTGCTGTCGGCGGGAGTCCTCGGCACGGTCAAGCTGCTGTTGCGCCTACGCGACCAGGGTCGGCTCCCCAACCTGTCGGACCGGGTGGGCGACGTGGTTCGTACCAACAGTGAAGCCATCGTGGGGGCATCAGCCCGGGTCGCCCGTCCGGAGCTCACCGAGGGCGTGGCCATCACCTCGTCGATCCATCCCGACGACCACACCCACATCGAACCGTGCCGCTACCCGCCCGGTTCCAATGCCATGGGTCTGCTGACCACGTTGCTCGTCGACGGAGGCGGCAAGGTACCTCGGCAGGTCCGGTTCCTCGGCAAGGTCGTGCGCCGTCCGCTCGCGTTCCTGAGATCGCTGTCCGTGCGACGGTGGTCGGAGCGGTCGATCATCCTCCTGGTGATGCAGAGCCGGGACAACAGCATCGCCCTACGCCGCCACGCCAAGTTCGACATGCTCGTCACCCGTCCCGGCCACGGGGAACCGAACCCCACCTACCTGCCGGTGGCCAACGACGCTGCTCGTGAGGTGGCCGACATGCTCGATGGCGAACCTTGGGGGGCATGGAACGAGACCATCCTCGACGCTCCCACCACCGCCCACATCCTCGGTGGCTGCCCGATCGGCGACGATCCTGCCCACGGGGTGATCGATGCCTACCAACGGATCCATGGCTACGAAGGACTATCGGTGGCCGACGGCTCGGCGGTCTCGGCCAACCTCGGGGTCAACCCGTCGCTTACCATCACAGCCATGACCGAACGGGCCATGAGCCTTTGGCCCAACAACGGCGAAGATGACCGTCGGCCGGCGCCGGGTGAGCCCTACGTCCGCCTGGCCCCAGTGGCACCGTGGGCGCCGGCTGTACCGGTCGACGCTCCCGCTGCCCTGCGCGTGAACTAGGTGTTCGACGATCCGGCGGCAGCAATTGCCGTCATCCTGGTTCTGGGCGTGTCAGCCCAGTGGCTGGCCAGCCTCCTGAAGATTCCATCCATCCTGCTGCTGCTGGCGGCCGGTCTGATAGCGGGCCCCATTCTCGGGTGGGTCGAGCCCGACGTGCTGTTGGGTGACAAGCTCTTCCCGGTGGTGTCGCTCGGGGTCGGCCTTCTGCTGTTCGAAGGTGGGCTCGGGCTGCACCGTTCGGAGATCGGTGCTTGGGGCAAGGTGCTGGTCCGCCTCCTCACCGTGGGTGTGCTCATCACCGGCGTGGTGGCCGGGTTTGCCGCAGTTCTGGTGGGACGACTTCCGCTGCGCGCTGGCCTCGTGTTCGGGGCCATCATGACCGTCACCGGCCCCACCGTGATCACGCCGTTGCTGCGTCAGGTGCGCCTTCGGCCCCGGGTGGCCCGAGTGCTGCGATGGGAGGGCATCTGCATCGATGCCATCGGCGCCGTGCTGGCCATCGTGATGTTCGAGGTGGTGGTGCTGGAGGGCGAGGGCATCCTGGCCATGACCCGCAGCGTCCTCCTCACAGCATTCACCGGTATCGCCATCGGTCTGGTCACCGCCGGTTTGCTCATCTTCCTGCTGGGTCGGCGCTTGGTCGACGACCACATTCAGAATGCCGTGCTGATCATGGCCGTGGTGGCTTCGTTCGCCATCGCCAATGGCCTTCGAGACGAATCGGGCCTGTTCGCGGCCACTGCTCTCGGCATCGCCATGGCCAACCAGACCCGCGCCCCGGTCCGCCATGTGGTGGCCTTCCAGGAGAGCCTGGGCGTGCTGCTGATCGGCGTGATCTTCATCCTGCTGGGGGCCCGGGTGGAGGCCGCCGACCTGAGGGCCAACCTGCTGCCTGGGCTCGGTGTGCTGCTGGTGCTGGTGCTGGTGGCCCGACCGGCTTCGGTGTGGGCCTCTACGACCGGATCGACCCTGCCCCGCAACGAACGCCTCTATCTGGCTGCGTTGGCTCCCCGGGGGATCGTGGCTGCATCGGTGTCGGCACTATTCGGGCTCAAGCTGGATGCCGCTGGGGTGGAGGGAGGCGCAGACCTGGCGGCCATGACCTTCGTGGTGGTGGCTGGGTCGGTGGTCGTCTACGGCTTGAGCGCCGGACCGCTGTCCCGTCGACTCCACATCAACGTGCCGGATCCCAATGCGGTGGCGCTCATCGGAGCGCCGCCGTGGGTCATCCAGATGGGTGGTGTGCTCTACAGCCTCGATGTTCCCGTCCTGGTGGTGGCCACCGACGAGGACCAGATCCGTACCGCGCGCCACGCCGATCTGCTCGTATACAACGGGCGACTGGTGCACCGGGAGTTGGAGGAGACGGTCGAAGCCTTCGGCGTCCGTCAGGCGTTCGCGGTGTCGCAGCGTGAAGAGCTGAACGCGTACGGGTCGGCTCGGTTCGGTGCCCTGCTCGGCCTGGCCAACGTCTACGGGCTACCCCGCAGCACCGACGAGCAGCGCGACGAGAACGGCAGCGTTGGGGGCGGTGATGCCCGTCGCTTCGGCGGGGGACTCACCGGCGAGGAAATAGTGGACCTCGTGGCCAACGGGGCTTCCGTCGGCTCATGGCGGCCCGGTGGGGCCCGCAGCGATCGATGGCGGGCACTGCTCACCGTCACCGCCGGCCAGGTTTCGGTGGTGGACGGACAACCGGCCGACGATGCCGAATGGGTGGTGGGCCTCCAAGTACCCGGCTAATCGCCGAGCTGCTGAGCCCGGTAGTTCTCCACCCCGATGGTGTCGATCACGTGGAGTTGGCTCTCGATCCAGTCGGCGTGGGCTTCCTCGTCGACGAGGCGGCCGGCCAGCAACTCGCGAGTGCCGATGTCGCCCTTGGCCACGGCGAGAGCAACGGCGTTGTTGTACCGGCCGATGGCTTCGGTCTCGGTCTGTAGCTCCAGGGCGAGTTGCTCGGGGATGTCCTCGCCGACCCGGACGGGGTTGTAGCGCTGCAGGTTGGGCACACCGTCGAGATAGAGGATCCGGTCGATGACCTGGTCTGGGCCCGAATCCCTCGGTCGCTCACGACGTAGCAACGACACACAACCATCGATGGTAAGTCTGCCTAACAACATATCTCTTGTCGACGTCACGTCTTCTGACAGCCAACCCACCAACTCACGCTGTCACACCCCATCGCCATGATGAAGTAGCAGGGTCGGCGGGTGACCGGGAGGGAATCAATGAATGACGAACTGGTGGCGATCATGGGACGGTTGGCGGCTGGCGACGGTGCCGCCGTGCGTGACCTCGTGGAACGGTTCGGGTCCGCGCTGCAGGGCACCGTCCGGTCGCTGGCCGCTCACCGGGGAGCCCGCCTTCGGGCCGAGGAGGTAGACGAGGTCGTTCTCGATGTAGCCATCGTCTTGGCCCATGGGGCCCCTTCGTGGCGAGCCGATGGGGGAGCGCCCCCATGGGTGTGGGCCCGCCACCGCATCGCCAACGTGGTCGACGGCTACATCGGCCAATGGGCGGTGCCGCTAGACGAGACCCACCAAGAGTCCTACGTGGCCCCGCCAGTGGCCACCGTCCGAGAAGAGTCGGTGCTGGCCGTGTTGGCATCGATCGGTCAGCGGTCGCCAGTGGCGGCCTTGCTGGGCGAGGCCATAGGACGGGTGGCCACCCTTCGGGACCAGGAGATCTATCTCGAGGTGCTGGTGGAGATGGGCGATGGCAACCGGGCCCCGGCCGATGCCGTGGCCCGGCTCCACGGACTCACCTCTGCGGCCGTCCGCCAACAGTGCCGACGGGTTCGGCTTCGCCTACAGCGCCTGGCGGCCACCGAGGAGCGGTTCGCGTCGCTGGCTGGGATTCCGGCAGTGGCATGAAGCCAGCCGGTTGTCCTTGTTCAGGGGATGGCCTGAGCCCGAGCCCACCGGTAGTCGGCCTTGCCGGCTGGGGAGCGCACCAGTTCGTCGCGGAACACGAAGTCCTTGGGCAGCTTGTAGCGGGCCAGGTGCTTCTGTGCTTCGGCCAGGAGTTCGACTTCGCTGGCCGATTCCCCTTCGGCGAACTGCACGATGGCCACCACTTCAGAGCCCCAGCGCTCGCTGGGGCGACCCACCACCACCACGTCGTAGACCGCAGGATGTTTGGCCAATGCCTGCTCCACTTCTTCGGCGTAGACCTTCTCGCCGCCGGTGTTGATGGTCACCGAGTCACGGCCCAGTAGTTCGATGATCCCGTCGGCCTGCCAGTTGGCTCGGTCCCCGGGCACTGCGAAGCGGATGCCGCCGATGAGCGGAAAGGTGGCGGCAGTCTTGTCTGGGTCGCCCAGGTAGCCGAGAGGTACGTGTCCCCGCTGAGCCAGCCAGCCGGTCTCGCTGCTGCCCGGTTCGAGCTCACGAGACAGGTCAGCGCTCACCACTGAGGTACCCGCACCAGGCTGGAACGATCCGGTGGAGGCCGCGCCCCTGGCCGAGGTGTGTCCCATCTGGGCGCCGGTCTCCGACGAACCCACGGCATCCAGCACGATGGCGTGGGGTACGACCTCCAAGAACCGGTCCTTGAGCGCCGAGTTGAGCGCGGCGCCTCCGCTCACCAGGGCCAGAAGGCCCGAGAGATCATAGGAGTGCTGCTCCAGGTGGTCGATCAGCGGGCGGCCCATGGCATCGCCCACGATCTGGAGGGTCAACACCTTGTGTCGTTCCACGGTCGACCACACGTCGGCCGGATCCAGCTTCAACGGGTCGTCTTGGAAGACCACGGTGTTGCCATTGGTGAACGCGGTGAAGGTGGACCACTGCGCGGCCCCGTGCATGAGCGGGGCCACCGACATCATTCCGACACCACCGTTCAGGGAGTTCTCCACGATGGCCTCCAACGAGGGGAAGGCTTCGGTGGCACCGAACGGGCGACCGCCCATGGCCGCGATGAAGATGTCGTGTTGGCGCCAGAGGACGCCCTTCGGCATGCCGGTCGTTCCGCCGGTGTAGAGGATGTAGAGGTCGTCGGGCGACCATTCGAGCTCTAGTGGTTCTTCGGATCCCTCGGCGAGCAGGTCTTCGTAGCGGATGGCTCCTGGCAGCAGGTCACGGGCAGTGTGGTCGGATACCTGGACCAGCAGGCGCACGTCGGGCAGATCTGGCAGCACCTCGGCCAAGGTGTCGGCGAAGCTGTCGTGGTAAACCACGATGCGGGTGTCGGCATTGTCCAACAGGTAGCGGAGCTCTTCGGCGACGTACCGGTAGTTCACGTTGAACGGCGCCACTCTGGCCTTGAAGGCCCCGAGCATGGTCTCGATGTAGGTGGGGCCGTTGTGGAGATAGATGGCCAGGTGATCCTGTCCGGACTCGTCGCCGGCCAGCTGCTCTCGCTCGGTGTGGGTACCGAACCCGCGGGCTGATAGAGCATGGGCGAAGCGACGGGTTCGGGCCGTGAGCTCCGCGTAGGTGAGCGTTCCGCCCCCCCAGATCACCGCTTCACGGTCTGGGTTGGCAGCGGCAACAGCCTCATGTACCTGGGCGAGGTTGAATGACATCGGCGGGGCCTCCTGGGTCTGACGAGCCGTCAGGAAACCTATCGGACCGGGTCGGGTTCCCCCACCGAGGGGCGCTGGCCCCTACA
>JBDTBS010000123.1:0-3798 GCA_039924035.1 Aquihabitans sp. | reverse complement strand
GCGGCGGGTTCGACGAAACCGTCGAGCAGTTCCTGGTCCCGGAGTCGGAAGCGGTGTTGTTCCCGATGTTCCAGGGCGAGGAGGCCGACCGTGGAATCCCGAGCGGGTAGCACGGCGTAGAGGCCGGACTCCATCTCGCCCGAGAGCCCAGGACCGTTGATCAGAAGTTGGTCTACGACCACGGGCCGACGCCGTTCGAGGGCCTGGCGTAGGGGAGGGGGAAGTTCCTCAGTGGTATAGGTGTCGGAGGGACGAGGTCCCTCCGAGCGAGCCGTAACCCAACGATGGTCGGTGTCGTCGAGGAGAAGTAACGCAATTCCATCGCATTGGAACAGGTCCTTGAGTCGACCCATGGTGGTGTCCAACGACTCTTCTAGGTCGAGCGACGCTGGGAGGGTCTGAGCGATTCGGTGAAGGGAGTACAGGAGCAGGTTGGCATCGGCCAGCCGTCCGAGCCGGTCGAGGGCCAAGCTGTGCTGCCGGTCGGCCTCGCCGAGGATCCTTCTCGCGTAGCCGGCGATGAGAGCAACAAGGGTCAGCCACACCGACCATTGGGTGGTGATGCGCAGGTCGGTGGAGGTGACGTCGTGATAGGCGAGGAACGGGATGCTGATGGCCAGCGACGCCACGATGCTCACTCGCACAGCGAACGCGAACCCGCGGGCGAACCCGGCGATCGTTATGGCGGAGATCAACGAGAAGACGAAGGGCGACTCCCAGAAGCCGGTGGCCACCACGATCGACACGTGGAGGGTCACCTCGACCAGGACCCGGACGATGCTGGCGGTGTCGTTGAGGTAGCGGATCGGTTGCACGATACGGAAGACGTTGTAAGCCACGACCAGCGCGCAGGAGATGATGACGATCCAGTCCTGGCTGGCGAAGGCAGGCGCGGCCAGACCGACCGAGACGGCGGTGCTTCCACCGCGGATGGCCAAAATGACGGGCCGGAAAGCCAGCACCTGGTCTCGTTCAGCGCGTGTAATCGCCACGTCGGTGATTCCGGTTGCCGCGTCGTCGGAGCGCTCCGCCTCTGCGGTTGCCAGTGTCATGGCCCGTCAGGTTATGCGCTGGTGGGAGATCGTGGGTCAGTGGCCGTTCGGAGGTGCTCTACGGTGCGCCCATGAAGCTCATCGGACTCACAGGTGGCATCGGCTCAGGGAAGTCGTCGGTGTCCACTCGCCTCGTTGAAAAAGGAGCGGTGCTCATAGATGCCGATGCCATCGTCCGTGAGGTCCAGAGGCCTGGACACGCGGTCTTCGATGCGATGGTCGAACGGTTCGGTCGCGGCATCCTGGCTGCCGATGGCAGTCTCGATCGCCAGGCCGTTGCCGACATGGTGTTCTCCGATGGGGCCGCGCTAGCCGACCTGAATGCCATCGTCCACCCTGCGGTGTCGGCGGAGATCGCCACCCGGTTGGCCGCCGAAGTCGGCACCGATCACGTCGTGGTGTTGGATGTGCCCCTGCTGGTGGAGAGCGGTCGCGGTGATCTCACGGCATTGCTGGTGGTGGACGTTGACCCCGAACTGGCGGTGGCACGTCTCGTGGAGCATCGGGGCTTCAGGGAAGACGATGTTCGAGCCCGAATGGCCCGTCAGGTGTCGCGGGAAGAGCGCGTGGCCCGTGCCGACCGGGTGATCGACAACGCGGGAACCCCCGCAGACCTCGACAGGGCGGTTGACGAGGTATGGGACTGGATCGAGACACTGCCTCACTCCTGAGCGCCCCGCCAGAAGTGGCTGATGGTCCGTATCATCAGGGGATGGCCCTTCCCGAACAGCGCTTCGTCGTCGAATCCTCGTTCGGCCCGGCTGGTGACCAGCCGAAGGCCATAGCGTCACTGGTGGATGGCATCCAGGGTGGGGAGCGCTATCAGACGCTGCGAGGCATCACCGGTTCCGGCAAGAGCGCCACCATCGCGTGGGCCATCGAGCAGTACCAGCGCCCGACCCTGGTGTTGGCTCCCAACAAGTCGCTGGCTGCCCAGTTGGCCAGCGAGTTTCGCGAGTTCTTCCCCCACAACCGGGTGGAGTACTTCGTCAGCTACTACGACTACTACCAACCCGAGGCCTACATGGCGGCCTCCGACACGTACATCGAGAAGGACTCGTCGGTCAACGACGAGATCGACCGGCTCCGCCACTCCACCACGGCATCGCTGCTCACTCGCCGGGACGTGATCGTGGTGGCGTCGGTGTCTTGCATCTACGGCCTCGGCTCCCGCGAGGAGTACCGCAACAAGATGTTGATCATCCATGAGGGTGAGGAGATCGACCATCGGGCAACGCTGCGGAAGTTGGTCGACATGCAGTACGACCGCAACGACGTCAACCTCACCCGTGGCAAGTTCCGGGTGCGGGGCGACACCATCGAGATCCACCCGCCCTACGACGAGACCGCGGTGCGCATCGAACTGTTCGGCGACGAGATCGAGCGCATAGCGGTGTTCGATCCGCTGACCGGCGAGGTGGTGCGCACCGAGCAGGACTACGTGTTTCTGCCCGCCACCCACTACGTAGCCAGCGACGAGCGCATGACCAAGGCCATCACCCGCATCGAGCATGAACTGCAGGAGCGTCTGGCCACCTTCGAGTCCGAGGGCAAGCTCCTCGAAGCTCAACGGCTGCGCATGCGCACCCAGTACGACCTCGAGATGATGGCCGAGATGGGGTTCTGCAACGGGATCGAGAACTACTCGGCGCCCATCGATGGGCGCTCTCCGGGAGAGCCACCGGGCACTCTGCTCAACTTCTTCCCAGACGACTTCGTGGTGGTCATGGACGAGAGCCACCAGAGCGTGCCTCAACTCCACGGCCAGTACTTCGGGGACCGAGCCCGCAAGGAACAGCTCATCGAGCACGGCTTCCGGCTGCCATCGGCGGCCGACAACCGGCCGTTGCAGTTCGAAGAGATCATGGAAACGGTCGGACAGGTGATCTTCGTGTCGGCCACCCCGGGGCCCTACGAGCTCGAGGTGTCCACCAACGTGGTGGAGCAGGTGGTGCGCCCCACCGGCCTCATCGACCCCGAGATCATCGTGAAGCCCACCAAGGGCCAGATCGACGACCTGCTGGAGCAGATCCACGGGCGGGTCGCCAAGGGCGACCGCGTGCTGGTCACCACCCTCACCAAGAAGATGTCCGAGGACCTCACCGACTATCTCCTGGAGCTCGGGGTGAAGGTGCGCTACCTGCACTCGGAGGTGGACACGATCCAACGGATCGAGATCCTGCGGGATCTGCGTCTCGGGGAGTTTGACGTGCTGGTGGGCATCAACCTGTTGCGGGAGGGTCTCGACCTGCCCGAGGTATCACTCGTGGCCATCCTCGACGCCGACAAGGAAGGGTTCCTGCGCAGCGAGACATCGTTGGTGCAGACCATCGGGCGTGCGGCCCGCAACGTCGACGGCCAGGTGATCATGTACGCCGATGTGGTGACCAAGTCCATGGACCGGGCCATCAGTGAGACCAATCGTCGCCGCGGTCTCCAGCAGGCCTACAACGAAGAGCACGGGATCGACCCGCAGACCATCCGCAAGGCCGCCACCGACATCCTCGAATACCTTCGCCCCAGCACCGGTGCCCCGCTACCGGCCAAGGAACGCCGACGCGAGAGCGACGCCGACCGAAAGCGGCGCATGGAGTTGGCCGAACTTCCCGGTGACGAACTGGCCCGGCTGATCTACACGCTGGAGGCGGAGATGGCCGAGGCCTCGGGGGATCTGCGCTTCGAGTACGCGGCCCGTCTCCGTGACGAGATCAAAGACCTACGCCGGGAGCTCCATCAGGTCCAGTAG
>JBDTBS010000122.1:0-11555 GCA_039924035.1 Aquihabitans sp. | reverse complement strand
CGATCGGCAGCCCACCAACTCCACCTACCGTCGCGGCGTGCCGTTGGCGATGGTGTCGGCGGCCGCCTTCGCCACGTCGGGAACCTTCGGCAAGTCGCTGCTAGAAGCCGGATGGTCGCCGGGGGCCGCAGTGGGCGCTCGAATCTCGTTGGCTGCTTTGGTGTTGTCGATCCCTGCGATCATCCAACTCAAGGGCCAGTGGCATCTGCTTCGTCGCAATGCGGGACTGATCGCCGTCTACGGCACGGTGGCCATCGGTGGCTGCCAACTCTTCTACTTCAACGCCGTCCAGACGTTGTCGGTGGGTGTCGCTCTACTTCTCGAATATCTCGGGCTGGTGCTCGTGGTCGGTTGGTTGTGGCTCCGCCACGGTCAACGGCCGAAGCGGTGGACGCTCATCGGGATCGTGCTGTCCGTTGCTGGCCTGGCCCTGGTGCTCGATGTGACCGGAGGAATGCGCGTCGACATCACCGGAGTGCTGTGGGGCCTCGGTGCCGC
Organism: Aquihabitans sp.; assembly: GCA_039924035.1. Taxonomy (GTDB): domain Bacteria; phylum Actinomycetota; class Acidimicrobiia; order Acidimicrobiales; family Iamiaceae; genus Aquihabitans. The sequence continues at coordinate 11,057 of JBDTBS010000122.1, read as the reverse complement.
TGTTGGTCTGGCCACCTTTTTCGTGCTGTCGGGCCACGACGACACCGGGCTTCCTCCGCTGGTGATGGCCGCGGCCGGCATGTGGGTGGGCGCTGCGGTGCTCGGTGCTGCCGGCCTGTCGGGCATCCTGCCCATGGCGGTGTCGACCATCGACGTCGATCTGGCCAACGTGTCGCTGCCCTGGTGGGTGTCGGTGGCTGGTCTGAGCTTGGTGGCCGCCGCCGTTGCCTATTCGACCGGCATCGCCGCCACCCGGGCACTTGGTTCCAAGCTGGCCTCGTTCATCGGGCTCAGCGAGGTGTTGTTCGCCACCGTTTTCGCCTGGCTGCTGCTCGACGACACGCTTCTGGCGGTGCAGATCGTGGGTGGCGTGCTGATCGTGGCCGGCGTGTTTGCGGTGCGCTATGACGAGCCCGACCCGGCGGCCACTGAGGAGTCGGTCCTGGTCGACCACTTGATCGTGGATCTCTGACGGGAACCAGCTCGGCGGGTGCGACCGTTGCCTGATGGGTAGAACACAGGCACCGGGAAAAGACGACGAGACGAGGAACGACCCCATGGATGACGACCAGAAGCTGGATGCGGCAGCGGTGCAGGCCGAAGGGCTCGACGATTGGGAGCTGGTCGACGGGGCGTTGCGTGCCCAGTTCGATACGGGGTCGTTCTCGGTCGGCCTCGACCTGGTGAACCAGGTCGGTGCCGCGGCCGAAGAGGCCGATCACCATCCCGACATCGAGCTGCAGTATCCCCATGTCGGCATCAAGCTGGTCAGCCACGATGTCGACGGGATCACGCCGCGAGACATTCGCCTGGCTCGTCGCATAAGCGAGATGGCTACCGCGGTCGGCATCTCCGCAGCATTCCCGGAGTAGCCCAGCAATGGCTCGAGCGGGCGGTAGGCCCACTGAGCTGAGCAGAGTCTCGATGGCCGGAGGCCCTACGGTGACGACCATGAGACGCTGGGCGACAACGTTGATCCCTGCGGTCGTTCTGGTCGGCGCCCTTGCTGGGTGCAGCGGAAGCTCTGGCGGAGCGGAGCCCACCACCTCCAGCATCGCGGTGGACTTCGATGTCACGACCACGCTCCCACCCGAGGAGTTGGCCGTCGTCGCCGAGTGCGATGCGAAGATCCGAGCAGCGACATCCGACCTGGCCACCACGGCGTTCCCCGAGTCCAGCGATGTCCAGTGGGAGTTGATCGATGTCGTCACCGAGGTCGGTCTGTCGTTCGTGGAGGTGGAGCCGGTTCCCGCTGACGGCCGTTATCCCCGCTACCGGCTGGTGGTGGAATGTCACGCGGCCAACGAGCCGGTGCTGTACGGGGTCTATGCGTTCGCCGACGAGATCTGGACGCTGTGGATGACCACCGACGAACTAGGAGATGTCGAGCTTCCCCAGCTTCTCGGCTGAACCGGTGGCCCAGAGGCCGGGTGTCAGCCCGCTGTGGTGGGAGCGTGGATGGCTTCGGCCACCAGACGGGCCGACCGCAGGCGTCCCTCGCCGGTCACCGACGGCAGAGTGATGATCAGTTCATCGGCATCGGCGTGGTTGGTGAATTCGTCGAGGTAGTTGACGGCATCTCGTGGGGTACCGACCGCGGCGTAGCGCATCATGTTGCGCAGGTAGGCGCCCTGTGGTGAGGCCAGGATGGCATCGGCCTCCTCGTCGCTGTAGGAGCGGCCACGACCGGCGATGATCCCCACACGAGCCCGCGTTGCCGCCAGGAACTCTTCATCGGCTTCGGACTGGCTGTCGGCGGCGATCACACTCACCCCGGCGATCACGTGGGGGACCTCGAGTTGGTCGGACGGCTGGAAGTTGGCCCGATAGGTGGCCACCGCGCGTTCGAGTTCGTCGGGCGCGAAGTGTGAAGCGAAGGCATAGGGAAGGCCGAGGGCCGCGGCCAGCGAGGCCCCGAACAGTGACGACCCGAGGATGTACAGCGGCACGTTTGTGCCTCGGCCGGGGATGGCCTTGACCCCGGGAATCAGGCTCTCATCTCGCAGGTAGCCCTGGAGCTCCTGGACGTCGCGAGGGAAGGTATCTGACGAGGTGTTGTCTCGCCGTAGGGCCCGCATGGTGTTCTGGTCGGTACCCGGGGCGCGGCCCAGTCCGAGATCGATGCGTCCGGGGTGCAAGGTCTCCAGCGTGCCGAACTGCTCGGCGATGGTGAGCGGAGCGTGGTTGGGCAACATGACCCCACCGGCCCCCAGACGGATGGTCGAGGTCTGACTGGCCACGTGGGCGATCAGCACCGAGGTGGCCGACGACGCGATCCGCGACATGTTGTGGTGCTCGGCGTACCAGACCCGGCGGTAACCGGCGTCCTCGGCCAGTTGGGCCAAGGCCACGGTGGCCCGAAAGCTGTCGGCCGCGGTCTCGTCGCGTCCGATGGTGGCCAAGTCGAGGATTGAGAGCGGAACGGTCACAGATGCCTTTCAAGAGCAGAGCGACGGGCCTGAAGCGCGTCCGTCATCAGGGTCAACGCCGGGCGACGGCGGGGTATTTCACTGGTCGCCATCGACTGAAGGCGTGGGCCTTTGAATTCAGGCCAGTTCGTCGGCGGGGGCGTTGAACTGGGCGTTGTAGAGCTCGAAGTAGGCACCGCCGGCGGCCAGCAGTTCCTGGTGGCTGCCCTGCTCGACGATCTGACCAGCATCCATCACCAAGATGGTGTCGGCATCGCGGATGGTCGACAGGCGGTGGGCGATCACGAAGCTCGTGCGCTTGGCTCGCAGGGCGGCCATGGCGTGCTGGATGAGCACCTCGGTGCGGGTGTCGACCGAGCTGGTGGCTTCGTCGAGGATGAGGATGGCGGGGTCGGACAGGAAGGCTCGAGCGATGGTGAGCAGCTGCTTTTCGCCGGCGCTGATCGTGCCTCCTTCGTTGTCGATCAGGGTGTCGTATCCGTCGGGTAGCGAGTGTACGAACCGGTCGACGTAGGTGGCCTGGGCGGCCGCCATGATCTGGTCCTCGGTGGCATCGAGGTTGCCGTAGGCGATGTTCTCGCGGATCGTTCCGCTGAACAGCCAGGTGTCCTGTAGGACCATGCCGAGCTTGGAGCGCAGTTCGTTGCGGCGCATCAGGGCGATGTCCTGGTTGTCGAGGGTGATGCGGCCGCCGTCGAGTTCGTAGAAGCGCATGATCAAGTTGACCAAGGTGGTCTTGCCAGCGCCGGTGGGGCCGACGATGGCCACGGTCTGGCCCGGTTCGGCCACCAACGACAGGTCGGTGATCAGCGGTTGGTCGGGCAGATAGGAGAAGGTGACCCGCTCGAACGCAACCCGACCCTTGAGTGCTTTGCCAGTGGGAACAGCCTCGGGTTCAACCGACTCTTCGTCCTGGTCGAGCAGTTCGAACACCCGCTCGGCCGAGGCGATCCCCGACTGGAGCAGGTTGGCCATGGATGCCACCTGGGTGAGGGGCTGGGTGAACTGCCGTGAGTACTGGATGAAGGCCTGGACGTCACCAAGCGAAAGCTGACCCGATGACACCCGCAACCCACCGACCACGGCGATGACGACGTAGTTGAGGTTGCCGAGGAACATCATCGACGGCTGGATGATCCCGGCGATGAACTGGGCTCCGAAGCTGGCCTCGTAGAGCCGTTCGTTCTCCTCGCTGAAGCGCTGCTCGACGTCCTTGGTGCGGCCGAACACCTTGACCAGCGAGTGGCCGGTGAAGGCCTCTTCCACCTGGGCGTTGAGGATGCCGGTGTGGTGCCACTGGGCGATGAACCGCTTCTTGGACCGTTTGGCGATGTACTTCGTGATGAAGATCGACGACGGGATCATCAGCATGGCGAACAGGCCGAGCAACGGCGAGATCCACATCATCATGGCCAGAACGCCGACGAGGGTCAGCGAGGAGGTGACCAGTTGGCCCAGTGTCTGCTGGAGGCTCTGGGCCAGGTTGTCGATGTCGTTGGTGACACGGCTCAGCAGATCGCCCCGGGGGGTGGTGTCGATGTAGTTCAGCGGCAGCCGGTGAAGCTTGTTTTCCACGTCTGAGCGGAGGCGTCGCATGGTCCGTTGGACGACCCCGGCCAGCAGGTGGTTCTGGGCCCAGGCCAAGGCAGCCGAAGTCAGGTAGAGGGCGGCCGTGAACAGCAGGATCCGATGGAGGCGACCGAAGTCGATGCCCTGGTCCTTCGACATGATCCCGCTGAAGATGGTGTCTGTGGCCCGCCCGAGCAGGCGAGGGCCGTAGACCGACAGGGACACGCTGACCACGCCGAAGGCGAAGACCAGGGCAGCCCAGGTCCGCTCGGGGCCCATCATGCGGATCAGCCGCTTGGTGGAGGCTCCGAAGTCCTTGGCCTGTTCGGCAGGCATGCCCGCTGTGCCCCAACGGCCGGCGACACCGCTACGGGCTGCAGCGGCGGGAGTGGGACGGCCTTCTTCGTCGACCGGCGCCGCGGTGCCCGCTCCGTCGGTGGACTGCACGTTGGTGGGGTCGGAGGGATCGGTCATGCCGCTTCCTCGCTGACCTGCGACGCGACGATCTCGGCATAGGTGGGACAAGTCTCCAGTAGCTCGGCGTGGGTGCCGAGCCCCACGATCTTCCCGTCGTCGAGCACCAGGATCTGGTCGGCGTTCGAGATGGTGGACACTCTCTGCGCCACCACGATCACCACCGCGTCGGCCACATGGGGTTGCAGTGCGGCCCGCAGGCGAGCGTCGGTGGCCAGGTCGAGGGCCGAGAACGAATCGTCGAACAGGTAGATCGAGGGCTTGCGGACCAAGGCCCGAGCGATGGCCAAGCGTTGGCGCTGGCCGCCCGACACGTTGGTCCCTCCCTGGGATATGGGCGAGTCGAGACCCTGGGGCATGGCCCGTACGAAGTCGGCGGCCTGGGCGATCTGGAGAGCCGCCCACAGGTCGTCGTCTGTGGCCTTGGGGTCGGCGTAGCGCAGGTTGCTGGCCACCGTTCCCGAGAACAGGTATGGCTTCTGGGGCACCAGACCAATGCGGGACCACAGGTCTTCGGTATCGAGTTCGCGGATGTCGATGTCGTCGACCAACACGGCCCCGCCGGTCACATCGAAGAGTCGGGGGATCACGTTGAGCAGGGAGGTCTTGCCCGATCCGGTGCTACCGATGATGGCGGTGGTCGTACCCGGTCTGGCCACGAAGGTGATGTCGTCGAGTACCGGTGCTTCGGCGCCGGGATAGTGGAAATCGACATGACGGAACTCGAGGCTGACCTGGTCGAGAGCTCGTTGTTGCGGGTCGTCGGGGGGGTGCACGGTGAGCGGCATGTCGAGCACCTCTTGGATCCGTTCGGCGCTGACTGCGGACCGGGGAGTGAGCACGGCCATGAAGGTGGCCATCATCACGGCTATCAGGATCTGGGTGAGGTAGCTGAGGAAGGCGATGAGGGCACCGATCTTCATGCTCCCGGCGTCGAGGCGGCTGGCGCCGAACCAGATGGCCAGCACGCTCGAGGCATTGAGGACCAGCATGACCGTGGGGAACATGAAGGCCATCAGGTGGCCGGCACGTAGAGACGCGCCGGTCAGTTCGTCGTTGACCCCACCGAACCGCTGCTTCTCATGGGGTTCGCGCACGAAGGCCCGCACCACTCGCATTCCGGTGATCTGCTCGCGGAGCACCTCGTTGACCCGGTCGATGCGGTCCTGCACGATCCGGAACTGCGGCACCATGCGCACCACGATGAGGCTGATCGGGATGATCAGCGCCGGAATGCTGAAGAGGAGGATGGCCGAAAGGCCCATGTCTTCACGCACAGCCATGATCACGCCACCGATGGCCGTGATGGGGGCGGCCACGGCCAGCGTCGCCCCCATGAACGCCAGCATCTGGACCTGCTGGACGTCGTTGGTGATGCGGGTGATGAGCGACGGGGCACCGAAGTGTTCGACCTCCTGGGTGGAGAAGGCGGTCACCCTTTGGAACAGGTTGCGGCGCACGTCGCGCCCGAAGCTCATCGACGAGCGAGCCGCGAAGTACACCGCGGCCACCGCGAAGAGGACCTGGATGAAGGTGACGAAAAGCATGAACCCGCCCCGACTCCAGATGTAGTCGGTGTCGCCGGGGACGATGCCCTTGTCGATGATGTCGGCGTTGATGCTCGGCAGCATGAGGGTGGCCACCGTCTGGATGAACTGGAGGACGACGAGGGCAGCGAGCGACCACCGGTAGCGGCCGAGGTGGGTGCGGAGAAGCTTGAGCAGCACAGGTGACCTGCCGGGAGCGAACGAGGAAAGGTCGATCCTGCCACGACCGTAGGTCTCGCGACCGAATCGGGGCTCTGTGGGAGCGATCGGGCAAGCACCCAGGTCCCCGAGAGCGCCGGGCCAGGCCTAGACGTACGCTGCGGTCATGCGTGCCGTTGCGGGGCCCAGATCAGGACCTCCGACCGTCGCGACCCCACGCCTGAAGGGCCTCAGAGATGGCTGGCTCGCGATGGTCGGCTTTGGCGCCTATCTGCTGGCCGCGCTCTGGGCCCGAGAGATCAGCCTGAACAGTCCGGTGCTCATCTGGTTCCCCCCGGCCGCGGTGGCCATGGTGGCCATGTTCTTCCGCCCCCGGCTGCTACCGGTGTTCGTGGTGGCCGAACTGGTGAGTACGCCACTCATCATGGGGCGTGGTGCCGACTTCGGAGTGGTTCCACTGATCGTGAACGCAACAGGGATCTCTTTGGCCTACGCGGCGGCTGCCCTGGTGATGCGTCGACTCGAGTTGGATTGGCGGCTGCGAACCTCCGACGACATCCTCAGGTTCACCTTCGCGACGCTGGTGGTGGGCTCGGTGGCGGCATCGATCGTCGGGGTGGGAGTGCAGGTCTGGGTTGGTCTCGTGGACGGTTCCGAGTACGTGCGCAACGTTGCGTTGTTCTGGGTCGGCGACGTCGTCGCGGCCATCGCTCTGGGTCCGCTACTTCTGGTGTTGGGTGGAATCTGGTTGCACGGCAGTCCGCTTTGCCTGTCGGACCGGGGAGGTCCCCAGCGGTGGCCATGGACCGCCGTCGAGTATCTGAGCCCGGCGGTGGCCGTAGCGGTGAGCATGCAACTCGCCGACGATCCCATGCGCTTCACCTATCTGGGGTTCATCCCGTTGGTGATGGTGGCCCTGCGCCACGGACTCCCCGGCGCCGCGGTGTCTGCGGCCGGACTCGGCGCCGTCATGGTGTTCGGGGCCCACCTGCAGATCGCTGGCACCCTCGAGCGATCCGATCTCCAACTCCAAGTGATGGTGCTTTGTCTGGCCGGGTTGGTCACCGGCTCGGTGGTGAGCGCCCGTCGCGACCTCCTCGATGCGTCCGAGCGGGTTCGGGCCATCATCGATGCCACCCCCGACCTGATCGGGTCGGCCGACACCAACGGAGAGATCACCTATCTGAACCCGGTTGGACGTCGCCTGCTCGGGCTGCGTGATGACGAAGCCATCCGAGGAAACGTGGCCGACTTCTTTCCCGATGCTCTGGCTCTGGATCTACTCCGTGAAGGCATGCGCACCGCCGATCGCACCGGGATGTGGAGCGGTGAGACTCACCTTCGACGAGCTGATGGTTCCACGGTGCCGGTGTCTCAGGTGCTGGTCGCCCATCGACAACCGGGTGACGACTCCGTCACCTACAGCACCATCTGCCGCGACACCACCGATCGGTTGTTGCTCGAAGAACAACTTCGACATGCCGTGCTCCACGACAAGGCCACCGGTCTACCCAATCGGGCGCTGCTGACGGAGTTCGTGAGCCGGGCTGTCGAAGATGCCGATGTGGGGCCGCCCACAGCCATCTTGTTCCTGGACGTAGATCATCTGTCGCGGGTGAACGACACGTTCGGCTTCCATGTCGGTGATCAGGTGATCGGCCAGATGGCTGAGCGCATCATGCTCCACGTCCGCCACCAGGACTTCGTGGCCCGGTACGGCGGGTCCCGTTTCGTGGTGGTCATGCCCGAGATCAGTGAGGAGTTCGAAGCGGTGATCGTGGCCGACCGGTTGCTGGATGCGTTCACGCAGCCGGTGGTGTTGGACGGGCACGACGTTCAGGTGACAGGCAGCGTGGGCATTGCCATTGCTGAACCAGGGCAGACCTACGCCGAGGTGTTGCGCCGATCCGAGATCGCCTTTCATCGAGCCCATGAAGCCGGCGGCGGACAGTTCGCGGTCTTCGACGAAGAGATCCAAAGGCGATCTCAAGAGCGGATCCAACAAGAGGTCGACCTGCGCAAGGTCCTGGCCGACGAGACCTGGTGGTTGGCTTACCAACCGATCGTCGACACCGACCGGCAGATCATCGGCGTGGAGGCGCTGCTGCGCTACACCGATCCGGTGCGAGGGCCGGTCGCCCCCTACGAGTTGATCCGTCTCGCCGAACATTCCGGATCGATCTTCGGGCTCGGACGGAAGATCTTCGCCCAGGCCTGCCAGCAAGCCTGCCGCTGGCACCAACAGGGTTTCGATCTTGCGGTGTCCATCAACGTCAGCTCGCTGCAGCTTCGGGATCCGAACTTCGTCGACGATGTGGCCGCCGGTATCGAGCAGAGCGGGGTCGACCCATCGAAGGTGGTCGTCGAGCTCACCGAGACCATCCTGGCCACCAACGAGTACGGCGAGATCGCCAGCTTGGAGCGGCTGCGTTCGCTCGGTTGTACCGTGGCGCTCGACGATTTCGGCACCGGCTATTCGTCGCTCAGCGGGCTCGGGGGCCTCCCGCTCGACGTGTTGAAGCTCGATCAGGCCTTCGTTTCGGCCTTGGGCAACGGTGGGACCACTGCCGCAGCACTGGTGGAATCGGTGGTGTCGTTGGCCGAAGCTTTCGGCCTGGCCATGGTGGCCGAAGGCGTGGAGACCGAAGAGCAGTTCGCCACCTTGATCGACCTTGGCTGTACTCGCTTCCAGGGCTTTCTCTTCAGCAAGCCCCTCGATCCGTCGGCATTGACCGAGTTGCTCTTCCGGGGAGATCGGGCCGGCTGACGGGGCCCGTTGGTTGGGGAGCACAGCGGTTCCCAGTCGACGAGGTCGTGGAAGGCAGACTCTGACCATGACCGACCGCTATGCCGCCTTCCCTGATCTGACCTTCGACCGCCCGGCGCCCGGCGTGCTGCGAATCACGCTCGACGGCCCAGGCCTCAACTCGGTGGACCATGCCGTCCACGGCCAGATCGCCGACGTGTGGACGGTCGTGGACCGTGACCCCGAGACCAAGGTCGCCCTGCTCCAGGGCGCAGGCCGGGGCTTCTCCTCCGGTGGCAGCTTCGACCTGATCGAGGAGATGATGGACGATGACGAGGTGCACTTGCGGGTGCTCCGCGAAGCACGTGACCTGGTTCGCAACGTGATCGAATGCTCGAAGCCGATCGTGTCGGCCATGCACGGCGTAGCCGTCGGCGCCGGTCTAGCTGCCGGGTTGCTGGCCGACATCTCCATCGTGGGGCGGACCACCAAGATCATCGATGGTCACACTCGCTTGGGGGTCGCCGCTGGCGACCATGCCGCCATCTGCTGGCCGTTGCTGTGCGGGATGGCCAAGGCCAAGTACTACCTGCTCACCTGCGACACATTGCTCGGCGAGGAAGCCGAACGGATTGGTCTGGTGTCGCTGTGCGTCGATGAGGACCAGGTCCACGAACGAGGTCTGGCCGTGGCTAGTCAGTTGGCTGAAGGGGCGCAGTCGGCCCAACGGTGGACCAAGCACACCCTCAACCATTGGTACCGGGCGCAAGGGGCGGCGTTCGATGCCTCGCTGGCCTACGAGTTCCTGGGTTTCAAGGGCGCCGATGCCCGCGAGGGCCTGGCTTCCCACCGTGAGAAGCGAGCGCCCCGCTTCACGGGGCCCACCGGCTGACGGTCGAACCTGACCCGTGCCCGTGCCCGTGCCCGTGGTCGCCCCGCCACTCCCTCGGCCACATTCGGGCAGGATGGCCGGTGTCAGCGGGTCGTAGTAGTCGGCCCCACCAGAGGAAGGCACCCGGCCATGGGCACCAACCAGCGTTCGAAGATCGCCATGTCCGACGAGGAGATCGAGCGGTTCATCATCGGTAGCCGCACGGCCACCATGGCCACCCTGGGGCCCGATGGCATGCCCCACCTCGTGGCCATGTGGTTCGCGGTCCTCGATGGTGAGATCTGGTTCGAGACCAAGGCCAAGTCGCAGAAGGCCGTCAACCTGCGTCGCGACGATCGAGTCACCTGTCTGGTGGAGGACGGCCTCACCTACGACAAGCTGCGAGGTGTCTCCGTCGAGGGGCGAGCCGAGGTGGTCGACGATCCCGATGCTCTCTGGCGGGTCGGTGTCGACATCTGGGAGCGCTACAACGGGCCCTACAGCGAAGAGGTTCGACCCTTCGTCGAGTTCATGTTGGTGAAGCGGGTGGCGGTGCGGGTGCGCCCCGAACGGATCCGGTCGTGGGATCACCGCAAGCTGGGGATGGACCCGATCCCGCTGGGCGGCACCACGGCTGTGCCCCTCGACGACTGACCGCCGGTCACCCCGGCATCACACCGTTGGGAGCCCGGGACGTCGGGGCCGATCTCGGGTCGTCTGATTGGGTCCGGGCTCAGGCTGGCGGGCTCGTATGGTCTGTCCGGGCTGGCGGGCTGGCGGACTGGGTCCGGTCGAGGTCGGGTGCGACACTGGTGTGGTGAACGAGCCCGACGACATTGGCATCCGCGACGAGATGATCCGGCTCGGGCAGTTGCTCAAGCTGGCCTCCTTGGTGGAGGCGGGTAGCGATGCCCGCATCGTGCTCGACGAGGAACGGGTCACCGTCAACGGTGAGATCGAGACCCGCCGAGGTCGTCAGGTGCGCCCTGGTGACGTGGTCGCCCTTGACGGCCAAGTCATCCGCGTGATCCAGGAATGAAAACCAGCGAAATGGCGTAGATTTTGGTCGTGTGACGACCAAAATCTACGCCATTTCGTAGTTAGTTACCGGCTAGGGCTGCTACCACCGGGGCCATGGCATCCATGGCATCGAGGCTGAGCCCGATCGACGCGATGCCGAACCGCTCCCTGCGCACCAGCAGGTCTTCGACTATCTGGTCGGCGGTGCCGCACAGCGCATGGGGGGTCTCGAGTGCTTCCTC
>JBDTBS010000121.1:0-4754 GCA_039924035.1 Aquihabitans sp. | reverse complement strand
TCCATAGGCGCGGGTCAGCTCGAACAGGTCGGGGAGCGACTCGGGGACAGCGGTGAAGGCGGTGTAGGTGATGCCGCTCACCTCGTTTGGCCCGGTTTCGAACCGTTGGCCGGGAGCGGTGATCTGTGCGGAGGCTTCTTCGTAGCTGAGGGTCACACCAGAGGATCGAACCGCGTCTTGACCCGCCGGTCAAGTGCGATCGTTTCCGTACCTCGAGAATCGGGGCCGGACCGCGGGTGCTGCGGACCGGATCGACCGTGTGCTGCGTCGACGTTGCTCGGCGGGATCGGCCCGGAGTTCGGCAGCCTCGGCTTCGGCTTCCAGGTCCCGCCACCGTTGGAGACGTGAGGGATCGAGAGTCCCATCGGCGATGGCCGCCGTCACCGAGCACCCGGGTTCGCTGTCGTGACCGCAGTTGGTGAACCGGCACTGGTCGACGAGCTCCTCGATGTCTGGGAACGATTCGGCCACCGCGTCGGGGTCGGCGAAAATGCCGACCTCGCGAATGCCCGGGGTGTCCACCAGGACTCCACCGGACTCGAGCAGGTGGAGCTCGCGAGATGTGGTGGTGTGACGGCCCTTGGCATCGCCGGTGCGCACCTCGCCTTCAGCAGCCACCTGGTCGGCCACCAACGCGTTGACGAGCGTCGACTTACCGGCTCCGGATTCGCCGATCAACGCAACGGTGCGGGTTCCCACCCGAGCCAGGAGATCGTCGATGCCCCAGCCGCCTCGGGCCGACAGGATCACTGCCTCCAGATCGGGGTCGGCCTCGGCCACCGTGGCCACGGCCGCAGCCGGAACGTCGGGGTCGACGAGGTCGGCCTTGGTCAGCACCACGAGAGACTCGGCCCCGGCATCGTTGGCCAGTGTCATCGTGCGCTGGATGCGACCGAGCCGTACCGGACGATCGAGACCGCACACGATGAGCACCACATCGACGTTGGCCACCAACGATTGTTCGCCTTCGCCACCCGCAGCCCGTCTTCGCAGTAGCGAGTCGCGCGGGAGCGTGGCCATCGGGGTCCACTTCCGGTCCACCACCACCCAGTCGCCAACCACCGGTTTGGGGGTGACAGCCCGACCGAACATGGCCCGGTGCGGTGGATGGTCGGCCGTGGCCACCATCAACCCGGCCCCATCGTGACGAACCACCCGCCCGGCTCGAGGTTCGTCGACCTCGGCGGCTTCGGCGGAGGCCAGGTAGGCCGAGAAGCGGTCGGCCCACCGTTGATTCCAGCCGTAGGCCTCGAGCGAGGTCATGAGCTGTAGAGCAGTCGGGTCAGGGATGGGTTGGCGATGACGCAAGGGTACCCAAGGAGAAGACCGGACCAGGGGAGTTGGATCGCACCCGATCGCATCTCTAGCGTCACGCCTTGTGCAGGTGATCGATGGCTCCGTTCCGGTGCCGACCCCGTTGGGCCCGAGCGTGATCACCATCGGGGCCTACGACGGGGTCCACCTCGGCCACCAGGCCGTCATCGCCCACGTCCGCGAGCTGGCTGCGGCCCGAGACCTGGGCACCGTCGTGGTCACCTTCGACCGACACCCGGCCACCGTGGTGCGTCCAGAATCGGCGCCCCGGCTGCTGTGCGACCTGGACCAGAAACTCGAACTGCTGGCTGCCGCGGGCGTCGATACCACCTACGTCATCCGCTTCGACGCGGAACGAGCCACCGAGACCGCCGAAGACTTCGTAGACCAGGTTCTGGTGGCCCAACTCAATGCCCGGGCCATCGTGGTCGGCGAAGACTTCCACTTCGGGCACCGGCGAGGCGGCAACGTGGCCTTGCTTCGCGATATGGGTGCCACCCGAAACTTCACCGTCGATGGGCTTCCCCTCGTCGATGCGTCGGGCCGCCCGGCGGGCGACACCCCCAACGTCTCGTCCACTGCCATCCGGTCCTTGCTGGCCGACGGCGACGTGATCGCTGCGGCCACCCTGCTCGGCCGACCCCACGAGGTCCGGGGCGTGGTGGAGAGCGGCGATCGCCGGGGGAGAGACCTCGGGTTCCCCACGGCCAACCTGGTAGTCCCCGCCGAGATCCAGCTACCCGCCGATGGCATATACGCAGGGTTGTTCGAACGAGCCGACGGCTCCGTGCACCCCACCGCCATCTCCCTCGGGCACCGGCCCACGTTCTACGAACGACCGCAGGGGGCACCGCTGCTCGAATGCCATGTTCTCGACTTCGCCGGCGACCTCTACGGCGAAGCCGTGCGGGTCCGGTTCGTGGAGCGCCTGCGGGGTGAGGAGCGGTTCGATTCCGTCGAGGCCCTCGTCGCACAGATGGCCCTGGACTGCGAGCAGGTGCGGAGCATCCTCGCCTCCTGAATTTCCGAGTTCGCCCTCGGATCCGCGCCCAGATGGCCGACAGGAACCAAGCTGGAGGTAGACACCGGCCAGCGAACGAGGGGATGGTGCACGTGGCCAAGATGAACGGGGTATCGGGGACATCGATGCCGAAGTCGGCTGGCGGTAGAGCCGATGGCGGGATGAGGCTGCTGTACACCGATCACGCGGCCATGGTCTCGGGTCCAACCGACCAGGAAACGGTTTCCGGCAACATGCCTCGCCTGGTCCGTCACCAGATCTCGCTGGCCGATGGCCACCAGGTCGGGGTGTCGGTATGTGGCCGGGGCGTTCCCATCGTGCTCGTCCACGGCTACACGGCCGAAGGGATGCTGTACGCCCAGACGCTGAGTCGGATCGTCAACGCCGGCTTCAAGGTGGTGGCCATCGATACCGCTGGTCACGGCTCCACCCAGGGGCTACCCGAAGGAGGCGCCGACTTCGAGAGCTATACCAAGCTGCTCGGTCGGGTCCTCGACGAGCTCGGCATACGGAAGGCCGTGCTGGCCGGCCATTCCATGGGCGGCCGGCTGGTCACCGAACTGGCGGCCCGCGAGCCCGAGCGGGCCTTGGCCGTCATCCTCCTCGATGCCATCGTGGGTGAACCGTGGGACCGGCTGGTGAAGCTGTCCCGGTTCAACCCGCTGCTGCTGGCCGGGGTGGGCGGCATCTTGGTGGCCGACTCGCTCAGCACCGTGCCGTTCGTGCGCAACCCGACGCAGGCCGCCAAGTTCGGCCGCCTGGCCCGACCGTTGATGCAGGCCCACCTTCGCAACCCATTGCGCCTGCTCGGCCCCGGGGTCTCCATCTTGCGGTCCCGGTCTTCCAAGTGGATGCTCGAACGTCTCGGCGAGGAGGGTGTGCCGGTGGTGGCCATCCACGGCGACCGAGACATCGTGGTCCCGCTGTCCACCGGCCGCAGCGCCGCCAAGTTGGCCAAGGGGATGCTGGTGGTGGTGGAAGGCGGTCGCCACTCATGGCTGCTGAAGGACCCCGAGACCTTGCCCGCCATCTTGCGCCAGCTTTTCGAGAGCAAGGTGGCTCGAGCCAGCAGGGCGAAGGACTTCGCTGCTGTCGGCTTGGAACCCGATGCATCCATGGATGAGATCGAGGCCGCCTTCTACGACGAGGATGCCCCCATCTTGGCGCTCACCCCGGAGATGGACCTTTCGGGTCTGACCCTCGGTCCGCGGCGCCCTCGCTACCGTTGGCACTTCGAGATCCCGACCTGATCAGATCAGGCTGACGGGACCCGAACCCGACTTCGCGACGAACGCGGGTTCGGGCTACGATGGACGATCGTGCTCACCAGAGCACAACCGCGCCTGATCACGTTGCCAAAGCGACGGGTCGAGGGGCCGGGTACGAAACCCAAAGAGGAACGTTCCAACACGTGTCAGAAATCATTGATCGCCAAAAGCCCAGTGTCATCGAGGAGCATCGTCTCCACGACTCCGACACCGGCTCGCCCGAGGTCCAGGTCGCTCTTCTCACGAAGCGCATCAACCACCTCAACGAACACCTCAAGAGTCACAAGAAGGACCACCACAGCCGTCGTGGTCTGCTTCAACTCGTCGGTCGCCGCCGAAACCTTCTCGACTACGTCAAGAAGAACGACGTCGAGCGATACCGCGAGATCATCGCAACCCACGGCCTGCGCCGCTGATCGATCCTGATGCGAGCGGCTCCTCCGGGGGCCGCTCGCACTGGTTCGAACCACGCGCACCGAATAGCAACAACAAACCAAGAGCGGTCCCACCGCCGGTCAGTTGTCAGTCGAGGACCGCTCAGCAAAGGGCTGGGAGCTCACCGACTGGGAGCTGGCCACCGGGACCGTCACACGGAGCAGGAGCTCCAGAGGAGAAACCATGGCTGAAGCCATCACCGTAAGTGGTCCCGTCTCCGGGACCGACAAGACCATCACCTATTCGACGGGGGTGTTCGCCCCGCAGTCGCAGGGCGCCGTCGTCGCTCGTCTCGGCGACACCCAGGTGCTCAGCACCGCCAACGGGTCCAAGGACATCCGCGAAGGAATCGATTTCTTCCCGCTCACGATCGATGTCGAGGAGAAGGCGTACGCCGCCGGAAAGATCCCCGGCTCGTTCTTTCGCCGGGAAGGCCGTCCGTCCGACAACGCGGTCCTCACCTGCCGCCTGATCGACCGGCCGCTGCGCCCGTCGTTCGCCGCTGGCTACCGCAACGAGACCCAGGTCGTGATCACCGTTCTCGGTGCCGACCAGGTCAACCCCTACGACGTCATCTCCATCAACGCCGCTTCGGCGTCGCTGATGCTGTCGGGACTGCCCTTCGAAGGCCCCATCGGGGCCGTGCGCCTCGCCTACTCACAGGACGGGCAGTGGATACCCCACCCCACCTTCGAAGAGACCGATGAGTCCACCTT
>JBDTBS010000120.1:0-4270 GCA_039924035.1 Aquihabitans sp. | reverse complement strand
CACCGAGGGTGGTGGCCACACCGGCGAGATCGGTTCGATGGTGCTGTGGCCAGAAGTGCTCGATGCGCTGGGCGACAAACCCATGTTGGCCGCCGGCGGGGTTGGTACCGGCCGCCAGATGGCGGCGGCGCTGGCCATGGGGGCCGAAGGGGTGTGGACCGGTTCGCTGTGGCTCACCGTGGCGGAGGCCGACGTGCCCCCCGCCCAGATGCAGAGCCTGTTCGATGCCACCAGCCGAGACACCCTGCGCAGTCGTTCGTGGACGGGCAAGCCCTGTCGCATGCTGCGCAACGAATGGACCGAAGCCTGGGAAGCCGAGGGCAACCCCGAGCCGCTGGGCATGCCCATGCAGTTCATGGTTACGTCCAATGCCGTCCAGCGCGGCCACAAGTATCCCGAGCAAGCCAAAGATGTGCAGTTCAACCCCGTCGGACAGATCGTCGGGCGCATGAACAAGATCCGCCCCACCAAAGACGTGATCTTCGACCTGGTGAGCGAGTGCATCGATGCCACCCAACGTTTGACCAAGCTGTTCGATCAGAGCCCGGAGGCCTGACAATGACCCAGATCCAACCCGTACCGGTGCCTGAGGGCTTCGACTTCACCAACCCCGACCTGTACCAGGATCGAATTCCGTTGGCCGAGTTCGCCGAACTGCGAATGAACGCGCCGCTCTTCTGGAACCCGCAGACCCGTGAAGCCTCGAGCTTCGAAGATGGCGGCTTCTGGCTGGCCACCCGACACGAAGACGTGAAGGCGATCTCCATCGCCCGGGAAGGCTGGTCTGCAGAGGAGAACACCGCCATCGTGAGCTTCGACGGAAACACCGTCGGGCCCGACGAGCGGGCGGTGACCAAAGAGATGATCCTGAGCATGGACGCTCCCCGTCACACCAAGCTCCGCGGCATCGTCGGCAAGGGGGCGTTCACCCCGCGTGCGCTGGCCCGGATCGAAGATGCTCTCCGGGCCAAGGCCGAACACATCGTGTCGGAAGCCAAGGCGAAGGGCGAGGGCGACTTCGTGCTCGACGTGGCCTGTGAGCTGCCCCTGCAGGCCATCGCCGACCTCGTCGGCTTCCCTCAGGAGGATCGGCGCAAGATCTTCGACTGGTCGAACCAGATGATGGCCTACGACGATCCCGACTACGACGTGGATCCGGCGGTGGCCGCGGCCGAGATCATCGGCTACGCGATGGGCCTCGGCGAAGAGCGCAAGGGCTGCCCCATGGACGACATCGCCACCAAGCTGGTGACCGCCGACGTCGACGGCAACCACCTCACCTCCGAGGAGTTCGCCTTCTTCGTGCTGATCCTGGCGGTAGCCGGCAACGAGACCACCCGCAACGCCATAAGCCACGGCATGCAGGCCTTCTTCGACAACCCCGACCAGTGGGAGCTCTACAAGCGGGAACGGCCCACCACCACCGCCGACGAGATCGTTCGCTGGGCCACCCCGGTGGTCATGTTCCAGCGCACGGCCCTGCAGGACGTGGAGATGCACGGCATCGACATCAAGGCCGGCCAGCGGGTCGGCCTCGTCTACAGCTCGGCCAACTTCGACGAGACCGCGTTCGACGACCCGTACCGCTTCGACATCACCCGCGACCCCAACCCCCACGTGGGCTTCGGTGGCGGCGGGGCCCACTACTGCATCGGTGCCAACCTGGCCCGCATGGAGATCAACCTCATCTTCAATGCCATCGCCGACCAGATGCCCGACCTCTCGCCGCTAGGTCCGCCTCGCCGGCTGCGCAGTGCCTGGCTCAACGGCATCAAGGGACTGCCGGTCCGGTATGAGTGAGCAGGACCCTGATGCCTGGACCGGATCCCGGGTCACGCGGTGGTTGAAGATGGCCGACGGGCTGGAGCGCCAGTTGCTACCGGTGGCCGAAATGTTGGCCAACGCCGCCGAACTGCAGCCAGGAGAGCGAGTGCTCGACGTCGGTTGCGGCGCCGGTCCGACCACCAGGGACGCGGCTCGGGCCGTCGGCCCGACCGGTTCGGTGACCGGCATCGATTTCTCACCGGAGATGATCGCCGCCGCCTCTGACCACCCGATCCCAGCCGGAGCAGCACCCATCGATTGGGTGGCCTCCGATGCCACTCTCTGGGACGCTCCCGACGCCTCCTTCGATGCGGTGATCTCTCGGTTCGGGGTCATGTTCTTCGACGATCCGGTCCGGGCCTTCACCAACCTGGCTCGGGTCACCGCGCCCCAGGGTCGCCTCCACATGGCCGTTTGGGCCCACCGCTCCCTCTGCGACCTGTTCGAAGTCCCGCTGGCAGCCGTGATCGCGTACCTGCAGGGTGCGGGCCTTCCGGTCCCGTTCGTGCCACCGCCCGATGCGGGCCCCTTCTCGCTCTACGACGAAGACGTGGTCGCAGCCCTGGTGGCCAGCAGCGGCTGGCGGGATCCGATGGTGGAGCGGCATCGGCTGGCCTTCCGGTTGGCCGGCGGCCTCGACGCTGCGCAAGCGGCAAAGGGAGCGCTCGAGTTCGGGCCGACCCGAGCCGTGACCACCGACCTGACCGAGACGCAACGAGTCGATGCCGCCGAGGCTGTGGCCCAGGCCCTTGAAGAGCATGTCAGCGACGGCGAGGTGGTACTCGACGGCGAGGTCCTGGTGGTCTCGGCCTACCGCTGACCCACGCCGGCCCGCAGCGAACGCTTGTCGAGCTTGCCGAGCGCGTTGCGCCCGAGGCTCTCCACGAAGCGGATCCTGCGGGGGCACTTGAACCGCGACAGGCGAGCCTCGCACCAAGCCTGCAGGTCGTCGCGTGACGGTGGTGAGGTCGGGTCTTCGGCCACGACGAGGGCCACGAGGATCTCCCCCAGGTCGTCGTCGGCCATCCCGATGCCGGCCACATCGGCAACCCCGGGATGGGCGACCAACACCTGCTCCATCTCCGCGGGGTACACGTTCGCGCCCCCGGTGACCACCATGTCGGCGAACCGGTCGGTGACGTAGACCCAACCGTCGGCATCTATCCGACCGATCTCTCCGAGGGTGAACACCCCCGCAGAGACGTGAGCGGCCGCCGACCGCTCAGGGTCTCGGTGGTAGATGACTCCGCGTCCTGTCCGGTCCCGGAAGCACAGTCGTCCCTCTTGCCCGACCGGTAGCTCTTGGCCGTCGTCGTCGACCACCAGGGCTTCGTAGGGCGCAACGGCGCGTCCCACCGACCCGGGGTGAGCCAGCCAGTCCTCGCTGGTGATGGCACAGGTGACTCCCACCTCGGTGGCGCCGTAGGCCTCGAGGAAGACCGGACCCCACCAGTCGATCATCGCCTGTTTGACGGGAACCGGACAGCTGGCCCCGGTCTGGAAGACAAGCTGCATGGTCGACACGTCGTAGCGAGAACGGATCTCAGGGGAGAGGGCCGCCAGTCGGGCCAGGTGGGTGGGCACGAGCGTGGTCGAAGCGATCTGCCAGCGGTGGACGGCCGCCAAGATCCGTTCAGGGTCGAACCGGTCCACGATTCCCACCGGGGTACCGGCAGCCAGCGCTCGCACCGCGTTGAGGGGTCCGGTGTGGTGCAGCGGTGCCACCACGAGGTGGCGACCCTTCCCGACGAACCGGTTGGCCTGGCTGGCCTCCACGAACGAAGCCCACGAAGGTCGACGAGGGAACACGTTGGGAGGTAGTTCGACGGCCTTCGGGGTACCGGTGGTCCCTGAGGTGAACAGCAGGCTGGGCTGGATGGGCCGGTCGTCGGCGGGGGGATCGGAAGGGGCAGTGGCCAACCAGGTCGACCAGGTGGGATCGGCCCAGCTGACAGCACGACAACCGGGGACCATGGCGGTCGCCTCTAAAGCACGGGACGCGGTGGCCGGGCCGGAGACGACGAGAGCGACATCAGCCGTCTCGAGTACGTAGGCCACCTCCGAGGCGGCCAGATGGGCATTGATGGGAACCACCGAAGCTCCCGACCGCAGGCCTCCCAGGTGGGCCAGCACGGCTTCGGCGGTGTTCTCGGCGAAAACTCCGACCCGCCTACGGCCGCCGTCGGTGGCTTCCCGTATCAGGTGGGCGAGGCGGTCGGCCACGTCGAGAGCCTCGTCAGGAGCCCAGGCTC
Organism: Aquihabitans sp.; assembly: GCA_039924035.1. Taxonomy (GTDB): domain Bacteria; phylum Actinomycetota; class Acidimicrobiia; order Acidimicrobiales; family Iamiaceae; genus Aquihabitans. The sequence goes on along the minus strand of JBDTBS010000120.1, from coordinate 194 downwards.
GGGTCTCGTCGACGACGAGCGCACCGTCGGCAGAGGGGAGATTCTGGATGGAGCTGTCGGGCACTGTCGGGACGGTAGTGGGTGGGTTGCCCGGATGCCTCAGGTGGTGACCGCCAGCGAAGCAGCTGCCATGTTGGGCCCCGTCGACGTTCTGGGGATACCCCTCGGGCCATCGCTGAACATGCAGCCTCGGC
>JBDTBS010000119.1:0-28833 GCA_039924035.1 Aquihabitans sp. | reverse complement strand
GAGTGAGCTGAGCGCTGCTGCCCGCAACCTGAACTGGTTGGTCGAGAACTTCGTAGACCGGGTACCAGGGGTGAGTGAATCGGTGGTGGTATCGGCCGACGGCCTGCCCATGGCCGTGTCTCGGGGTCTCCACCCCGATACCTCTGACCGCTTCGCAGCGGTTGCCTCTGGACTGATCGGTCTGGCCTATGGCGCCGCCGGTCGTTTCGGGGGTGGGGCCGTCACCCAGATCGTCATCGAGATGGAGAATGCCTTCCTCTTCGTCACCGGTATCAGCGACGGCTCGTGCTTGGCCGTGGTGGCCAGCGGCGAGTGCGACGTTGGCCTGGTCGGCTACGAGATGGCTGTCTTGGTCGAACGGGCAGGGCAGGTCCTGACGCCCGAGTTGCGTGCAGAGCTCCAAGGCGCTCTGCCACGATGAAGGGATGTTCGTGTCCGAGGTAAGGAGATCCGGTGAGCTCATTCGGTGATTCTGGTGACGGGCTGCGTGTTCGCCCGTACGCCATAACCGGGGGGCGCACGCGCGCCCGAACGGAACTCGAACTCGAGGCAATCGTCTACCGCACGCCGCACGGCGAACGGGCGGGTACCAACCTGCCACTCGAACGGGGTCAGATCATGGCCCTATTGTCCACGCCCCAGTCCACGGCTGAGATCTCGGCCCGATTGCACCTCGCTCTGGGGGTGACCCGGGTGATCCTCGGCGACCTCATCGACGAGGGTTATGTTGCCGCCAACACCAGATCGGCCACCGGCCGGCCTGATCTACGCCTCCTCGAAAGGGTCCTCGATGGCCTCCAAGCCCTCTGATGTGGCGGCTGATGTCGTCGATGCTCCCGGCGGTCCTGCGCCGATGCCGGTCAAGATCGTGGTGGCCGGCGGGTTCGCCGTCGGCAAGACGACGTTCGTGGGTTCGATCTCCGAGATCGAACCTTTGACCACCGAAGCCGCCCTCACCTCGGTGAGCGAAGGGGTCGACGACACCTCGAAGGTGTCCAGCAAGACCACCACCACGGTGGCCATGGACTTCGGGCGCATCACGCTCGGCTCTGATCTGATCCTCTACCTGTTCGGTACGCCGGGTCAGGATCGGTTCTGGTTCATGTGGGACGATCTGGTCCGCGGGGCCATCGGCGCCGTCGTACTCATCGATACCCGGAGACTCGAAGACTGCTTCCCGGCGGTCGACTACTTCGAGGAACATCGCATTCCGTTCGTCGTCGGCATGAACTGCTTCGATGGCATTGCCGGTCACGATCCCGACGATGTGAGGGAAGCCTTGGCGGTATCACCCGACACGCCGGTGGTCCTGTGCGATGCCCGGGATCGAGAGTCCACCAAGTCGACCCTGCTCGAACTGGTGCAGCATGCACTGGTGCGGGCCACCGACTGACCGAACGTTCCCCGGTCAGCCGGCCCGATACTCGCGTATCTGAGGTAGCGGGGGCCCGGTGAGAGGCGGACCGGTCAGCGGTGCGCTACCCGCTATCAGCACCTCGAGATCGTTGGCGGGAATGGCTCGTGACATGGCGTAGCCCTGGGCCAGTTCGCACCCGAGCATCCGCAGTACCTGAAGTTGCTCGGGCTGTTCAACGCCTTCGGCCACCGTGGACATGCCGAGGGCATGGGCCAGGCCCACCACGTGTTGGACGATGGCCCGATCTTCGGGGCTGGTGACGATGCCGTCGATGAAGCTCTTGTCGATCTTCAGCATGTCGAGGCTGAAGCGACGTACGTAGGACAGTGACGAATACCCGGTTCCGAAGTCGTCGAGGGCCAACTTCACCCCGAGAGACTTGACCCGCCGCAAAGCTGCCCATGCCGACTCGACGTCGTGCATCAAGGCCCCTTCGGTGATCTCGAGGTGGATCTGGGACGGTTCGGCACCTGAAGTTTCGAGGGCCCGGGCCACCTCGTCGACAAAGCCGACCTGAGCGATCTGGCGGGCCGACACGTTGACGGTGATCGTGAGCGGGGGACCGTCGAACAGGTCGGACAGACGGGCGGCCTGACGGCAAGCTTCCTGGAGGACCCAGGTTCCTACGGGAACGATGAGGCCGGTCTCTTCGAGGATCGGAATGAAGTCTCCCGGCGACATGGCGACCGAACCGTTGGTGATCCATCTCAGGAGAGCTTCGGCGCCCACGATGTGGCCGGTGTGGAGATCGACGACGGGCTGGTAGTAGAGGTGGAACTCGCGGTTTTCGAGCGCGGCCCGGATGACCTCCTCGGCGGTGGCGGGCGTCAGCCGAGTGGTCATGGAGCGATCGAAGGTGACCACCTGACCAGGCCCGCTCAGCTTGGCCTGGTACATGGCCACATCGGCATCACGCAGGACATCGTCGGGGTTGACCCCCCTGTGTTCGGCGAGCGCGATACCGATGCTGGCTGAGATGCGCAGAGATTCGTTGCCCACCGTGAACGGCACCTGGACAGCCCGGATGATCTCTTCGGCGAGGCGGACCATGGTGGTCGAGGCATGCACGCCAGTGGCGATGATCACGAACTCGTCGCCACCGAAGCGCACGAGGCGGCCCCGGTCGCCCACCACCTCGACGAGTCGTCGGGCCACGGCCCTCATCAGGCGGTCGCCGATCTCGTGCCCATGGGTGTCGTTGACGTACTTGAAGCGGTCCAGGTCGACGAACAGCACTGCGGCCTGGGAATTACGGGTCTGAGACTCCTGGATGGCGGTCCGCAGCCATTCGGTCAGCAGCCGACGGTTGGGGAGGCCGGTGAGGGCATCGTGGAGAGAGAGCCAGATGAGTTCTTTGCGGACGCCGATTGCCTCGTTGTAGCGACGACGGGCATACACCGCGGTGAGTACGGGAACGACGAGGAGCAGGGTGAAGGCTGCATCGGCGATGGGGCCTTCTGTGGTGGGCGTAGCGCCGAGCAGGGTATCGACGGGCCGGAGCCAGATGGCCAGACCCGCAGCTACGGCGCAAAGAGCGACGAGAGCGACCGCGTCGGTGGAGCCCCGGTTCAGCTTGATGACCCATGCCTCCCTGTTTGGACGGGCCTGTTCGAAGCCTCGACCTTACAGCTCAAGTCGGCGGTGATTCGCTCGGCCACCAGCGGCGCATCCAGCAACGATCTATAACCGCGTCGATACATACCAGGGCCAGGGCAGTCCACGCGGGCTGATGGATGATCTCGAAGTATGTGGGCCAGTCGAACCCCGGGGGAAGGTCGGCCGTGATCTGGCGCACCCACACGAAGCCAACGCAAAGAGCGAAGATGACTGGTCCACCAAGCGTCATCAAAGGCCTTGCCCGGGCCACCCGTAGCCCGAGAGCGGCGGAGACGGCCAGCACCACACCAGGGATGGGGCCGATGGCGAGGGCCCCGAACGCTCCGGCACCCACGATGGTGAACACGGTGGCCGACCGTGATGGCCGCGGCCCGGCGTAGCGAAGGACCCGCTGCCACCGAAACGGTCGGGGCATGCTCGGTCGGGCATCCAGGGGTACCGAGGCGGAAGCCTCGCCACGGTGAGGGCGATTCCTCGAGGGCCAGGCGGCGAGCATGAGGGCCACGATGATGGCGGCCAGGGAGGCCCACAGCGCCCCGTTGACCACCCGCTGCGGCGTCCACTCGAGATGGACCTCGACCACGGCCCCGGGACCGATCTCCCAGCCGTTGGCGTAGCCATCTACGAGTACCGGTCCGTCGAGCTTCTTGCCGTCGACGGTTGCGGTCCAACCGGCATTGTGGCTCTGGCCCAACACGAGCCAGAAGGGTTCGGTGGCTCCCGTGACGGTGAGGTCGTAGCTACTGCGGCTCTGGCCATCGATGTGCACGGCCGGACCTGGCGCGGGGGCGGACACCAACGCTCCCTCCGCGGTGTCAGCATCGCCGCCGTCGGCCGACCGGAGGGTGAGATGGTCCACATCGAGTCCAATGGTGGACCCGTCGGCGGTACGGATGGTTGACGTTCCTGCGGGGAGTTCCAGTGGCGCCCCATCGCAGCTCTGCAGGCCGACCGGCCGGCCCGCGAGCAGGTCGTTGGTCGAGCCCGCGAGCGAGACGCCCAGCGGCCGGCCGTCGACCTCCACGAGATCGGTACGACAGCCATCATCGACCGCCTCGGGCCTAGCCGGAGCGGTCAGCCCCTCGATGCCCAGCTCGACTATGCCCACCGGCATGGGGACGAGCTTGTTGCTGAAGTAGTCGCGTGTGAGCACGTCTCGGACGGCATCGGGTTCGTCGGCGATGGTGACGGTGACGTCGCTGCCGGTCATCGGATGGTCGAGGGGCAGCTCGACGGTGATCTGCCCGTTCGCCGTCTGCTGGTCGGCTATTGGGGGCAGCTCCACCACCTGACGTTCGGGGTCGGAGAAGCCGTCGCCCACATCGATCCACAAGCGTCGGGGAACCGAGTGGCGCCCGTCGTTGATCACGGTCAGCTCGAGGCGGTCGACCGTGACCGGCGCCGCCGACTTGAACGCGAGGTAGTCGCCGTGCTGGTCGAGGAATCCGGGACTCCACCAGGTTGTGGGGTCGCCATCGATGGCAGCCATGGCCCGGTTGGACAGCCCGCCGGGGAGGTGGCGGCTAGAGGTGGCGGTGATACCACCGTCGAGCTGCGTGGGGATGCCCAATGCGGTGTCGGTCACGTTGTCAGCCACGGCGCTGTTGGACAGGCGCACCTGCCCGGCCAAGGTGAAGGACCGGCCTTGGGGAAGCTCGAAGGAGCGGGCCATGGCCAGCTCGGGAGAGGATCTCACGGCTATGGCCCCGGCGGTCCGTTCCCGAGTGAGAACGATGGCCAGGGGGTGGTCGAGGGCCCTGGGTCCCGCGGTGGAGAGCAGGTCGGTGGGCAGGCGGACCACATCGTCGCCAACGGGGGTGCGACCCGACCGATCGGTGACTGATACCTCGGCGAGCCCGACGGCGCTCACCCCGTCGTAGCGACGGAGGTTGCGGGGGTCGGTGGCCGTGATGGTGATCTCCAACTCCTGGAAGGTGGAGGTGGGGAAGGTCAAAACTTGGCCCGGGGCCTCGGGATCCTCGGCTTCTTGGATCGTCTCGGGGTGCGAGACATCGGTGAGGTCGAAGGGGATGGGATCGCCGCCATCGAGTCGCACCTCGATGCGGGAGATGGACCGGTTCCGCACGCCTCCCATTGCCTGAAGCACCCGGACTCGGTCGGTGGTGACCGGTTCGCGGTACGTGAGGCGGAGTGACTGCCCTTCGGCATCGGCGAAACCACCGGTGCGCCAGGCCGACGATGGGTTCCCGTCGACGGAATGGGCCGGGTCGTCCTCAGGCGTGAACGAGACGATGTTGCCGTAGGTGGTGGCATCGGCCCACACGCCACCACGGGCATCGACGATCGTCTGATGGCTCTGATCCTGGTCCTCGAAGAGATCCAAGGTCTGGTTGGTGGGATCGACCCTCATGGGCTTCTGGTCGGGTCGTTCCGTCAACCCGAGGTTGTCGCGAACTGTGCCCCAGCGCTGGCCCTGCCGACGGTTGCTGTCGGTGAGCACCAGAACGGCCCGCCGGTCTATCTGCGATTGGAGCCCGGCCTGGTCGTCCGCGTACGACGCCGAGTACAAGATCAGCTCATGGCCCGACAGCAGTCCAACGGATGCGAGGTCGACCAGTCCTTCGCCGTTGCCGGCCACGATCAAGGGTTGGTCGATCGGGGTAGTGCGAATGATCTGTTGGGCATCGGCCACCGTGAGCACCCCGACCTCGGGCGGATCGGGCAGGTCGGCGGGGATGAGCAGTTCGATCTCGTCACGCAGGGGTAGGTCGTCGGGGGCGACGTTGGGATTCGACGGACCGAAACCGGCCACCTCCTCCACGTCGGGAGCATGACGAAGGAGATCCCACAAGGGCCTTGGTCGTGGTGTGTTGTAGCGCTCGTAGCTGAGGTCGGAACGTACCGATATGTCGCCGACTCCCAGCAGGCGGGCCATCGGGGCCAGAGCGGCTGGATCCAGCGTGAGCTCCTGGATGCGGTGGTCGAGAGCGTTCAGCAGTTCGGCCGAGGCCGGAGACCCGTACGGGATCAGCTCACGGGCCACATAGGGGCGGTCCATGAGGCCGGGCAGGATCGGATCGACGGTGTTGCCCCACCGGTAGGACGCAAAGTCTGATCCCGGAAGTTCGAGCACCCGGGTCCCGTCATCGCGGGCATCGAGGGCTTCGGCGGCTTCGATCCAATAGGAGGGAACCTCCTCGGCCCGGTCGAGGTTGGCATCGATCATCTGCCTCTGCCACAAAGGGGCCAGACCGAGCAAGGCCAGCACCATCACGCCCGCGGTGAGCGGCCGTGCCCAGCGGGCCCGTTCGGCGGCTATGGAAGCCACCAGAGAGCCGACGAAGACCGACGAGGCCAAGATCACCAGCGGAGCGGCACGGGGCAGGCTTCGCATGGACAGGCCGGTATCGGACTGGAGGAAGGCCTTGATCCCCGCGGGGATCGGCGGGCCGTTCGTCCACGGGTGTCCCCCGACGGCCAGCAGCAGACCAACCACCATCAACAGCAGGAAGAAGGCCCGCTCTCGGAATCGCGTGAAGGCCGCGCCGAGCACGGCCAACCCCGGGATCAGGTAGCTGACCAGCATCAGGAAGGGGTTCGAAAGGTAGCCGCGCGATGCCGCGATCCAGGGCCCGTACCGGTCCTCGCCGTAGAAGAACCAGTACCCGAGGCCCCTCATGAGCTCCAGGGACACCGACGCGGTGGCCACCGTCTTGGCCGTCTCCGTGTAGCGGAGGATGTTGATGCCGTAGCCGCCTTGGGCCCACAGCCCCGACAACCACCAGAGCGAGCAGGCGGTGGTGAGTACGGCGATGCGGCCAACGGTGGCCAGCGCATCACGGAAACGGATCTCGCGGGTGACGGCTACTTCGTGGACGATCCACAAGATCGGCCCCATGCCCACCAACACCAGAGAGGTGGCGTTGACGCTGCCTATGGAGGCAACCACCAACGCGAACAGTGCGGGCTCTCGCCATCTTCGCCGTCGCAGGGCCAGCACCGTGAGGCCGATCAACCACGGGAGGCCGGCGTAGGGGAGCAAGATCACCGATAGTCGAGCCCCGAGGGTGAGCACATAGGGGGTCAACGCGTAGACGAAGGTGGCCGCGGTGACGTGCGGTCCCTCCTGACCCATGGCCTTGAGCATGAAGCGGACGCCGATGCCGGCCAGCACCATGATGGATCCGAGCCAGATCCGCTGCGCCACCCAATCGGGCAGGCTCAACATCTCGGCCAACCAGTAGTAGGGCCCGATGGGCCACAGGTAGCCGATGTTCTGATGGGTGACCGTGCCCAGTCCGATGCTCGGATCCCACATGGACGGGGCCCGCGACAGCATCCGCGACGGATCCAGGTACAGGTAGGACTTGGTGTCGGCCCCGACACGACCAGGTCGTGTCAGAAGGAGAGGGATGTAGACGACGGCGGCAAGGATCGCCGACGGCAGGGCCTCACGGAGCCGACGCTGAATCGGCGGGCTCAACCCGAGGTGCGCTGGCCAAGCGCCTCCTCGGCCAGGACTTCGAGGATCTGGGTAGCGGTGTTGATCCAGGTGAACTGGCCGGCATGAGCCAATGCTCCATCTTGCAGGCGTTGCCGGAGCACATCGTCGGTGGCCATCGACACGAGGTGGGTGACCAGTTCGTGGTCACCGTCGGCCAAGAGACCGCTCACACCGTCGGCCACGGCATCGACGTGGCCGGGAATGCGGGTGGCCACCGACGGTGTGCCGCAGGCCGCAGCCTCGGTGAGCGTCATGCCCCAACCCTCGCGTACCGAACTGGCGCCCACCATCCATGCCTGTCGGTAGAGGTCCACCAGTTCGTCGTCGGATACCCGGCCGGCAAAGCTGATGTACTCGTCGGCATCTAGGGCAGTGACCAGCGATTCGAGCTCGGTGCGGTCTGGTCCGGTCCCCACCAAGATCAGTTCCAGATGGGGAGCTGATCGGCGGGCCTCGACCACCGACCGGATGAGCCGATCGAAGCGCTTCACAGGGACCAACCGGCCGACGCCGACCACCAAGGGGCGTTCAGATCGTGAACCCCCGGGGGAGAAGCGCGGGTCTATGCCGGGGGCAACGACCTCGACGAGATCGTCCCGGAAGCCGATGTCGAGCATCTCTGCCTTCGAGGAAGGGGAGAGCGTGATCATTCGCGATCGTCGGTAGATGCGGGGGGCCACCCGGCTCTCGATCGTGTCTCCCAGGCGGGCCAGGTTGGGGGGCAGGACCATCTTCCACATGTCGGCGTGCACGTGGTGCAGGAACACGACCCGTGGGCCTTTCGCCCAGACAGGTGAGAAGAACGGCATGCCGTTCCAGATCTCGACCAGGGCATCCCGTCGCCCGTATCGGTGCATGGCTTCGCTGGCCGCGGCACGCGGGAACACCAGATACCGACCGGCTTTGCGCACGACGCGGTATCCGTCTCGCTTGGCGTGGGTGGGGTGGCCCTGAGCGTAAGAGGTCCGCATCACCACCTCGATGCCGGCCGCGGCCCACAACCGGGCCACTTCGTGGGCATGCACTTCCGAGCCGCCGGCCTCGACGTCGTCGAGATCTCGCCAGGCCAACATGTGGATGCGGCCGATACCGGACCTGGCGGCCAGGTCTCCGAGCTTGAGGATGTGGTCGTTGGTCTCGGTCACAGCGTGTTCGGGCCTTGGTTCACGGGGGTCCGGGAGCGGGTGCAGTACGCTGCACGACCGGTCGTTGGGGCCGGCCCGGAGTGGGTGCACCCTAGTGCCAGCCCAGGGGTTCACCCCGACACCGACATCGCCGATTCACGCCGGAGGCCCACTGAATGTCCAGCTCACCTGCCACCACGTTCGAGGACGTGCAGGTGGCCGTCGCCGATGTCGAAGGGTGGATGACGCCCGGTCAGGCCCGCAAGCTCTGGGAGTGTGCCCGCGAGGTCGCCTCGGGCGGCACGATCGTCGAGATCGGCTCGTTTCGCGGTCGGTCCATGATCGTGCTGGCCTCGGCCGTGAAACCAGGGATCGACCTGGTGGCCATAGATCCGCATGCCGGCAACGACCGGGGCCCCCAGGAGATCGAGGGCTTCGAAGACGATGCCACGCTCGACCATGAGGTCTTCAACGCCAACCTGGCCGCAGCGGGCGTCGCCGACCGGGTACGCCATGTGCGCAAGTTCTCGAACGAAGCCATGGAAGACGTCACCAGCGAGATAGACCTGCTCTACATAGATGGAGCCCACCGGTTCGTCCCTGCCCGTGACGACATCAAACGGTGGGGGGCCAAGGTCAAGCCCGGCGGTCAGCTGCTGATCCACGACTCGTTCTCGTCGATCGGTGTCACCGGGGCGCTGTTGGTGACGCTCTTCTTCGGCCCTTCGTTCCGCTACGTCGGACGGTCCGAGTCCATGACCCACTACCGCCGCGAAGCCCTGGGCCCGATGGCTCGACTCGGCAACGGTCTGCGCCAGGCGGCATCTCTGCCGTGGTTCCTACGCAACCTGGTCATCAAGGGCCTGATCGTGGCCAAGCTCGGTCGGTTCACCACCGTCTTCGGTCACGATCCCGAGACCTGGCCCCACTGATCTGCCGCGGGACCCGACGGGCGCCTACGGTCCGGTCCCTCCGCATTCCTCAGCGTCGAAAGCGAGTTTCATGTCATCCCTGACCATCGTGATGCCGGTCTACAACGAGCGGGCCACCCTGCGGACAGCGCTCGACCGGCTCTTGGCCGTCGAGATGCCGGTCCCTACCGAGATTCTTGTGGTCGACGACGGCTCCACCGACAGGTGCACCGACCTGATCGCCGATCTGGTCGAGTCGGGGGCAGTGAAGCTGCTCACCCAGGACCCGAACCAGGGCAAGGGGGCCGCGCTGCGACGGGGAATCGCCGAGGCCACCGGTGAACTGCTCACCATCCTCGATGCCGATCTCGAATACGACCCGGCCGACTTCCCCGCCTTGCTCCAACCCATCCTCGACGAGGAGGCGAAGGTCGTCTACGGCGCCCGGTCCTACGGAGGCCATGCCGCCTACTCCTTCTGGTTCGTGATCGGCAACAAGATGCTGGCCCTGTGGGCCTCGTTGCTCTTCGACGCGTGGTTGACCGACATCGAGACCTGCCTCAAGGTGGCCCCCACCGCCACCTGGCGCCAGGTCGACCTGCGCTCGAACGGGTTCGGTATCGAAGCCGAGCTCACCGGCAAGATCCTGGCCATGAAGGAACGGATCTTCGAGGTCCCGATCTCCTATAGGGCCCGGGGTCGCGAAGAGGGCAAGAAGATCCAGTGGACCGACGGGGTCGTGGCCCTGTGGATCCTCCTGCGCATCCGCCTTCGCGGGAAGTGACAGCGGCGCCAGCCGTAGGTCCCAACCGCCACCTGGTCCTGCTCGATGGGCTCCGGGGGGCGGCGGTCCTGCTGGTGGTCGCCTACCACGCGTCTTACCTGACCGCCGGCTGGGGTCCACGGATCCTGCCTGGTGGTTTCATCGGCGTCGATCTGTTCTTCGTGCTCAGCGGCTTCCTCATCACCCGGCAGTTGGCGACCGCACTGATCGATCACGGATCCATAGACCTGTCCGATTTTGCGGGCCGACGGGTCCGCCGCTTGGTCCCGGCCTTGGTCACCGCCGTCGTGGGCACGCTCGTCCTGCTGTGGATCACCGGAGATCTACCCGCCACCCGGGTCACGGTCACCTCGGCGCTCGGGGCCCTGCTCTACGTCAACAACATCCAGCAGGCACGAGGGTGGACCTTGATCCAGGACCTCTCACACACCTGGTCGTTGGCCATCGAGGCGCAGTACTACCTGGTATGGCCGCTGGTATTGCTCGGCTTCCACCGCCTACGCGCCTCCCGACGGACGATACTGGCCGTCATCATCGTGGCCATGGTGGCCATCTCGGTGCGCCGGGCTCAGATGTGGACCGATCAAGCTCACTTCCAGCCGCTCTACCTCGGTACAGACACCCGGATCGACGTTCTCCTCGCTGGCAGTCTCCTTGGCCTCCTGGCGGCGTGGGGTCATCTGCGGCGGATGGAAGGCCATTGGCTCCGGGTCCCGGTCGTGGGCGCCGTTGCCGTGTTCGCCCTGGTCAGCCTGTTCTCGGAGACCGGCGACCACCGCCTCTACGATCGCTATGGGTTGGTGGCCGTCACGTTGGCAGCCATGACCCTCGTGGTCTCGAGCCTCGTGGACCCGGAGTGGTCGTTCCATCGGGTCTGGCGCATCCGGGTCCTCCGCTGGTTGGGGCTACGCAGCTACAGCCTCTACCTGTGGCACGTCCCCATCTTCTTGGCCATTGCCCGCAACCTCGGCGACTATCCCACCGCGGTCAAGGTCCTCCTCGGTCTCACCGTGGCCCTGGGTTTGGCCGAACTGTCCTACCGCTTCGTGGAGCAGCCGTTTCGCCGACGCCGCTCAGCGGGACGGAAGCTGGCCGGGTGAGCGGAACACGGCCGTGGCCTGGCCGATGCTCAACATCTCCGAGAGCCGGGCATAGTCGGGCTCGCTCACATCGGGATCGATGAGCGCAGTCCAGATGGATGCCGACAGCGAGAGGGCCAGGTCGTCGCGGCCGGTGGCCCGCAACGATGCCAGGACCTCGGCTTCGAGCTCGTGGTAGCGGGAGGCCTGGCTGGTCGAGCGATGGTCGTCGTAGGCCAGTTCCTCGATGGTGGGGTCGGTTTTGGCCATGGCCTGCAACTCGGCGATGTTGTCGTCGCCGCTCACCACCGTGACGACCGCATCCACCTCTTCGAGGTATCGGACGCGGTGGGGTTCGACCGCGGCCGAGAACGGGGCGATGGCCCCGACGTCGAACCCATGGCGGTCCAGTTCCAGGAGCATGCCGAACCCGTTGCCGCCCAGCGCATCGGGATCGACCCATGACACGAGGTAGCGCAGATCGGGGTCGAGTTCTGTGCGGGTGGGGCCCGACAGGGCCCGGACAGTGTTCGAATAGCGCGTGTCGGGCGGATCGATCTGGGCGGCGTCGTAGGAGAACGACAGTGAGACGGCCAGCACGGCCACGCCAGCCAGTACCGCCGCTGGAGCCATCCAACCATCTGCCTTCGCTGGCGACCGGTGACGAGCTACGACGAACCCACTCCACACCACCGATATCACCAGCAGAACGGTCAGCATCCAGAACCACTCGACGAGGTACAGATAGCGCTTCGAATCGAGGCGCATGGCCCAGTAGAGGGCGGTGATCAATTGGCCGGCCAACAAGATGTTGAGCAGGGCCAGCAGGTGGTGGCGGGTTCGGACGGCCAATGAGGTGACGGCCCAAACGAGCAGTAGCACCATGCCCCCGATCGGAGCACCGATCACCGTCTCGCCACCTCGGAGGACATTGCCGGTGGGGTCCAGTTGGGTGGCCAGGATGTTGGCGCCGGCTCGCAACCCGATCAGTTGGTCGGCCGGGGAACGGAAGGTGTCGTAGATGATGCGCAAGTTGCCGGGGTCGTGGCGTATCTGGTCGATGATCGGTGGCATCCACATAACGGCGCCGGCTACCACCGCCCATCCGAACCAAACGAGAAGCTGACGGACACCCGAACCGGGGTGTTCGGGGGAGGATGTTGGGGTCCGGGACGTCCAGACGGCTCCGGCCACGGCAACCACCAGGCCGGCGGCCACAGCCGGGGCATAGCCCACGTGGCACTGGACGCAGAACGACCCGACGACAACGGCGGCCGGCAGAACGCGGTGCCGTCCGGCAGCTACCGACCAGCACAGCAGTAGGAACAGCAGGTAGGGAACCAGGGGCATGTAGGGGTTCCACGGTTGGGTGAGAGCAGTGGCCCCGAAGGCCCGCATGGCCAATGCTCCAACGGCCGCGACGGCCAGAGCCAGGTGCAGGCCCCGGAGGCGGAAGGCCGTCCACACCGATGCCGCGTAGGCCCCCAGGGTGAGCAGGGTGACGCTGGCCTGATAGGCCCAAGGGGAGCGGCCCAGCAACTGCCACACCGGCCACGAGAACCAGAACATGGCTGGCCCCGGATGATTGCCTTGGTGGCCGAAGGTCCCGATCCGGCCCGCCGGACCCACCAACGGCGGGTTGGCCCAGAAGCTCTCCTGGCGCAAGGTGGCCTGGGCCAGGTCTCCTACCGGATGCCAGTCGGCTTGGGCCAGGGCGATCACGGCAACGATGAGGGGAAGACCACCGATGACGGTGGCGACCGCGATCGTGACCCGGGGGCGGCTCTCGAGGCGTTCCCCGAGCCGTTGCAGCAGCGACAGCACGTCGGGAACCATACAAGGGTCCCGGTGTCGGGGGACGCGGGCCCGGGACCCTAGGATCGGCGCCCATGATCGACCCAGGCGTGGCCCTCGAAGACGGACCCGCCGACGTGGTCAGAAATGGTGGACGACGATTCCACCTGGCCCTGGCCGGGGTGACGCTGGGGGCTTTCCTGCTGCGCCTCAGCACGCTGGCCAACATCGCCAGCCGCAACCCCGACGGCGGCGATCCGTACTACTACCACGTGCAGGCCAACTTCTTGGTCAACGGCCACGGCTTCTCCGACCCGTTCATCTGGCGGGAGAGCCACGAAATGGTTCCCTCGGCCATCCACCCGCCGCTCTACTCGTTGTGGCTGGCCATCCCATCGCTTTTCGGGCAGGGCGGATACACAGCTCACAAGATCATGTCGGTCCTGGCCGGGGCCCTCACCGTGGCCATGATCGGCGTTCTGGCCCGCAAGGTGGCCGGCCCCCGAGCGGGAATCGTGGCTGCCATCCTGGCCGCCATCTACCCGCCCTTGTGGTCTATCGATGGTCAGCTGTGGCCCGAAGGGCTCTTCACCGGCCTGGTGGCACTGGCCTGCTGGTGCGCCTATCGGGCCCGTGAGGAACCGGGTTGGCGCACCTCCGCTGCAGTGGGTGCCGCCGTTGCTGCGGCTGCTCTCACCCGAGGGGAGGCCATCGGCTTGGCCCCCCTGCTGATCGTCCCCATGATCCTGTTCCGCCACGGGCGGCCTCGAAGGCGCGAATGGATGGATCTCACCGTGGCTGGCCTGGCCTGCCTGGCGGTGCTGACCCCGTGGACGATCCGCAACGTCACCACCTTCGAGCACTTCGTTCCGCTATCCACCAACAGCGACGAGGTGTGGGTCTACGCCAACAACCCTTATGCCTACGGGACCGAGGCCGGGGGCGACTATCTCGGGTTCTGGTACTTCCCGTGGCAGGAACAACTACGGGACGAGCGGCAAGCGCAACTGGGTGACGAACGGCGCGAACCGCCTGGTGATGCATCGGAGAAGGCCCGCTACTGGCGGGAGGAGGGCGTCGCCTACGCGAAGGAACATCGGAACCGGTTGCCGATCGTTGTAGCGGCCCGGGTGGGGCGAGCATGGAACGTGTACGCGCCGTTCCAGAACGCACGGTTCGATCAGATCGACGGAAAGCGCCTTTGGGTCAGCCAGCTGGGCGTGTTCGCCTGGTGGGGTGCTCTGGCTTTGGCCGTGCCCGGAGCCTGGTTGCTGCGCCGCCGAGGTGTGACCATCATCCCGTTCGTTGCCCTGGCCACACTGGTCACCGTCACTGCCATCTACGCCTATGGCGCAAACCGGTTTCGTACGCCGCTCGACATGGCCGCACTGGTTCTGGCCGCTGTCACCATCGATCACCTACTGACCCGGCTGACTCGTAGCAGCGCATCCACATGACCACCGAAACCGCCGTTTCCCCGACGAATCTCCCATGGTGGCGCCGGCCGCGGACCCTCGACGCGTTGAGCATCACCATTCTCGTGGTGGCCTTCGTGCTTCCGTTGCGCGGACTCATGCGCTATCAGGGCCCTCCGATGGAGGAAGGGTTCATGCTGGCGTTCCCCCAGGAGGTCTTGCGGGGCTCGGTCCCCAACCGAGACTTCTTGCACCTGTACGGGCCCGGGAGCCTCTGGGTTCTGGCCGGGGTGTTCAAGGTATTCGGCACGTCCTTGGCCACCGAACGGTTCTTCGGACTGCTGCAGCACGTCGGCATCGTGTTCGGGATCTTTGCCTTTGCCCGACCCTGGGGCCGACAGATTGCAGTGGTGTGCGGGCTGGCATCGTTGGTGATCGTGCTGCCCCCGATCGGGCTCACCGCGCTGGCCTGGAACGGCGCTGTTGCCCTGGCCATCTGGTCGATCTGGACCGCATCCACCGGGTCTTCGACCCGCCGTCTTTTCGTGGCCGGTCTCCTAGGCGGTGCTGCGCTCTTGTACCGCCCCGACTTGGTGGTGGCCTTGTCTCTGGGGCTCGGGGCCGCGCTATGGCCTTTTGTATGGCGACGCTGGAAGCCGGTGGTCGTTGGGGGAGCGGTAGCCGTGTCACCCATGCTCATCCACCTGGCCGTGGCCGGCCCTGGTCGGGTGGTCCAGGGAATGTTCATCGATCCGGTGTTTCGACTCCGGCCCGGTCGGTCGCTCCCGGTTCCGCCGCCGTGGAACGAACTGGACGGTTGGCTCCAGAAGGCGGCCGGACTTCGCACCCTCGGATGGGGTCTGCCGGCCCCGACATCCACCCAGCAGGTGGCCATCTGGTTCTACCTGGTGCCTCTCACCGCACTATTCGTGGCCGGAGTCGGGATCTGGGCAGTTCGCCGGGATCCGACCAGTGTGCGGGCACTGGGCCTACGGGCCATCGGCCTGTTCGGCGTGGGCATGCTCACCCAGGCCGTCCAACGGCCCGACACCGCCCATTTCGCCTGGGTCAGTTGCGTGTCGCTGGCCCTGGTACCGGTGGCCATCGCCGAACTGTTGCGGGACCGTCCCCGCATCCCCCGCTGGGCGAAGGTCCCCGTGGCCGTGGTGCCCCTGCTGGTGGTCATCATGTTTCTCATCCCGCACTACACCGTGCGCACCTACGTGGACCTGACCGGCCAATCGGTCGGACGAAACGTCTTCGGCTATGCCGTCAACCACGAGGGCCGCAACTTCTACTACGGGTCTGCCGAAGCGGCTGATGCCGCCAACGCGATGGTGGCCGACCTCGGAGATCGAGCCGAACCAGGAGACCGCCTGTTCGTGGGCCCGCTCGATCTCCGCCAGACGCCTTACAGCGATGCCTTCTTCTACTTCTTGTTCCCCGACCTCGTACCGGCCACCTATTTCATCGAGATGGACCCCGGCATCGCCAATGCCGCCGGTTCCCGGTTGGCCGACGATGTTGCCTCGGCCGACTGGCTCATCTTGTCCAATGTCTGGACCGGGTGGACCGAGCCCAACGAGTCCCGTCTTATGGGTAGCAACCGGCCCAACGAGGTGGTGGGGGAACTGTTCTGTGAGGTGTCGCCCTATGGCGACAAAGGCGGCGGCGAGCCCTGGTTCGTGCTCTATGAACGCTGCTGACGCTCAGGTCCCCGCGGCCAGGTAGACGGTGACGGTGTCCTCTCCGGCCATGCCTCGCAGACGGTCGACCGTCACGAGGTGGTTCAGGTCGTCGCCGGGCGGCTCGATGAGGCCGCGCAGGGCCAGGCGGGTGACCAGACCGCTGTCGTAGGCGGCAACCGGATCAGCCATGGCTTCTCGCAGTCGGGTCCGCTCCTGGTCGTCGACCGGTGATCGGGGGCCGGGGGTGAGACCATCGGCAGCATTCGTGCGCAACTGGGCAGCATCGGCCTCGACGGACGTCCGTTCATCTGCGGTGAGGATCGGAACCTCGATCAGGAGGCGGGCATCAGCGGGTAGATCGCTTGGTGGGGGACCGCTGACCACCCAGACCTCGGCATCCACCGACCGGCCGATATAGCGACGTTGTTCACCCCATGGCGAGACATCACCGATGAACCCGGGGTCGACCACGACCGACAGACCGGCCTCCTCGAGGGCAAGCACCACCGCTGAACCGGTCGACAGGTAGGGCGTCCCGCCACGAAATCGGACCACCGCCGAAGGGGAGCCGTCGATCTCGTCGACCACGGTGGGGGCGACCTTGCCGGCTACCACGCGATAGAGGGCCCACGGTTCCCACGTACCCGGGCGGGGGAGAGCGCTGATCCCGACCCCGAGGACCAGCACAACGGGAACGATGAAGCGCGTAGCTCGAGCCGGCACGGACCACCCCCGTGCCCCCAAGAGGCGAAGGCCGGACCACCCGAGCAACAACCAGACGATGATGGCCGCGGGTTGCAGCCACAGGGCGTAGTACCGGTAGGAGAACGCTCCATCGACGGGGATCCGGGTGGCGGTGATCGCGGTAGCCGCCAGGATGACGGCCACGGTGGCCACCACCCGCACCACCGACCGGTCATCATGTCGATGGCCCCACCAGCCCAACCCGGTAGCGGCCAGGACCGGTACGAGCACGAGGAGCAGCGAGCCGAAGCCGAATGAGGTGGTTGGCTGCAACAGGTCGCCGTTGGGCGCCCACCCAACGAGCGGACGCCCCATTGCCGAGGCCCACTGATCCAGTCCCGACCATCCGGCGCTTGTCCCGCCTGAGGCCGTGACCGAGCGCGCGATCTGGGAGAGGTTGCCGGGATGGCCGGTGAACTGCTGAATCAACGGCGACGCCCACAGCACCGCCACCACGCCGGTGCTCCACCACGCGACCCGGCCGGCTTCGGAGCGGGTGGCTGGTCCCGCCAGGCATCCCACGCCACGGTGGCCACCGCCCATGCCATGACCAGAACACCGAGACCCAGATATCCCAAGTGGGCCTGAACGACGAACGAACCGATGGCCAATGCCCATGGCAGCAGTCGCCGATGTCCGACGGCCACGGCCGCGGCCAGGATCAGGAGCAAGACGAAGGGCAGCACGGCTATGTAGGGGTTCCACACCGAGGCCGGTGCATCGCCGCCCATGCTCCAGAGGGCAAGCCCAGCCGCCACCAGGCCAGCGGCGCCGAGCAAGTCACCACCCAGTCGCCGGAAGACCAGACCAAACCCCGACACCATCACGATGTTGAACAGGACAACAGCGGTCGTGGTCGCGGTGGTCGAAGCGGTACCGGCGTGGGTGAACGCTGCCAATCCGTACATCTCGAGGGGACCCGGATGGTGGAGTTGGGGATCGTCAAGTGTCTCGGCCGCGGTGGAGGGCATGCCCACCAACGGGGGATGGCGGCTGAACGTGTCGTGGGACAGAAGAAGAATGGTGGCGTCGTCGCTCTCGGGGAACCAACCATCTCGGTGACGTTGCCAACCGGCACCGGCCACGGGGAGGACGACCACGGCCAGCAGCAGCCACCACCACCAGGTCGCTCGACTCCTGGTGCCTGACGCTTCCGTGTCGGCGTCGGCGGGGTGGGACGTCGAAACGGGTTCGGGCATGGCCGGCCAGCATACGAGGGGAGCGGTGACGCCGAGTACGGTGGCCGGGTGCGAAATGTGGTCGTGGTCCCCACCTACCAGGAAGCGGGCAACGTCGACCGGTTCCTCAGGACGGTTCGAGCCTCGGCCCCCAACGTGGACATCCTGATCGTCGACGACAACAGCCCCGACGGCACCGGAGAGATCGCCGAGAAGGTCGCCGCTGACCTCGGGCGCATTTCGGTGTTGCACCGTTCGGCCAAGGACGGCCTAGGCGCCGCCTACCGACAGGCCTTCGGTCAGGTCTTGGCCGAAGACTACGACGTGATCGTGCAGATGGACTGCGACCTCTCACACGATCCCGCCATGATCCCAGCCTTGATCGCGGCGGTGGCCGACGGGGCCGACTGTGCCATCGGTTCCCGCTACGTCCCCGGAGGAGCCACCCCTGATTGGCCGTTGCGGCGGCAGCTCCTCAGCCGGTACGGCAACCGCTACACGTCTGCTGTCCTCGGTCTGGACATCGCCGATGCCACCTCAGGCTTCCGGGCTTACCGTGCCGAGACCCTGCGACGCATCGACGTGGGTACGACCACCTCGACGGGCTATGCCTTCATGGGCGAGCTGGCTCATCGCATGGTTCGCGAGGGGATGAAGATCGAGGAGATCCCCATCACCTTCGTGGATCGGACCTACGGAACCTCGAAGATGTCCACTCGGATCATCGTCGAATCGATGGTCCTGGTGACTGGTCGGGGGATCAAGGCTCGTCTGGGTCGGAAGCGCTCGGACTGAGCAAGCGGCGGGGCCCGCCTTCGATGATCGCGGCCACCACCACGCCGACGAGGAAGCACAGCGATACGTCGAAGGGGATCCGGAAGCGGACCAACCCGTAGAAGCCGCTGACCACCACCACCACCAGGGCCCAGGAAGCCACGAAGGGAACGATGGTTGTTCCTCGCCGGCGGAGGACCACGAGACCCAGCAGGGCCACCGGGCTCAGCGCCCACGTGGTGTAGAAGCCCCATCGGGTGACGGCCGGCAACCGGCCCTCGGCGATGCCGGAGTTGGCCGCTTGTTCCAAGCGATACCAACCCCACACGCGGCCCTGGCGGGCGACCACGACGCCCGGCACGTCGCCCAGGTGGTGACGAATGTAGGAGAGGGCTTCGCCCCGCATGATCTTCGACTTGGTCGACGGATCCCAACAGGGCGGCCGCAGTTGGTTGGTATCGGCGCACGGCTCGTCGAACTCCGTCGGTCCGTCGACTGGTTTGCGAGAGTCGAGGTCTTCGAGGATCGGCAGCGAGCAGTTGTCGAGGGTCCATGCCCCCTTGAGCGGGCCGAAGTAGGTGGGGTCGCAGTTGGCCCCGAGCAGTGTCAGGCCGTCGTTGGTGGAGATGGCCACTGGTTCCTGGAAGCGACCGAGGTTCCACAGCGACCATGGCGCGATCACCGCCACCGTGGCCACCGTGGCCATACCCATGCGCAGCAACTGACGGCGTCGGTCCACATCGCGGTTCAACACGAGGATGGGCCACACCATCAACGGCAGGAACAGTGCGATCTCCGCCCTGGCCAACGCGGCCAGGCCACACAAGGCCCCGGCCAGGATGGCCACCCGGTCGGTGGGACGATCGGCCAGAACGATGCCGACCCACAGGACCAGCACCACGAGCAGGGCTGTCAACGTCTCGCTCATGATCACCACGTCGTTGACCCACAGCGATGGCGCCACGGCCACGGCCACGGCCACGGCCACGCCGGCCGTGGGGCCCGCCAAGCGCCGACCGGCCAGACCGGCCAGAGCGATCGTGGCCGCACCCAGGACAACCATGGTCATCCGTTGGGCGTAGGTGCTCCCATCGAAGAGCCATGAGGCCGGGCCCAGCACCAGGACGGTCAGCGGTGGGTGATCGGCAGTGGGCAACCCGTCGAACGGATTCTCGAACCATCGGCCGGCAGCCAGGTTGTTGGCCACCGAGCTGTACCAGAACGCGTCACCCTGGCGAAAGGTGGGCACACGGTCGACTCCCGACGAAACGAGGTACCACCAACGCAAGACCAGCCCGATAGACGTGACACCGGCCAGGCCCGGCCAGAACCAACCCGGAGTCGGGCTGGCGGTCTCGTCTGGCGCCTGGTCTTCGGTCAAGAAACCGGCGGGCGGTGCTTCTCGATGACGTCGCGATCGATCACTGGCGCATCGCGCCCGGTTCCGTGGCTCCCGGGAACCTGAGTGACCTTCGCCGACGTGGCCTCCTCGTGGTATTCCTCCTCCACGTTGACCTCCCACACGTCGTGCTGGCTACCAGTGACGATGTTCTCCACGGTGAGCATGGCCGTGAGCATGGAGTGGTCCTGGTTGTTGTACCGGAACATGCCGTTGCGGCCCACGGGGTGCACGTTGGCGGCATGTTCGGCCAACCAGGCCCTCAACACGTCGACGTTGGCCCGGTAGCGGTCGTCGTAGATCGGGTAGGCCTTGGCCTGGCGGACCACGTAGCCACCTTCGATCTGGCCAGCCTTGGCCAGTCCGAGGTGCTCGAGCTCGTGCTTGGCCCGCTCGATCAGTTCACCGTCGGGAGCCGACCAGTCCTCGTCGCCCTCCCACACGGTGTACTCCAGACCGAGGGTGTTGTAGCCCGGCTTGACCATGTAGGGAGACCACGACCCGAAGTTCTGGATGCGCATGGTCCGCACCTTGGGGTCGTGGATGTAGATCCAGTTGTCGTCGAAGTCGACCAGGGCATCGGGCATGACCAGGGCCACGATCAGGTAGTCGCGGTAGCGCAGGTCGCTGGCAGCAGCCTTGACGTCGGCAGGGACGGGCGGGTCCATGGCCTCGAGCAGATGTGAGATGGGCATGGACGAGATGACGTCGGTGGCCGGGTACGCGGTGGTGGTGCCGTCGGCGTGGATTGCCTCCACGCTGGTGGCTCGGCCATCGACATGGCGCACCTTGGTGACGGTGGTCTCCATCTGGACCGTCGAACCCTTCTCGGTGACGGTGTCGCGGCATACCTCCCACATCATCCCGGGCCCGTACTTGGGGTACTGGAACTCCTCGATGAGCGAGGTGATCTCCTTCTGGTTGCGCTTCGGCATCAGCGCGTTCACGATCGCGTTGCCGAGCGACAGACCCTTGACCCGCTGAGCGGCCCAGTCGGCGGGCATGTCGCTCACCGGCACGCCCCAGAGCTTCTCGGTGTAGGTCTTGAAGAAGGTGCGGTACAGCCGCCAGCCGAACCGGGCCACCAACCAGCCCTCGTAGTTGGTCTGATCCTTGGGCGGTCGGATGCGGGCCGCGATGTAGGACAAGACGCACAGGGTCGCTTCGATCACGCCCAGGTTCTTCAGTGCGTTGGTGGCCTTGATCGGGTAGTCGAAGTACTTGCCCTTATAGAAGATGCGGCTCTTGCGGGGCCGCATGAGGAAGTCTTCGTCGGGAAGGATCTCGTGCCAGAGGTCGTCGACGACCTTGACCTTGGTGAAGAACCGGTGGCCGCCGATGTCGAAGCGCCAGCCGTCCTTTTGAGCGGTCCGAGAGATCCCGCCGACCTGCTCGTCGGCCTCCAGGACCGTGGAGGAGAGGCCGTGCTTGTGGAGTTGGAACGCGGCCGTCAGACCAGCCGGACCGGCTCCGATCACAACGATCTGTTCGCCGCCCTTCCCCTGGTTGCGGTCGGCCGTCGTCTCGTCGGCGGGGGAACGCTGGTCGGTGGAAGCGTCGGACATGGCGGCAGGATCCATCCTCGTGGCAGGGGGACACTCGGGTTGTGCGGTGGGCATGGCACAATGACAGCCATGCGTTCTTCGACCTCGGCCAGCGGTCCGTTCCCCGTTTGGTCCAGGGTGGGGACTCGTTGACCGCCGCAATCGCGGTGCAGGACGGCACCGAAGCTACCGGAACGTTCACGAGTCGCCCTCATTTCGCCGGGTTCGAGATACTCCGGGCCGCATCGGCGTTCATGATCCTCGCCCACCACGCCGCCTCGTACGCTGGTCCCGAACGCACGGGGCGCTTGCGCGTTCTGTTCGAGTCCTTCGAGATCGCCGTGCCGGTCTTCTTCGTCACCTCGGGCTTCTTGATCTTTCGACCCCTGGTGACGGCGCATTTCGTCGGCAGTTCCGGGCCCCGACTCGTCGACTTCTGGTGGCGCCGGATGTTGAGGGTGGTTCCCGCCTACTGGCTGGCCCTGACGTTCTGGTGGCTGGTCGGCAACTTCGAACTGGGTGACGACTGGTGGCGCTACTACTTGTTCCTGCAGATCTACGACCGGTACACGGTGTTCGGCGGGATCGTGCAGGCCTGGACACTGGCCACCGAAGTCGCCTTCTACCTGGCCATTCCTCTGTGGGCCATTCTGGTGGGCCGGCTCGCTCGCCGCCTGCGCTCGGCCAACCAGGTCTTGGCTCTGCAACTGACGGGCTGTGCGATCTTGTGGGCTGGCGCCGTGGTGGCGAGGGCCACGGTGGATCATTACGCACCCCACAAATCTGGGCTGACGTTCACCTGGCTTCCGATGAACCTCGACCCGTTTGCCTGGGGGATGGGCCTTGCCGCCGTGTCGGTGTGGTCCATGCAGAACCCACGGGCTCGAGCCGCTCTCGAACGCTGGGGTCGTCCGGTCGGGCTCTGGTGGTCGGCGGCGATTGCCGTGATGCTCTGGTACGGCTACGTCATCGGACCGGCCACCGACTACCACGGATGGTTCTGGCAACGCCGTCAATTGGTGTTCCTCTTGGGCGGGGTTCTCGCCGTGATCCCTGCGGCCTTCGGCCCCGCCAGGGGCGGCAGCTTCATTCGCCGCTTCTGGGGCGCTCGCCCGCTGGTCTGGTTGGGATCCATCTCCTATGCCCTCTACCTCTGGCACTTCGACATCATCAAGCGCGGAGTGGCGGCAGGGGTCCACAACGAGTTTCACGACTATGAGCTGTGGCCGGGCTGGCTCGGCAGCCAGCAGGGTGACACGAATCTTCTACACCTACTTCTGCTCGGGGTGGTCGGTGGTGTCCTCTGTGCGGCAGTGAGTTGGCACGTGGTCGAGAAGCCGCTCAGCAGGTTCCGCAAGCTGTTCGCCCGTACGGGAACGCGGTAGATGAGCATCCCTGCCGCCGAGCCCGTGGGAAGAGTCGAGTCTGATGACAAGTTGCCGACCGCGCTGGTGGTGGCGGTCGGTCTGGTCGTTGTGGTCGGGCTGATCCTCCGCTTCGTGGTCGATTCGCCGCTGTGGCTCGACGAGGCCCTGAGCGTCAACATCGCCCGACTTCCATTGGGCGAGATCCCCGCGGCCCTGAAGCAGGACGGCCACCCGCCGCTGTACTACTTGTTCCTCCACGGGTGGATGCTGCTCTTCGGCGAAGGCAACGTCGCCGTGCGGGCCTTCTCGGGGCTCTGGGCAGTGGCACTACTACCCCTGATGTGGGTGGCAGGGCGGCGACTGGGTGGTCGAAGGGGAGCGGTTCTGGCTCTCGCTGTCCTCGCACTGTCTCCCTACGCCATCCGCTACGCCACCGAGACTCGCATGTACGCCATGGTCTCGGTGCTGGTTCTCGCTGGCTGGTTGGTGGTGACCGATGCTCTGGAGGAGGCTACCTGGCCCCGCTTGGCCGGGATAAGCGTGCTGACCGGCATGCTGCTGTGGACCCACTACTGGTCGCTGTGGTTGCTGACCGTGGTCGGCACCGCTCTGCTCGTGCATCGTTGGCGGGCGGCCCGGTCTGGTGATCGTTCTGCGACCGCGGCCACCACCCGGGTGATCGGGGCAATCATCGTCGGTGGCCTGACCTTCGTGCCGTGGCTGCCAACTTTGCTCTATCAGGGGGCCCACACCGGAACGCCGTGGGCCCGTCCAGTCCGTCCCACCGAGATGGTGATCTTCACGATCACCGACTTCGGTGGCGGACCGTACCCCGAAGCAACCTTGCTCGGGGTATGCCTGATCGTGGTGGTTCTCCTCGGGATATTCGGTGCCGCCGACGGACCGACTCGGGTGATACTGGACCTCCGCACCCGGGCCCAGGCCCGGCCATTGCTGATCCTCGTGGCCGGGACCCTCGCGGTGGCCTGTGTCGCGGGCTACGCCACGGGAGCCACCTACGCCACCCGCTATGCGGCCGTGTTCTTCCCGTTCGTGGTGCTACTGGCCGCGCTCGGACTCCTCCAGTTGGAAGGCCGGGTGGCGAGCTACGCAACGCTGGCCGTATTGCTCCTGCTCGGAGTGGCCGGTGTGGCCCAGGGAGCGATGAAGGAACGGTCCGACAGCGTGCGCAGCGCGACGGCCATCACCAGTCGGGCCGAACCCGGCGACGTGGTGGTGTTCTGTCCCGACCAGTTGGGACCGGCGGGGAGCCGGGTTCTGGGTCCGGGCCTGGACCAGGTGACCTACCCGGAGTTCCTGCCCCCGGAACGGGTCGACTGGGTCGATTACGACCAACGCCTGTCGGAGGCCGACCCGGGTCGTTTCGCCGATGATCTGATCGAACGGGCCGGCGATCACCGGATCTTCCTGGTGTACAGCACGGACTACAAGAGCCACGAGGAGATATGCCCCACCCTGCGAAACGCGATCAGCACCCACCGGACGCCTGAAGAGTTGACTCGCCCCACCGAGGCCAGCGAACCGTCCTCGGTCGTGGTCTGGGAACCCACGTCGACCTGACCGCAGTCAGTCCTTGGTGGCCACCGCGTTGGGGGTGACGTTCATCTTCGGTTCGTAGTCGGCAACGGCCAGATCGCGCTTCTCGCCTCCAAGGGTCGACCTCAGGTCGGACCGGCACGTCTGGCACGGGCCGTACCAGGATTCCGATACCTCCGTCGTGCAGCGTGGACAGTTGAACGTCTGCTGATCAGGGCCCACATCGGGAACGGATTCGGCGAAGGACATGTGGTCAGGTTCGCACGTGGGAGCGGCCCGGAGGTGAATCCGGGGTCATGCGCTGCGCAAGCCGGCCACCACGGGCCGGTCGGCTTGGTAGGCCGCGGATTCGATCCGACGGATCACGACCACCTCGGCGGTGCGGAAGCTGGCCACCCGGGTACTCCAGGTATCGACCACGTTGCGCCCCGATCCGGTCCGGAAAAAGGTGGTCATCTGCCCTTCCTGCTGGTATGCGTCGGCATCGGTTATGTGCTCGGTGGAACGGTCCTTCAGGGTGATCTGGTAGCTGGTCATGCCGGGCCTCCTCGTCCTGAGCCAAGGATACGACGGATCGCTTGTGGGGAACGAGGGGTGCAACCCTGTGAATTGTCGAAGTTATCCACAGCCGGAGCCCCGTAGGCCCCATCCGGTCAGTGCTCAGCGATGGGTCGGGGTGCGTAGCGGGGCCCTCGGCGCGGCGCGTGGAGTCCGGCAGCTTGGATGAGGCGGATGACGCGCCCCCGGTGGCCGGTGAACGGTTCCAGCGCGTCGAGCATGGCTTCGTCGTCATCCACTGCCGTACCGGTGAGCACGTAGGTGACATCAGAGGGGAAGTGGACATCGCCCACCGGTACCGCGTCAGCATCGCCCAAGGCCGTGAGCCCCACCTCAGCGGCCGTCCATGGCCCGATACCGACAACGTGTGTCAAACGTTCGGCAGCTGCGGCCGCCGGAAGCTGGGCCAAGGCATCGAGGTGGCGGGCGGTGGCCGCCACCCGGCGGATGGTGTCGGCCCGCTTCTTCTCCACCCCGAGGACGTGGAGGTCGTAGTAGGCCACGCCGCTCAGAACCTCGGGGTCGGGAGGCAACAGGAGGTCTCCGGGGCCAGGGGCCGGTTCCCCCCAGGTGCGCAAGAGCTGCGAATGGGCCCGACGGGCCTCGAAGATGGTCACCCTCTGTTCGAGCACGACGGCCAACAGCGACTCGTAGACGGCCTGGGATCGGGGTATCCGCAGGCCGGGGTGATCTCGCCACAGCCGAGCGATCACGGGATGGTCGGGCTGAAAGTCGTCGACGGCATCATCGAGGCCAACCAGGGCCGGCACAGCATCAAGTGCCGCCTCGGCCCCTTCACCCCAGGCCTCGGCCTCGATGGTGGATCCGTGGGCCACGAGGTGGACGGTGGCCGGCCCGCCGGGGGCTCGTGATGCCCGCCAGACCTCGTTGTCACGAATGGTGCAGCTCAGATCGTGGGTACCCCGCTGTACACCGGCGAGGGTGCCGGCAAGATCGACGGGGTAGGGGAGAGGAAGAGTGCGCTGAAGCATGTGAAGGTGGCGAACGCATGTTCCGCCTGGTCTGAGAAGTTAGTGGGCGATCCCGGCGGAGGCCATATTTGCGTCAGTCAGTTGCCTGGGAGCGAGCCCACCCGTAGTCGGGTTTGCCACTCGGACTGCGGACCACAGCATCACGAAACACCAGTGCTCGGGGCAGTTTGTAGCGGGCCAGGTGGGCTGAGGTGGTGTCGCGCAGGTCGTCGAGGGTGAGGCTGTATCCGGGGCGCAGGGCCACCACGGCCACCACCTCCTGGCCCCACTTTTCGCTGGGTCGGCCCACCACCAGGGCGTCGTACACCGCCGGATGGTTCTTCACGGCCTGCTCCACCTCTTCGGCGAACACCTTCTCGCCACCGGTGTTGATGGTCACAGAGTCTCGGCCGTGAAGCTCGATGGTCCCATCGGGCCGCCAGCGCGCTCGGTCGCCGGCCACCGACCATCGGGTCCCCTCGATCGTCGGGAACGTGGCCTGGGTCTTGGCCTCATCGCCGAGGTAGCCGCGAGGTATGCGGCCGCCCTGGGCCAACCAGCCGATCTCGTCGTCACCGGGTTTCAGCTGCCGGGTGAGGTCTTCCGACAGCACCGCCGCGGTGGCCGACGGCACGAACCGGCTGGGGCCGACGGCGTCGCCGGCCGAGGTGTTGGCCACGGCCTGACGGCCGGTCTCCGACGATCCGAGCACGTCGACGACGCGCACCGCGGGTAGGAGCTCTTGCACCTCCCGGCGAACGGCGGGGGACAGGATTGCTCCTCCGGTGAGGAGAAACCGAAGCGAGGTCAGGTCTCGGGCCTCACGTCGCTGTTCATCCAGCAGCGGACGAGCGAAGGCATCTCCCACGATCAGCAGAGAGGTGACGTCGTAGCGGGCACAGGTATCGAGGACATCGGCGGGGTCGAGCCGGTCGGTTCGGTCCTGCATGACCACGGTGCCACCTCCGATCCACGCGCTGATGGCATTCCAGTGGGCGGCCCCATGCATGAGCGGTGGCGCAGGAAGGGCCCGGAGGTTTCGGTGCCGAGCCGGTTCCACCACTTCATCTATGGAGTCGAAGTCGGTGCCGTCGCGCCGGCGAACACCTAGGGCTGCCACCAAGAAGTCGGCCTGACGCCACAGGACCCCCTTGGGGGACCCGGTGGTTCCGCCGGTGTAGACGATGTAGAGGTCGTCGGGAAGCCACTCCACGTCCGGACGTGACCCCGACGAACCAGCCAGTGCCTCCTCGTAGTCGAGCGCTCCGGGTAGGAGCTCGTCGCCGGTGTCGTCGTCGACTCGAAGCAGTAGCGCTGGGGACCGGGTCAAACGGGGGAGGACCTCGGACAGCGTGGTGGCGTAGCGGCCGTGGTAGACGATGGCCGCGGCCGCGGCATCGTCGAAGAGGTGGACCAGTTCATCAGCCACGTATCGGTAGTTGACGTTGAACGCCGCTGCCCCCGCCTTGGCGGAGCCGAGCATTCCCTCCAAGTAGGCATTGCTGTTGGTCAGGTACAGCCCGACGTGATCGTGAGGTGACTCCCATGGTCGGGAATCGGCCAACGTCCCTCGCCGGCCGATCCCGTGCCCAGCCAGGACGTTGGCCAGGCGACGGGTCCGATCGGTCACGTCGTCCCAGGTCCAGGTGCGGTCCCGCCAGATCATGCAGGGCCGGTCGCCGAGTTCGGCGGCCAACGCCTCGTGCACCGCAGCCAGGTTCAACTCCACGGGATGCTCGGGTCAGGCCTCGTCAGAGATGGTGACCCGCTCGATCACCACGTCGTCTTTGGGGCGGTCACCCCGGCCGACGGGGAGGGCGGCGATCTTGTCGACCACGGCCCGACTGTCGGCATCGGCGACCTCGCCAAAGATGGCGTGCTTGCCCTTCAGGTGCGGGGTGGGACCCACGGTGATGAAGAACTGGGAACCGTTGGTCCCCTTGCCACCCTGGATGCCGGCATTGGCCATGGCCAACATGTAGGGCTGGTCGAAGGTGAGGCCAGGGGCGATCTCGTCGTCGAACTGGTAACCGGGGCCGCCGGTACCCGAGCCGGTGGGGCAGCCTCCCTGGATCATGAACCCACCGATGACCCGGTGGAAGATCAGCCCGTCATAGAACGGCTTGGAACGTTCCTGGCCGATCTCCTGGTCACGCCAGGTGGGTTCGCCTTTGGCCAGGCTCGCGAAGCTCCCGACGGTCTTGGGGGCCTGATCGGCGAAAAGGGTGAGGCGGATGTCGCCCTGGTTGGTGTGCAGCGTTGCTTCCATGCCCCGATCCTGCCACGCCATCCCCCGGTGCGGAGACACGACCTGTTCAACCGGTGGGTAGAACCAGGCGACGCAAGGAAGCCACCACCGTGTCGGGATCGGTCCCTCGGCTGATCCACCCGCCGATGCCGAACAACACCCCGGCCACTGCCAACTCAGCTGGGACCTGGCGGGCCTC
>JBDTBS010000118.1:0-7811 GCA_039924035.1 Aquihabitans sp. | reverse complement strand
TGGAACTCGGAGGTATCTGGGCCCGTCTACGTCGTCGCTGATCGAGCGCCGCGATCCTCTGGCCCGCTGGAGGGCGGGGATCTCGTGGTCCGCGGGGTCTTCGACCAGAACCTAGACGTCGTCGGGGGACCCGGTAAGACGACGAACCTGCGGGCGTTCATCGCCTGGCTGGAAGAGAACGGACAGGACTATGACCCACCATGGGAGTTCCTCGTCGGATGGGTCCGATCCTCCAACGAGGAGACCCGCCCCGACGAAGGCAACCCAATGCAAGACCAATGGCTCGAGTACCAGTCACTCGGATCTGATCCGGATGAGGACGGCCAATCGACCGTTGCTACCGACGTGGAGCCCGCCGAGGTCGACGAGAGCTCGCCTGTTCTGACGACACCTTCTCCACCCCCGAAGACTCCGGGCGGGTAGGGATGCTCAGTTCTTTGCCCAGGCGGCCGAATCGATGTCGCGGGTCAGGGTGCCGAGGATCAGGTCGAGTTGTTCCTCGGAGAACGTCGCATGCCAGACCCGGAACTTGGCCCACTCCCCAGTGCTGAACTGTCGCCAGCAGTACGCGTGCAATGCCGAGCCCTCACGGCTGCAGTCCCACTGAGCGGAACCGAACGTACGGGTGAACGTGGCCTTTCGTACCGGGCCACACGAGCTCTCCTCGGCTCCGAAGCAAAGCCAAATTGTTGGCAAAAACCCGGCTCCATCTTGAGATTCAATGGTCAGTTCCATCTCGGCCTGATCCTCGGAAACCGAAAGCGAGCCCACGCTGGTGCCGGTCGGCACCTCCCGGGGGATGAACACGACCGAGCTCTCATCCATCATCGAATCCAGGCCTTCGGCCAAGGAGTCCCCGCCCTCGAGGTACGACGGCGCGTCGTCGACAGGGGTTCGAGGTGAGGTGAAGCTCGCCGCGATCGACTGAGCGGTCGATCCGTCTGCCCGGCTGGCGCCGCGGTAGACGACGGAGGCGTTGCCGCCGGGTCCGCCGGAACTGAACATCTCGGTCAACTCGGTGGCGTCGTTGGTCATGACCCCGGTCGGGCGAGGCTGATACTTCAGGTCGGACCACCTGACCAGCGCCACAAAGGCGTCGCTACCGGGCGAAGCCGAGAGCTGGGTACACGGATCCGACTTCTCCTTCGACACGACGATTCGCAACGTTCCTTCGCGGCACGTCACGTTGTGGCGGAGGGTCCACGACTCGGGGTATTGAAAGAGCCATCCCTCCCAGGCAACGGCCGTCCAGTCCCCGTCGACGGTGGAGGCTGCCGTCTGGGGCAAGGTCTTCGAGCCGGGTGAGGCCGCTGGCGGGTTCGACGTTTGGTCACGAACGAGCGCGATGCCCAGGGCGCCGACGCCCAACACGACCAGGATGATGGCCGCTCGGGCCAGGATGAGCTGCCCACGCTTCGAAGGGAGCGGGCGGCGACGATGGACATCGAGACGGGGAACGCGAGGCTCATTCAGCCCCGCCTCACGTAGTTCCTGATCGAAGTGTTCTTTCAAGGTTGATTCGATGCTCATCGCTCGATCTCCTTCGACAGTCGCTTGATCGCTCGGTTGAGGGTGGGGCCGACGGACCCGGGCCGGCAGCCGACGACTTCGGCGATCTCGTCGTGGGACAGGTCGTCGAAGTACTTGAGGACCACGATCACCCGCATGCGCAGAGGCAGACGGTCGATGACGTCGGCCAGATATTCGAACTCTCCGTGCACCTGCTCCCGGGGAGGCGGCAGGGTTCGCCGGTGCTTCTTGGCCATGCGGATGGCCCCGTTGATAGTGCAGCGATACCCGTACGCACGCGGTTCGAGGATCTCGCTCCAGCGACCGGAGATCTGCAGCATGACATCTTGGGCCACGTCTTCGGCTGCGGCACGGTCGCGCAGGATCAGGTAGGCCCGCTGCACGTAGCCGAGCCAGTTCTCTTCGTAGAACTGTTCGAACGTCTGGGTCGCTTCAGGTGACGTTGGTCGAAGCCGAATGTCCTCCAAGCCGAACCACCTCCTCACCCGATACGAGTCCCAACCCTCGCGATTCCGTACATCACGCTCATCATTCGATCTCTGGCACTGGCGTGGTCGCGCCTCAAAAGAAGCTGAGGATCCGAAGGAAGGTCAGGCCATGGCTACGAGTTCGAGGAAGTCGTCGTGCCAGTGGTCGACGTCTCCCTCGGGCATGAGCAGGGCTCGGTCGGGCTGGAGGGCCTCGACGAACTCGGCATCGTGGCTGACCACGATGAGGGTGCCGCCCCAACTCGACAGAGCGTCGGCCACCGCTGAGCGTGAACCGGGGTCGAGGTTGTTGGTGGGCTCATCGAGCAGCAGCACGTTGTGCTTGCCGCCCACCAATTGGGCCAAGGCCAGCTTGGTCTTCTCGCCGCCCGAGAGGGTGGACGCGTCCTGGAACACCTTGTCGCCGATGAGCCCGAACATGCCGAGGATGGCTCGGATCTGACCGTCACCCATGCCGTCGGTGGCTTCACGCATGTGTTCCACCAGGTCGGCACCGGCACGGATGCCCTCGTGTTCCTGGGCGTAGTAGCCCACCGACACCCCCATGCCGAACGAAAAGGAGCCGATCACCGGCTCGGTGATGCCGGCCAGCACCCGCAACAGGCTGGTCTTGCCGGCCCCGTTGAGGCCCATCACCATGACCCGGTCGCCGCGACCGGCATCGAAGGTGACGTCTTCGAACACATCGAGGCCCGGGTAGCTGACGGCCAGTTCCTTGGCATCGAGCACGGTGCGGGCGCAGTGAGGCGGCTCAGGCAACTTGAGCTTGAGAACCTTGCGGGCCACGGCCGACTCCGGACCGGACTCCTTCAGGCGTTCGATCTTCTTCTCGAGGCTCTTGGCCATCGAGGCCTTGCTGGCCTTGGCTCCGAACCGATCGATGATGTTCTGCATCCGATCGACCTCTTTGGCCTGCATGGCGATCTGCTTGGCCTGGCGGACCTCGTCGGCTTCACGGCCGTTGATGTACTGCGAGTAGGTGCCCTTGTACTCGTGCATCTGCCCGGTGGTGTTGTCGCCCCCCGGTCGAGGTGGATCACCCGGGTGATGGCCTCGTCGAGCAGGTCGAGGTCGTGGCTGATGACCACGAGCGCTCCCCGGTAGCCCCGAAGGAAGTCGAGCATCCATGCCTTGGCGTCGGCATCGAGGTGGTTGGTGGGCTCGTCGAGTAGCAGTACGTCGGAACCAGCGAAGAGTATGCGCACGACTTCGACCCGGCGCCGTTGGCCACCAGACAGGGCCCCGAGGGGCAGGTCGAGCTTCTCGTCGTCGAGGCCGATGCCAGTGGCCAACCGGCGGACCTCGCCTTCGGCCGAATAGCCCCCGTCCATGCGGAACTTCTCGATGGCCCTGGTGTAGCGGTCGATGGCCCGTTCGGTGGGATCGGCCTCCATGGCGGCTTGGAGCTTTTCCATGCGCTCCAAGGCCTCGTGCAGCCCTCGACCCGACAGCACGTGGCGCATGCCCGTCATGTCCTCGGGTACCAGGTCGAGACGGGGGTCCTGGGGCAGATAGCCCATGCCACCCTCGTACCTGACCGAGCCTCGGGCCGCCTTGTCGGCTCCGCCGATCACCTTCAGCATCGACGTCTTACCGGCACCGTTTCGGCCGACGAGACCGACCTTTTCACCGGCGCGCACGGTGAAGGTGACGTTGTCGATCAGGGTGACTCCACACACGTCGACTCGAAGTCCAGATACCTGCAACACGGCGGACAACGTTGCCAGACCTTGCCTCCGAGGCCACCATCGGTTCCGCTGTTCGGTAGAAAGGGATGGTGCTTTTCCGCGAGATCGTCGCCACGTCCGGTGCCGTCGGTGCGACCCGGTCTCGCACGTCCAAGTCCCAGGCCCTCGCTGACCTGCTGGTTCGTCTGGAACCGGGTGAGATCGAGCCCGCCGTCGGGTTCTTGGTCGGCGAGCCACGGCAGGGCCGGATCGGGGTCGGTTGGAAGACGTTGCAAGCCGCCGCTGGCCCGGTGGAACACCTCGGCGAGCCGCCGTTGACGGTATCGGACGTGGACGAGGCCATCACCGAACTGGACGGCCTGGCGGGCCCCGGCTCCGACGGCGCCCGCCGGGCCCGTCTGTCCGATCTGTTCACGCGAGCCACCGACGACGAAGCCTCGTTCCTGTTCCGTCTGTTCGGCGGTGAGCTGCGCCAGGGAGCGTTGACCGGGGTGATGACCGATGCCGTGGCCCGGGCCGCGGGCGTGCCCGCCACCGTCGTGCGCCGTGCGCTCATGTTCGGTGGCCGTCTGGACCACACCGCCCACCTGGCCCTCACCGAAGGCCGTCAGGCGCTGGACGAGGTCAGCCTGGTGGTCGGCCGTCCCGTGCAGCCGATGCTGGCCTCCACGGCCGCGTCGGTCACCGAAGCGGTGGCCGAACTCGGGGAGGCATCGGTGGAGTGGAAGCTCGACGGCATCCGCATCCAGGTCCATCGCGATGGCGACGACGTATCGGTGTACACCCGCAACCTCAATGACATCACCGACCGACTACCAGAGGTGGTAGCGGTGGCGCGACAGCTCCCCGTGCGGTCGGTCGTGCTCGACGGCGAGGCTCTGGTGGTCGACGGTGATGGCCGACCGGTCGCCTTCCAGGACACCGCCTCCCGGGTCGGCACCGACATGCCCGGCAGCACCGCGGTCCTCCCCCACTTCTTCGACCTCATCTACCTCGATGGTCGCAACCTGGCCGACGAACCGCTCTCGGTCCGGCGAGGTGAACTGGAGCGGGTGGCCGGCCGATGGCAGATCCCCGGCATCGTCACCTCCGATGCCATCGCCGCCGAGGCGGTGCTGTCCGAGGCGCTGGCCGCAGGCCACGAGGGCGCCGTGGTGAAGGGGGTCGGTTCGTCCTATGAGGCCGGGCGACGAGGCAAGGCCTGGCGCAAGGTGAAGCCGGTGCACACCCTCGACCTCGTGGTCCTGGCCGTGGAGTGGGGATCGGGGAGACGCCGAGGCTGGCTGTCGAACCTGCATCTCGGGGCCCGGGCCGACGATGGTGACGGCTTCGTGATGGTGGGCAAGACCTACAAGGGGATGACCGACGACCTGCTGCGCTGGCAGACGGAACGCTTCTTGGCCCTGGCCGAGCGGGAAGAGCCTTGGTCAGGGCCGCAGACCGGCACCGTGTGGGTTCGGCCCGAGCAGGTGGTGGAGATCGCCCTCGATGGAGCTCAGCGCTCCACCCGCTATCCCGGCGGCGTGGCCCTCCGCTTCGCCCGAGTGGTCCGCTACCGCCACGACAAGGACCCCATCGGTGCCGATACCTTGGATTCGGTACGGGCCCTCCTGGCCGGTCAGCCGAGTACCTGATCCATCAACCAACCGAGCACCTCGCCGGCGTGTTCGGGGCTGACGTGGACCCCATCTCGTCGCAGGGGTCGACATTGCTCCCGGCCGTCGGGGCAGATCAGTTCGGCGAGGTCGATGACCTCTGCACCAGCGTTCTCGGCTGCCTCGCGCAACGTGACCCGCACACAGTCGGTGCGGTCGAGGTGGTCGGCGGGGTTCACCCACCGGGACTGCTCGTCGGACCACGCCGGGAGCACCACCACGGTGCGCTGGGCCTGGGCCGACAGGTAGGCGAGGCGCTGCGCCACGTCGTTCGCGTACCAGGCATGGGCCACCGGGCCACAAGGGCCATGGAAGCTCCCGTCGAGCTCGCGGTCGAGGATCGCACCGCTCCCCAGAAAGAGAACCGCCACCTTGACCTGATCTACACCGGCCAGGGCCGCGGGGTACTGGGTGCGCCACCCCGTACACGACTCGGGCACGGTCACCACCGCACCGGTACCGGTCCGACCGACTGGTGCCCCTTCGGCGCCATCACACCCCTCGCTCGATCCGTCGATCAGGGCCACCTCATCGGGATCGAGTACGTCGCCACCGTCCCGAACCAACCAGTTCGGTACCGAATCACCGAACAGAGCCATCAGCGTTGGACCGGCGGGTGCAGCGGGGACAGTCGAGCCAACGGGGTCACCGGAATCGCCAGCGTCGGGAACGGTGGTTCCGTCAGCCGGAACGACGGGGAGGTCGGCGACGTCCACCACCGCGGGGGCCGCCACCCGTTCAGTTTGCGACGGACCGGGGACGACCACGAGGACCAGCAGAACAGCCAGGCACAGACCGACCGCGGAGACCTGGAGGGTGCGCCGATTCGAGCCTGTCCAGCGCAGTTGGCCCTTGCGTACCGGCTGCTCCACCAGTACGAACGAAGCCACCGCCAACAGCAGTGAAAGCGCGACCCGGGCCACGAAAAGGGTCACCGGGGCCCAGTTGACGCGGGGCGGGGCCAGCAGCACCACCACCGGCCAGTGGTACAGGTACAAGCCGTAGCTGATCCGGCCGACCTGTCGCAGTGGCCACCAGCCCAATCCGATGCCGACAGGACCGGGTCGAGCGGCCGCCGCTATCAGCACCGCCGAAGCAACGCCGAAGACCACCAAGCCACCGTGCCCTACCCAGGTGTCGGACAGGTGGGTGGTCCGCCATGTCCACAACGTGAGCATCGCCGCCAACACGCCGGCCACCGTCAACGCCGTGGGTGCTGGTCGTCGCACGAAGCGCACGATGCATGCGGCCAGCACTCCCCATGCGATCTCGGCGCCCCGGGTGTGGGTGGCGTAATAGGTGAACGCAGGGTCGTCGACCCGGATCGAAGTGGCCAGGCCTATGGCTGCGACGGCCAGCGATCCCCCCATCAGCCACCGGCGCAGGGCCGCGGGGCGGGATCGGACCACCAGCCACACCAGAAACGGAAAGACGACGTAGAACTGTTCTTCAATGGCGAGAGACCACAGGTGGGTGACCGGCGACGGAGTCCGGAACAGGTCGGCATAGGTCGAGCCCGAGGAGAGCTGCACCCAGTTGGCCGAGTAGGTGAGGCCACCGAGAAGTCCGCGTCGCACGTCGGAGGCGACCTCGATCGTCTGCGACATCACCACCACGCCGACCACAGCAACCACCAGGGCGGGGAGGAGACGGCGGGCCCGTCGGGCCCAGAACCGGAGCAGGTCGACGTGGCCGTTGACATCCACCTCTACCAGGATCAGCGAGGCGATCAGGTAGCCCGAGAGCGTGAAGAACAGCGACACTCCAAGGAAGCCGCCAGGGGCCCAGGTGGCCGGGGCCGCGTGGAACACCAGCACGGCCGCCACTGCTGCTCCCCTCAATCCGTCGAGGCCGGGGGCATACGGCAACCGGATCGACGGGCGGGGAACGTCGATCCTCACCGCTGCCGCCTCGGCAGGTCTCGCTTCAGTTGGGGAGGAGCCTGGAGATGTTGGCATCAGATGCACCGAGTGGTAGCGCTCCACTCTACCGGTGACCGCTGCGCCGGCATGGATGGTCCCGGTGGCCATCCCGGTAGGTTCGACCCCCATGACCAGCCCTTCGGTGCCGCTTCGGATCGCGTTCTGGAATACCTGGCTGCTGCGGCCTCGACTATGGGCCGGCGGTCCGGCCATACCTGGCGGTGACCGCCTGTTCGCCCCTGCCGTTCCGGCCCGGGCCCCCCTTGTAGCTGATGCCATACGGGGCCGTTTCGACGTGTGTGCCATGAGCGAGGTGTTCGATCCCGTCGAACAGGACGCGGTGAGCGCCCGACTTCCCGGCTACCGATCGGTGGCCGGCCCGGGCCAGCAAGGTCTGCGCCGAACCGGCAGCGGCCTGCTGACCGTCGTCGACGAGTCGGTGGCCGACGTGACGGCCTCGGTTTCTTGCGCCTACCGAACCGGTGGTGACTTGCGAGACTCCGATACCTACGCCACCAAGGGTGCGCT
>JBDTBS010000117.1:0-3421 GCA_039924035.1 Aquihabitans sp. | reverse complement strand
CGACAGCACCACCACACCGAGGACGAACGACTGGATCATGGCGACGGTCTGGACCCGCAGGAGCAGGGCCCGCTTGTCGGCCCGGTCGGCAACGGCCCCGGCCCAGGCGCCGAGGACGAGCACCGGTCCGAACTGGGCAGCCAACAGCAGGCCGAGGGTCAGCCCCGACTTGGTCATGCTCAGCACCAGCAGCGTCTGGGTGATCATCGTGACCCAGGTACCGGTCTGCGAGATCAGCTGACCGATGAAGAACAGTTTGAAGTTGCGGTGCTTCAGCGAGCGGAAGGTGGAGGTGTCGCCAGCGTCGGCGGTGGGGGTAGGGATGGGGGAGAGCGGAGCGGTTGTTGCAGTCATGCGCGTTTCTTCACAGGGATTGTTCGGGGGGCATTGGTTCGGGGGGTTCGGTGAGGCGCTCGAGGACCTCGAGGGCCGCAGTCAGGCGGTCGATGTCGTCGTGGGGGAGCTCGGCCAGCCGGGTCGACAGCCAGGCCGTCTTGCGGGCCCGGTGGTCGTTCAGGAGCTCGTCGCCGGCTTTGGTGGCCGACACCAGGGTCCGTCGTCGGTCGGTGGGGTCACCGACCCGGTCCACCAGACCGTCGGCATGGAGCTTGTCGATCACCTTGGTGGCGGTGGGGGCTGACACGTGCTCCAGGTCGGCGAGCGTGCCGATGGGCATCGGGCCGTCGTTGGAGATGGTGGCCAGCGCTGATAGTTGGGTCAGCGTGAGCGGCAGGTCGGCCTGTTGTCTCAGGATGCGGGTGAGACGAGCGGAGGTGAAGCGGAGACGACTGGCCGTGTCGGCCAGTCTTTCGGTGCGGTCGTCGGTGGTCACGTCATCCATCATGCCGTATAACCCCTTAGCTAATGAAACTATTTCCCAAAGCAAGGATGTGTGACGAATGGCCGCCGCAGATGCGGTGGCGGTCTCTGATATGGGTCAGGACTGGCGGTAGGGGCTGGTTAGCGGGCACGATCTGGGGTTATGGCCAAGACCGCAGTTGCCCCCGACACGTTCCGCAAGGGTGAGAAGGTGGTCGCTCGCCGGGAACTGCGAGACGTACCCGAAGGCACCGCTGGCAAGGTCATCCTGGTCAACGGGTTCGAATGGATCCGCTACTGGGTGCTCTTCGAGAACGGCGTGCGCCAGGGCTCGATCAATCGCGACGCCCTGGCCACCCCCGACCAGTGGAAGCGCCACCTCAAGGGCGAGACGGGAGTCTTCGGCGATGAGGTCGAAGAGGTGGTCGAAGAGACCGCGGTTGCTGCCGGAGGCGACGGCGCTGGCGTTGGTGGTGCGGGTAGCGCCAGCGGTGTGACCCTGCCCAGTGGCGTCGTCATCCCCCAGAAGTTCATCGATGCCGCGGCCGCAGCCCGCAAGCGTCTCGGAGGCTGAACGCCGATCTGCCGCTTCGGGCTACGCTTGACCGACCGGTCAAGCAGCCTCGGAGGCAACCCGTGCAGATCAGCATGCAGCTCAGCTATAGCGGAGGGTTCAAGGAGGCGGCAGATACCGTCGCCGAACTCGAAACCGCGGGGCTAGACCTCGTCTGGGTCGCTGAGGCATATGGCTTCGACGGCGTCAGCCTCATGGGCTACCTGGCGGCCAAGACCGAGACCGTCCAGATCGCGTCGGGCATCCTGCCCATCTACACCCGCACCCCCACGCTGCTGGCCATGACCGCTGCTGGCGTCGACTCCCTGTCTGACGGCCGCTGCCACATGGGCCTCGGCGCTTCCGGTCCTCAGGTCATCGAAGGCTTCCACGGCGTGCCCTATTCGGCGCCCGTCGGCCGCACCCGCGAGATCATCGAGATCTGCCGCAACGTGTGGGCTCGTGAAGACAAGCTCACCCACACCGGCAAGTACTACAACATGCCCCTACCCGAAGGGGAGGGCACCGGGCTCGGCAAGCCGCTCAAGATCATCGCCCACCCTGTGCGCAACCGCATCCCGATCTGGGTGGCCTCCCTCGGACCCAAGAACGTGGCCATGACCGCTGAAGTGGCCGACGGCTGGATGCCCATCTTGTTCGACCCGGCCCGAGCCGCCGACGTGTGGGGCGACGACCTCGCCGCCGGCAAGGCCAAGCGCGATGCCTCCCTCGACGACCTCATGATCACCGCCGGTGGCCTCACCGTGATCGGCGACGACGTGAAGGGCTACCTCGACTTCGTGCGGCCCATGGTCGCCCTCTACGTGGGTGGCATGGGAGCCCGAGGCAAGAACTTCTACAACACGCTGTTCTCCCGCTACGGCTACGAGGCCGAGGCCAAGCAGATCCAAGACCTCTACCTCGACGGCAAGAAGGAAGAAGCGGCCGCCGCCGTCCCCCTCGAGTTCCTCGAGGCCATCTCGCTCGTGGGCCCCGAGGGCTACGTGAAGGAACGCCTGGCAGCCTTCGACGAGGCCGGCGTCACCCACCTCAACATCATCCCGGTCCCCACCGGCGACCAGACCCAGTCGAGCCTGGTCTCCACCCTCAAGGAGTGGACGGCCTGATCTGGCCGCTGCTGGCTGCCTGCTCGTTCGGCGCGGTGGGAGATGGCTACCATCCATCATCATTACCGACGAGACTGGTGAAGAATGACTGAAAAGGCAGTCAAACTGAAGGGCTACCGCGGCGATGGTCTTCGCTTCGGTCAGCTGCTCGCCCTGCTTGGCCTCACCGGCTTCGCCATCAGCCAGCCGCTGCTGTCGATCGCCGGGGAGGATCCGTCCATCTTCGCCTATGCGGGGGTGCGCGGTAGCGGGATCGTGGTGTTTGGCCTACTCGTGGCGCTGGTTCCGCCGTGGCTCATCTGGACGGTGATCGTGGCGATCGGGACGGTGAGCCGACGGGCCGGCGATCTGGCCTTCGTGGGGGTGACATCGCTTCTGGTGGCCTTCACCGTCATCCAATGGTTGAAGTTGGCGGGCATCGAGAATGGATTGCTGCTCGGTCTGTACGGTCTGGTTGCCGCGGTCGCGTTCGGCCACTTCTTGATGCACATCGACGCGATAGCCGAGTGGACCCGCTACTTGTCGCCGCTTCCCGTGTTCGCCGTCGTGTTGCTGTTGCTTTCGCCGACCGGCCAGCTCCTGAAGTCCCCGGCCAACGCAGTGGCCGCTCGTTCCGGGGGAAAGGTCGCTCCGTCGGTGGTGGTCATCATGTTGGACGAGCTCCCGCTCGAATCCATGCTGGCGCCCGACGGCACCATGGACGAGGTTCGATTCCCAAACCTCGCCGGCTTGGCCGAGGAGTCGACCTGGTACTCGAACTACACGGCCATGGCCGACAGAACCTTTCGGTCGGTCCCTTCGATCCTTACCGGGATCAACCCGAAGGCTGGAACTGCGCTGTGGACCAGCCACCCGGACAGCCTCTTCAGCCTCCTAGCTCCCACCCACGAGCTGATGGCCACCGAGGTGGGGACTCAGATCT
>JBDTBS010000116.1:0-6298 GCA_039924035.1 Aquihabitans sp. | reverse complement strand
ACGAGCTCGGGGTGAGCGTGGCCGGAGCCGCCGGCCCCGGCTGCCACCTCCTGGCCAGCAAAGGACCCATCAGAGGTGTGGAAGGTGATGTTCGCACCGATACCTCCGACTGCACCGAAGGTGAGGTGCTGCGCGGCCTCACCGACGTGTACCAGCCCGACGTGGCCATGCTGCTGTTCGGCGAGTTCCCCAACGAAGCGGTGGAACTCGATGGCCGTTGGTCGATGCCATGCGAACCGGGCTACCTCGCCGCCTATCGGACCGAGCTCGAAGGGGCCGTCGACGACCTTCAGAGCACCGGCGCCCCCGTAGCGCTGGTCACCGCCCCCGGGACCAACGTGTCATGGATCCTCGACCGCGTCGAACCGGGCATGCCGGAACGGGTCCAGTGCATGAACGACTTGCTAGCCGATGTGGCCCGTGACCGGCCCGGTGTCGGAATCGTCGACCTGGCCTCCTATGTGTGCCCCGAGCCGGACCGGTGCAACGAAATGGTCGACGGCATCGACCTTCGTCCTGATGGGCTCCACTTCCAAGGGCCGAGCGCGGCCTATATCAACCGTTGGCTGATACCCCAGGTGCTAGCGGAGGCCGCCAACCCGGACTGACCGCCGGGGTGGACCTTGCTCCGCCAACAGACCTCAACGGTCGAACGCCCGCCGCAGGGCCTCGATCTGCTGGCCTCGATCGAAGCGTTCGACCACCACCCGACGCAGCTCGGGGGCCAACCGTCGCCGAAGACCAGGGTCGGCCAGGAAGTGCACGAGCCCGTCGGCCAAGGCGCCGACCTCGTCGGGGACCCGAATGCTCGGGGCGAGGACGGCCTCGTGGTTCGTCCCACACTCGGTGGTGACCACGGGAATCCCCGAGGCCATGGCTTCCACGTAGGCCAGCCCGAACTGTTCATTCCACACCCGCGTTGGCCGAGGGGCAGTGACGAACACCGCTGATTCACGCAGCAGACGGGCCACCCCGTCGCCAGGTAGCGACCCGACGTAGGTGACGGACCCCGCCGAAGCGGCAGCCCGCTCCTCCACCATGGGCTGCAACGGACCCCGACCGGCGATCACCAACCGGGCATCGGGCACCCGGGCCCGTACCAACTCGAACGCGTCGAGCACCCGATCTATGCCCTTGTTCTCAGCCAACGGTGAGATGAACACGGCGACCGGTTCCTCCACCGGCTCAGACGGCGGGTGAAACCGGTCCATGTCGACGGGGGGCAGCACCACCGCGCACCGGTCCTCATCGATACCGAGCTCCACACAGTGGTCTCGGGCCGCTTCGATCAGGCAGATCACCAGATCGGACCGCTTGGCCCGGTTCAGGGCTTGGCGAAAAGGGGGCAGGCGGTACAACGGATTGCGGGGATCATTGCCCCAGGTGAGCACAGCCCGACGGGCCCCCAAACGGGCAGCCAAAGGCTCGACCTGACCGGTGACCAGGGCACACAGTTCCAGCGATGCCACCCAATCAGTACCACCCTCGGGTTCCACCGTGGCCAGATCGTCGAACCAGGCCAGGGCCCCGGCCTCCACGAAGCGACGGGTCAGGCGCCGGTAGGGGCGCAACATGAAGGGCACAGCGTCGCCGGTCTCCTTCTCACCCACGGCAGTGACCTGAGCATCAGGCATGTCACCAAGCCAGGAGAGCTCGCGTCCAGAACGGGATTCGGGGAGCGTCAGCCATAGCAGACTCAGATCTCGTGACATGGGTGGATGTTTCCGACCTTCCGCATCGACCGATACCCGCCAGGGCGCCCGTTTGGGCCTGACAAACCCTTTAGTACCACGATTGCCACCTCTCACCGACCATCCTGGACCACCTGTGGCCGAACTGTCGTCATCTGATCGCACCTTCACCATCTCGTCGTTCAACACACGATGGGGTCTGACCATCGATGACGAGCCGTTCGACCTTCCCGCAGTGGTGTCCTCGTTCGACACCGATGTGGTGGCTCTCCAGGAAGTGTGGGACCCAGCAGACGACCCCGGTCGACTCCACAGCCTTGCCTCCACTCTGGGGTATCAGGTGGTGGCGGCTCCGCTGGCGGCCTCGTTCATCGACCCTCAGCCGGAGATCACAACCGACCTACAACGGGCCTCCGGCACCTGGGGCATCGCATTCCTGTCACGCCTTCCGGTTGTGGATGTGGAGATCATCGATCTCGGGCGGCTGGTAGACCGGTGGGACGTGGCCACCCGCTACGCGGTACTGGCTGACGTACAGGTGGGGTCGGCGACGGTCACCATCGCCACCGTTCACCTGTCGTTCGCTCTACCGAATGCTCTGGCCCAACTGCGCCGCCTCAACGCCGTCCTCCCCCGAAATCGGTTGAGCGTGGTGGTGGGTGATTGCAACCTGTGGGGCCCCGCCGCGGCCACAGCCCTCGGCGGTCGCCGACGGGCCGTCCGGGGCCGCACCTGGCCGGCTCACCGCCCCCACAGCCAACTCGACCACATCCTGTTGTCACCCGGGCTCCGTTCCGAACAGGGGCAGGTCCTGCCGGCCGCAGGATCCGATCATCTTCCGGTGAAGGCCCGCCTAAGCATCACTGACCGCTGACCGCTGACGGCTACCGGCTTCGAGTGCCGGCTG
Source organism: Aquihabitans sp. (assembly GCA_039924035.1). Classification (GTDB taxonomy): domain Bacteria; phylum Actinomycetota; class Acidimicrobiia; order Acidimicrobiales; family Iamiaceae; genus Aquihabitans. Next base: position 3,700 of record JBDTBS010000116.1, on the reverse strand, counting down.
GTGAACCGGCGGCGGTGGAATATCTGAGCCACTATCGCGGCGACCACGTTGCCGATGATCCAGGCCCTAGTGGCCCCGGCCACGCCCCAGTTCGGGACCCACACCAATGCCGGGCCCAAGATGGCCAGTCCGAGGGTGAGTGTGATGGCAATGGTCGCCGGCTGATCCCGGCGCAGTCGAGCCTCCGACAGTCGCACAGAGGTGAAGGCCCACGGGATTCCGGCCACCACCAATGCCGGCAGAGTGTGGGCCAGCACGTCATAGTCCTCACCGAAGATCCAGCTGAGCAGTTGCGCGCCAGCCAACGATCCCACCCAGGCCAGCACGGCCACGCCGAGCGAGAACTTGAGAGCCTGCCGTTCTTGGGTGGACGCGCCCGACCCCACGACCATCTCGGCCTCCTGACCCTCGCGTTCGGCCTCCGCCGACTTGGCCCCTTCCACCAGCAGGATCTGAGAGATGGCCCCTGGTACCAAGAAGACCATGCCGGTCATCGTCCAGGCCAGGAAGAATCCGGCATATACCGATGAGGTGACGTGTTCCAAGACCACCAATGGCAGCACGAACTGCGGGGCGGTACTGGCCAGCGTGGCCAGCCAGTTGACACCGGCGAATCGGGCGAAGGGGGCCAGCAGCTTCGGTCGCTTCCACGAGAGTCGACCCGAGCCGATGACCCGCAACAGGAACAACGAGGCATACCCACCAATGGCCAGCGGAGCCATCATGAGGTGGTATAGCCAGATGCCTTCGTCGATACCGACATCGACGAGCACCAACGGGAGTCGGACCACACCGACGATTGCGATTCGGCCCACGAGCCAGCCCCAGCGTCGACCGGCCATCATGCGCACGTCGGTCAGCAGGCCCACCGCCATCCCGGATACGTAGAACGCGAAGACCAGTCGGGAGGCCGTCGACGCAGTAGCCATACCGACCGCGTCCGAGGTGGACACCGCCAAGAAGAGCAGCGCGCCCAGGCTCGATGCTCCAGCGATGGCCGTCACCGACCATCCGAACAGGGCATCGTCTTCGCGGGTCGTGCCCGTGGCATGGCGGGCCAAAGCAATGGTGAGGCCGAGGCCGGTGGAGTAGTTGATGAACTGGATCGAGGTGAACATGGCCGAAGCTCGGCCCACGTCGTCGACCATGGCCACGTGAGCTGCGAGCGTCCAGAACGAGAAGCTGAGCACGGCTTGCACCGCGAGGCCGATGAGCACCCAGGCGGAGCCGTGCAAAAGCCGGGAGGCTCGAATCCGCTCCCGACGGCCGCTGACAATGACCTTGGTGTCGATGGTGCTACCGCTGCGGCCGGCCGGCGAAGGCGCCGTCGAGGTCATGCCTGCGACGCCGCAACGCAGACCGCTACGGCCGCCAACGCTCCGACGGCGACGACCATCCACCGCGCCAAGAGGCCAGCGCCACCGAGCGGACCCGCCGTGCGCAGTGGGGTTCGGTCGACGACTTCGAGGTCGGGAATCGATCCGGACTGCAACACCACCGAAACCACGATCAAGCTCAAGGCCGCGAAAGCGAGATGGTGGGGAACCAGCGAATCATTGACCCACGCTGGTGTCACATCTTCGGCGGTGGCCGACCCCCGGGACAGGATCCACACGGGCACCAACGCAAAGCAGACGACACCGGCAGCCGCCAACGAGCGGGGTCCAGCTCCAGCCAAGAGAGCGGCAGCGATAGCCACACCGACCACGAGACCGGTCCAACCGTCGAGCATCACCGCTCCCATGGTGAACGCCAACCACGCGAGGACGGACTGCCAGTTGGGTAGCAGTCCCCGGAGCTTCTTCGTCGTTTCGTTCTCACCCAACGACGTATCCACACCTGTTGATGGTGACGTGGGCTGTTCGCCTGAATCCGTCACGGAACGCTCTCCCCCACCTCGGAGATGTTCCCCCGACGACGACGCCGGGTCAAGAGCATGGGAGCAGGCAAGACCGCTATAGCGACCACCCCAGCCACCGACAGCGCCGAAACGGTCAGTGTGGCCCGCACCGCTCCCTGGGCCGGAAAGGTGGCCTCCAGGTGGTGGGCTCGTCCGTCGATCAGCCAGCCCACCGAGTAACCATCGATGATCATCGGCGGACCGGCGTCGCGTCCGTCGACCGTCAATTCCCAACGGGCATCGAAGGCCTCACCCAACCGGAGGTAGCGGTCTCCGTCTCCCGCTGGCACGGTCATCTCCAGCCGGGTCGGACTGGCTTCGATCACCTCGACCGAGCCGGGATCGATTGCGGCGCGACCCGACCCGCCGTTGCCATCGCCATCGCCGAGCGATGCGAGATGCACCTGATCGAGGCGCCAGCCGAAAATGGTCTCGAATCTGTGACCACCTGAAGCCAGGACAACGTCGGCACAACCTTCGAGGTGAACCTGACCGTCGTCGAGTTCTTCGGGAGTCGACGAGATCCGCGCTTCCACTGCGGTTCCGTCGAGGTTGGCGATCGTCAAACAGGGCGTGATGCCAGCGCGGGCCAAGGCGATCTGGTCTGGGTTCACATCGGTGGTGGTGAGATCGGCCGCAAACGTGAACCGGCGAGCCATCGGAATCTCGAACGAACGAGAGATCTGGTATTCCTCGTCGTCGTCACTTCGTCCGGCCTGACCCTCTTGTCGGGTCATGACGATGTCTATCGGTACCGCTGCGAGGGCTTCGTACATCATGTTGGACTCCGCCACGCCTTGACTCTGTGCCGTCAGATTCGTCAAGGTGCGAGGCATCCGGATCATTTCGTCGGCAAGTACCTTGCCTTCGTTGATGATGATTTCCTTTATGCCTACCGGGTTGGCCCCTGGGCTCTGCTTGGTGATGTTGACAACGATCGTGTCAGCCACGGTCGGACGGACCGGTACCCGGACCACCTCCTCCCCGCCGAGAAGATCAGCATTGGCAATCTGCGAGCCGACCTGTACTGATACCGACTCGATGGCCGAAGGTTCCGACGCGAACGGTTTCACCGACACCGAACGGATGGACTGTGGCGCAAGCAGCCGAATGGTGATCTGGCCACCCTCGGCACGGTGGAAGCCACCGTTGCTCCAACCGGTGCTGCGGTCGCCATCCAGCGCCAGCGCCACCTTGCCGAACGGTTGCATCCCGAAGCCCTGGATGTCGGTGCTGATGTCGGCGATGCCCTCGAAGGTGGCCACGGTCTGGCGATCGGGGTCGTCGGGCCACAGCGTGACCGATGCCCCGTTGCCGGCATCGATGTCACCATCCACGGTCAAGGTCTCTGAAGTGGCCCCGAGGAGCCGGTTGATGTCCCATGCCCGCCGACGATTGGTATCGGTGAGGACAAGACGAGACCCGTCATCGATCGATGACTCCAACTCTTTGGCACTGAGGTCGCCCAGGTAGCGAAACGGTTGGGTTCCGTCGAGGATGCCGAGCCCGGCCAGGGGCCCCACCGCTTCCCCATCACCGTCGATGATCACCAGATCCTGGGCGGCGGCCGCCGACACCGCGGGGATCGCCTCACGCACCTGGTAGGTCTCCACCGGGTGCAATCCGGAATCGGCCGGATTGAGGTTGCGTAGCTCCTCGCTGGGCTCTCCTGAGCTCTCCGGGACCGTATCCACCCCGGGCTTGCCGTAGGTGCGGCCGGGCGTGAGCCCCGGATCGGCGGCCACCTCTGCGGAAATCACCGACGGACGGGCACCGGCGCTCTCTTCGGCCAAGACATCG
>JBDTBS010000115.1:0-6797 GCA_039924035.1 Aquihabitans sp. | reverse complement strand
GAGAAGTTCGCGGCGTAGCGCGTTGTGATCCCACAGATGACCGAGTGCGGCATCGAGTGACGCGAACTCACCTTTCTTGGGGCCGAGCATGGTCAGCATCAGACCGTGGAGACCTCGGGTGGTGCGTTCATCGAGATCGAACTCGGTCGGGGGACGTTCGGCGCCGAGGGCGGTGACGTAGGCCTCGATGCGATCCAGGTCGTCGAGGTGGAGCAGCCGGGCCACGCCCCTCCCAAGGCGAGGCTCATCCTCTGCCGGGCGAGTGGTATCGATCCCCGCGGTGCGGCGCATCTCCGTCCAAGTGCGGTTGCCTTGGTAGATGTCGTCGATCTCCAGGCCGGTCTCTTCGAGATAATCGGCTAGAGAAACGTCGCCGAGGTCGCGCAGCTCAGCAACCCGTTGAGGCCACTTCGAGGGCAGAGCCTCCTTGACATTTCGGAGGACGATCTCCTTGGCGACCGGATCGAGCTGCATCTGGCAACCGGCGGGGAGATAGGGGAAGTCGGCGATGATGTCGCGCTCGACCTCGCGGCGCGTACGCCCGAGCATTCGGCGGTACCGCAGATCGAAGCGGAACGACGTGGACTGGTGGCCCACGAAGTCGAGCACGGTCAGCACGTCCTTTCCGGGGCTGCGACGAAGACCCCGGCCGAGCTGCTGTAGGAATACGGTGGCGCTTTCGGTGGGCCGCAACATGAGAACCACATCGATCGCCGGGACATCGATGCCCTCGTTGAACAGGTCGACGGAGAAGAGGATCTGCACATCTCCGCCGGCCAGCGCCAGCAATGCGTCGTCGCGTTCGGTTGCTGTGCTTTTGGCCGAGACCGCTCGGGCGGTGATGCCAGCCCGGTTGAAGCGGTCGGCCAGGAACTCGCAGTGGGCGATGCTGACCCCGAAGCCCAGGGCCCGCATTCGTTGCGGTTCACCGACCTTGTCGTGCACGGCGGCAAGGATCTTGCTCACCCACAGGTCGTCGCCGGTATAGACGTTGGTCAACTCCGTGACGTCGTAGCCCCGTCCACGTTTCCAGGTGACCCGGCGTAGGTCGGTGCCGTCGTGGATGCCGTAGTAGTGGAATGGCGATAGAAGATCCTGTTCGAGTGCATCCCACAAGCGCAGTTCCACGGCGGTCCGGCCTCCGAACCAGCGCAAGATATCGAGGCTGTCGGTGCGTTCGGGTGTCGCCGTCAACCCGAGGAGATGGACGGGCTGCACGTGGTCGAGCAGGGCCGTGTAGGTGGCAGCGGCCGCGTGATGGAACTCGTCGACTATGACCACATCGAACTGGTGCGGGTCGAGCTTCTGAAGGTCGCCAGCCGAGAGAGACTGGATCGAAGCAAAGACGTGCTCCCAACGCGTCGGGGTCTCGCCGCCAACCCAGAGTTCGCCGAAGCTGCCGTCTCGCAGGACGTGTCGGAACGTGGTCCGTGATGCTTCCAGAATCTCCCGGCGGTGGGCCACGAACAACACCCGAGCCCGGTCGAGTCGACCTCGTAGCTGGCGGTAGTCGAGCGCAGCGACGACGGTCTTGCCGGTGTCGGTGGCCGCCACCACCAGGTTGTGAGGTCGTCCCCGTCGCCGCTCGACCTCGAGCTGTTCGAGGATCTGGCGTTGAAACGGATAGGGCTCGATGGTGAAGGGCGTGGCGATCGAGTCGTCGCGTTGACGGGCCGTTGCCTCGGCGAATTGCTGAGCCTCGAACCGTTCGAAGTGGGGGTCAGCCCAATAGGTGGCGAACACCCGGTCGAAGGCATCGACCAGGTCGGGGTTCTGCCGCTCCGACGCCCGCACGTTCCACTCCCGGCCTGTCACCTGGGCCGAGAACGTCAGGTTCGATGACCCGATGTACACCGTCGAGAACCCGGTTGCCCGGCGGAAGCACCAGGCCTTGGCGTGGAGCCGGGTGCTGGCCGTGTCGTAGGAGACCCTGACTTCGGCACCCACATCAACGAGGGCCTGCAGTGCCCGCAGTTCGGTACTGCCTGTGTAGGTGGTGGTGATCACCCTCAACGGCTTGCCAGCTTCTGTGTGACGACGCAACGCTGTGAGGAGGTCACGAACTCCGGTCCAGCGGATGAATGCCAAGACCAACTCGATGCTGTCGGCTGATTCGATCTCGGCGGCGATCTCGCGCCCGACGTTCGGCTGATCTCGAGCGTTGGTCATCAACACCGTGTCTCGCAGCGGCGTCAACGGCCGAGGGATGGAGATCACCTGGTCTGTGGGCGATACGGGCTCTACGGCGAGGAGTCGCCGCAAGCTTGGGTCGAGATGGCGGTCGATGTCGTCGTCCATGCCGTGGGCGGCGATCAACGTGTCGAGTACGCCCGCGGCCAGGGCCCGAGCCGTCGCGGCCCGCTCGGGTGGTGGAGCAGCAGCGATCACCGCGTTGGTCCATCCGGCGATGATCTCCGCGATGCGGCCCGGAAGTTCTACAGGGTCGATGTCGTCCAGATGGGCGCGTAGGCGTCGTGCATCCAGTCCGCCGAGCCGGTCGGCCAGGGCCTGGCTAAGAACGGTGTCGTAGAGCCCCGCAGTCAGATCGCCTGCCCCCGTCACTTCCATGGTCAGAGTGTGGCCCAAGGGGAGGTGCCGGCGGAGCCAATGAGCCAATAGAGCCGGCTGGGCAACTTTCAGTCTGGGTACGAGATGGCATGAACATGTTTGGGCAGTAGGCGGTGAAATCAGCCCACATGGTGGCGAAGGTGGCGTATCGTCCGGTGATGAACCGATCTGAGGGAAGTTCTGTGTCCTGGTGGCGGGTACGAGCCGTAGGGGTCGTTGGCGCCCTGGTGCTCGTCGGATGCAGCGGGGGCGGTGGTGACGAGATGTCTTCCGGGTCACGAGGCGCAGCGACCACGGTGGCCGGTCAGCCCGGTTCTGACACGGACGATGTCGATGTCGATGATGCCGAACAACCGGTCGTCGTTGGAGAGCCCGTCTCACACGTACCCTTCGACGGCGAAGCCCCCGACGGCTACCGGATGATCACCGGCGACTGCGAGGCCAACGCAGAGGCGGCGGCCGAAGCAGAGGCAGCCGGAGAGTACGACTACCAGAGTGCCATCGTCTTTGCCGTGCCGGAAGACTGGGATGGCTGGGGTAGGGGGAGCGGCGGTTCAGGCGGGGTGACTGGTACCGACGTCGACCTGAAATACAACACCTCCGCATCTGGCGAGGTCGCGGTCGAGTACGAGTGGGACGACCGCGGCCCCGGTGGTGCGATCTACGACGGCAGTGAACCGTGGGAGAGCTTCGACTACGAAAGCATCGACCAGGATTCGGTCACCACCATCATCGAGTACGAGCAGGTGGGGTCGATCGATATCCAGGATCAGACCGTCGATCTCTTCTACCGGGATCCCAGTCAAGCTCCCGACCTGGTCGACGGTGAGGAGTACAAGGCTCGGGTTTCGATGTTCGACATCCCGAACTCTCTCTCGGCCGATGGCATGGATCAGTACTCGGTCGTGTTCACGATCACCTTCGACGAGAACACCGCTCAGGTCGATCAGGACGTGATCGAAGCGATCATCGGATCGGTCAGCATGCCGACGTGCGTGTGGGACGAAATGTTGCTCGTCGAGGAAGTCATGCGTCAGGCCGACCTCAACGGCGACGGTGACGTCAAGTCCATGGAGGACTGGGGCGCACAAATGCAGAAGGACCTCGAAGACGCGGCGAAGACCGCTGACGACTGAGGCCCTGGCTGGTTACCTCCGTGGTTGACGGAGGTAACCAGCGGGCAGTCCCTCATCGACATCCTCGAACCCAAGGTGCCCCCTGCGCTCGGTGGAGAGCTCCGACGCACTTTCGAACTCGAGGTGCTCCTAGTGGAGAACGGTGAGGCCCCCGGCTTCCATCAGTACCGGAAGGTTGCTGCTACCTGACCACCGCCGGGCACCGAGGCATCGGCAACGGTGTAGACGTCGCCTCGACTCGACAGGGTCCCTACCGCGGTCCGCTCGAGGCGGACGAAGCCGGTAGCCGGTGTGCCCGCTTGATCAAGATCCACGATGGCAGGAGTCTGGGTCATCTCGCTCTGCCATCCCCAAGGCTCGACCGCCACGAACAGGGTCTCCACCCGGCCATGTTCGGCTGCTTCTTCGACCCGGGCCGCGTCGGCAGATGCCTGACCGGTGCCATTCAGGGCGTGGAACCGGTCGATGAGGCCTTGCTTGGCAGTGGCGATGTGATCGGCGACCACCGGCCACGCAGCTTTGTGTAGCGCCTCGGCATCGAGCTGATCGGGGTTCTGCCGTACCGAGTCTTTGGTGAGGTGAGCGTAGGAGAAGACGTCTCGGAAGAGAGCGGTGGGTGCCTCCAACCCGAACAGCACCATGGGCAGATCCTGATCGGCTAGGTACTCGTGGAGACCAGTGGCCACCTGACGGAAGAACTTGATGGACTCGTCGGTCTTGAACTCGTCATCGGCGGCGCCATGCCCGTAGAAGACCGCCGGACCCGAGGAACCACCGGCCAACGAACGGGCCATGGTGTCGGAACGGGGGTCGTGTGCTTCCACCACATCACGAAGGCTGGTGGGGACCTCTCGGAGTTCCACCCTCTCGATCGTGTCGCGGGTGGCTTCAAGCAGCCGCACACGACGCTGGCTCACCGTGAGGATCAAGAAGTGATCGCCACGCGACGTGGCCCGGAGCAAGGGGCTGATGGTCAGCCGGTCGCCGATGGTGGCGATCTCGGGCACTGCGAACGGGACCCGATAGATGCTTTGCCAGCCCGGTTGGAGGAAAACGGCCAGCCCGTCGCTCATGTGCTGCCAGGACATGGCATCGTCGAGCAACGCGGTGGCCGGAGCGAGCAATGCCTCGGTGTCTACCCTGCTGGTCCCACGAGCGATGAGCGCATCGTTGGTGCCCTTGAGCAGGTTCTTCCAACGAATGGCATCAGCGGCGGTGTCGCTGCTGCCGAAGCGGTGGGTCGGCATGAACATCGAGACCGCGGGTACATCATCCCGGCGGGCGGCCACCGCGGCCAACTCATTGCTGGTCAACAGATCCATCTGGTGCTCCTAGCTGAAGGCGTGACGACCACCATAGGAGGGCAACACCGGCTGCAGTCGCGAGTTTTCTGTCCGAGGGGACCCTCGCCAGGCATCGGCGAGTCAGGCGCCCCGGGTGGGCGGCGCACATCACCCCCTACCCTGCATCTGTGGCTACCAGAGAACGTTTCGTGCCTCGTCGGGTCAGCGAGCTGACCGACGAACTGGCGGAGATGCCGTGGACGGCCGACGGTGACCCGGAGGACTTTCGAGCCTTCAGCCGGCTGATGGCGGCACTCTTCCACTTCGAGTTCTACGACCGTGAGCAACGATTGCTCGACGTATGGGAGGAGGCTTCAGAGGACGCCAACGCGGCGTCGCTTGTGGCCGAGGAACTCGACGGGCTGCTCACCGACAGCAACTACACACCGGTCGCCCATGATGATCTCCACGAAGCCATTGCCCGAGAGACAACCATCCCCTTGCGGCTGGAGGTGGATCTCGACGACTACGAGGTGCTGCTGATCGAGAGACGCGGTTCAAGACAGCAGACCATCGACACATCACGGTTTCGGGGCCTGATGAAGCGCGAGCGAACCATCACGGTGGAAGACCGCGTCGTGGTGTTCTCGAAGGTCCAGTCCGCGGACCACTTCGAAAGTCGGGGCATAGACCCTGCCTCGCTCAACCTGGTTCCAGGACAGGTCATGTTGAAGCAGTTTCAGCACGTACCCAGGGCCGACATCGAGATGCTGCTGCCCTCCACGAAGGTTCGCTACCGGCGAATCGACACCATCATGGTCGGCCTGCCCGCCATTGCCTCGGGCCTAGTCGTCCTGGCCACCAAGTTGCTTCCCACCATTGGCCTGATGGCTCTCTTGGCCGGGACGTGGCTCGGCTTGAGTAGCGAACAGCCCAAGATCGATCAAGCGGCGCTCGTGGTCCTTTTCGGTGGCCTGGCCGCTATTGGCGGGTTCTTCGTCCGGCAGTGGACCAAGCTGAAGAACCGTCGCGTCGCCTACTTGAAAATGTTGTCCGAAGTTCTCTACTTCCGGACGTTGTCGACGGGGCCCGGCGTGCTGCACACCCTGTTGGTTACGGCTGAGCGCCAGGAGGTCATCGAAACACTGTTGGCCTATCGCTTCCTCCTCGAGCATCCAGATGGCATCAGCGCCTCAGATCTGGATGAGGAGATCGAGGTCTGGTTGCGTGGCTCCTGCCAACGCGAGATCGACTTCGATGTGGATGACGCGCTCGACAAGGTGCGGCGGTTGGGGCTGGTCCATGGCGATGCCCGGGTTTCAGCGCGACCGTTGTCCGAGGTGCTCTACCAACTGGATCAGCGTTGGAACGCGCTTTTCGACCATCGTTCCCGAAGGCCAGAGCACTCGACGGTCATCGCTGGGCGGTGAGTTGAGGAAGCCGAACGTGTTCAACGGCGACCTGGTCGGATTTATACCCGGGAGGGTATAGGGTAGGGGTATGCAGTTTCCCCTCGAAGATTCCCAGGATGTTCTGAACCGCCTCCGCCGTGCCGAAGGCCAGGTGCGTGGCGTCCAGCGTTTGATCGAAGAGGGGGCTGACTGCAAGGCAGTCATCACACAGCTCACCGCCGCTCAAGCAGCCCTTCACCGTGCCGGCCTCAAACTGATGAGCGCCGGTATGCGCCACTGCTTGGCCGACCCCGAGCGGGCCGAGTCCGAAGGTATGACCGCTAGTCAGATGGAAGAGCTGTTTCTCAGTCTCAGGTGAGCGCAGCTTCCAGTTCCCGGCCGGCTCCGTTGTCCATTTC
>JBDTBS010000114.1:0-6125 GCA_039924035.1 Aquihabitans sp. | reverse complement strand
GCGTCAGGCTTTCGCCCATTGCGCAAGATTCCCCACTGCTGCCTCCCGTAGGAGTCTGGGCCGTGTCTCAGTCCCAGTGTGGCTGATCGTCCTCTCAGACCAGCTACCCGTCGATGCCTTGGTGAGCCGTTACCTCACCAACTAGCTGATAGGCCGCGAGGCCCTCCCGAAGCGGAATCCATTTCCTCGACCAATCATGCGATCGGCCGGGGGTATCCGGTATTAGCACTCCTTTCGGAGAGTTATCCCGGTCTTCGGGGTAGGTTCCTCACGTGTTACTCACCCGTTCGCCACTAGGTATCTCCCGGTGTTGCCACCGTTCGAACCTCGTTCGACTTGCATGTGTTAGGCACGCCGCCAGCGTTCGTCCTGAGCCAGGATCAAACTCTCCATCAAGATCATCAGAAAGCCCACCAGCAAGCTGGCAGACCATCCTCAAATCGGAGAGCCACCAAGAGGCCTGAACCTCTCAGTGACTGGCATCAGTACAACCCACTAACGTGGTTATTGTTGTCCTTGATGCGTAATACTTATAAATTAATTAAACGAACGTTGCTTTGCCTCGAAAGACGCTGCAACGGTCGCCCGTATTAGCTTTTTCGTCCTCTATTCCGTTCTCAAGGTGCGCTCACTCCCGAAGGAGCCGCTGGGCAGTCGATCCCGTAGGAGCGTTGCTGCCTCTTTGCGCCTCACTTGCCGTTGCCGGCTAAGTGGGGCGAGTAGTTACCTTACGGACTTGCGGTGAGCTTGTCAACTCGAGGCTGACTCGCTCTTGCCGGTCCGTGGGGCAACGAGGGATAACCTACGAGCGGTACACGTCCGCCGCCAAATCGAAGGGGTGTGTCGTTCGTCTCACCAGGCCAGATCGGCTCGATGGGCACTCCGCCAGGATGGGAATGCTGGTCAAGATCGTTGCCTGATAAGGGCAAAGGACCTCTTGCCCTTGCGCAGCACTACGTACCGGCCGGCGAGCAGATCGCCATCGGTGACCAAGCGGTCTTCGCCGGCACGCTCACCGTTCACATAGACGCCCCCCTGGGCCAGGGCCCGACGGGCCTCTCCTTTGGAGGCGGTGAGGAGGGAATCGGCCGATAAGACCGTGGCCAAGTCGATTCCAGCCTCCAGTTCTGCTCTATCCACGTCGAGGACGGGTACCTCTCCGGCCACAGCATCGAGCGCTCCGGGGGTGGCATCCTGCGCTGAACCTCCGAAAAGGACCGCTGAAGCTCCTGCGGCAGCATCGGCGGCATCACGTCCGTGGACGAGCGCGGTTGCTTCGATCGCCAAAAGGCGCTGGGCCAGACGTTTCTCGGGGGCCACCTCGTGTTCGGCCATCGTCGAGCGCACCCGTTCCATGGGAAGGAGGGTGAACTGGGCCAGGAACTGCTCGACCTGACGGTCGTCGGTGGACATCCAGTGCTGAAAGAACTGGTACGGGCTGGTGCGTTCGGCATCGAGCCAGATGCGGGCCCCTGTGGTCTTGCCGAGCTTCGTACCGTCGGGAGCGGTGAGGAGTGGCCAGGCCAGGGCCCAAGCCGGGCGACCGGTGACCCGTCGGATGAGATCGACGCCGCCCAACATGTTGCCCCACTGGTCTGAGCCGCCGATCTGCATCTGGCAGCCGTACTGATCCTCCAGGCGGAGGAAGTCGTGGGCTTGGAGGAGCATGTAGCTGAACTCGGTGAAGGAGATGCCGTGCTCGGAGGCAAGACGGTTCTTCACCGACTCACGGGCCAGCATCGTGTTGACCGTGACGTGCTTGCCCACATCTCGGAGGAAGTCGAGGATCGACACGCCATCGGTCCAGTCGCGATTGTCCACGAGAAGGCCGCCTTCGCCCTCGTGGCCCGAAAGATCGACGATCCGTCCGACCTGGGCCTTGATGGCGGCAACGTTGTGGGCCAACGTCTCCTCATCTAGGAGGTTGCGCTCTTCGCTGCGACCGCTCGGGTCGCCGATCATGCCAGTAGCCCCACCAACCAGGGCCAACGGTCGGTGGCCGGCATCTTGGAACCGTCGCAGGACGAGAAGGCCTAGGAGGTTTCCAGCATGAAGGCTGTCGGCGGTGGGGTCGCAGCCGTAGTAAATGGTGACCGGACCCTCGGCCAGTCGGGCAGCCAGGCCGTCACGGTCGACGCACTCCTGGATCAGCCCCCGATCTTCGAGGTCTTCGAGCAGGGTCGGTTCGATCATGGACCCATCGTCGCCCGATACCGACTACCAAGCCAAACGATCTGGCCAGTTGCTTCCTGGTTGGACCGGGAACCGACAGGTGAGCGAGGCTGACCGCCATGCCCGCCAACGAGCCCAACGCTCCGTCCGACGTCGACGAGCCACTGGCCATGCGCTGGACACTGGGTCGAGTGCTCGCATTGATGGTCGCCCTGGCGACAATCGTGTTCTGGGGTTGGATCTTCTCCGGAGGCCCCAAGTCGACCAACCCTGACCGTCTTGACGATCGGGCCTACGTCACCTTCGCTCAACAACGGTGCGTCCAACTCAACGGTGATCTGGCCGCTCTTCCCAATGCCATCACCGCAGAAACGGCAACCGATCGGGCCAACGTTCTCGATGATGCCAACGAGCTGGTCTCCGCCATGGTCGACGACCTCGAAGCTCGGGCGCCCACCGAAGGCGATGACGGGACGAGCATGCGCGGTTGGATCGCCGACTGGCGCACCTACGTTGCCGACCGCGAGGACTACGCCGATCGCCTGCGCGAGGACCCGGACGCTCTGATGCAGATCACCGAGAACACCGAACTGCACGACGGGGTCGACAAGACCATCGAGATCTTCGCCGACGTCAACGACATGCCTGAGTGCGCCACCCCGGGCGACGTCGGCTGACCGGCTCTGGTCAGGGAGCCGGCGGGTTCAAGATATCGGCGGCCGCGGCCAAGCCTCGGGCCACCAGCCGCCGGGTTCCGGGATCGACTGGTGGGAGGAGCTCCTCGAGCTCGGCTTCGGTCACCCAGCGCAAGGCCAACGATTCCTCGTTGGCCTCCTCCACCGCATCGGGTGGGGCCATCACCAGAAACCTCGTGTCGAGGTGGAGGTGGGGCTGTTCGGCGGGCGGCCGCACCGTGTGCACGTCGACGTCGATCACCACTGGTAGTACCCGCAACCCGGTGAGACCGGTTTCCTCGCTTGCTTCCTTCAGCGCTACGGCGGCCAGGTTCGTATCGCCATCGGCGTGACCGCCGGGCTGGAACCATCGGCCGAGCTTTCGGTGCAGCATGAGCAAGGTGTGGGTGGCAGTGGAATCCACCACGAGAGCCGATCCGGTCAGGTGACCGGTGATGCACGATCGGTGGGCGGCATCAGCGTGCGTGGCGATGAACGCCAGGACCTCATCTCGGTAGGCCGCGGCCTCGGGATCGCCCACCTTCGCCGCCCTCAGCAGATCACCGGCCAGGGCAAGGTCGCCGGACGGGGCCAGGACCGGATGTCCCTCCCCCACCAGATCCGTGAGGCTGTTGGCCGTCACCGTGGCTGGGGCAGCCCGTTGCCCATGGTGGCCCACCACAATTCACCCGGTCCTGATACCAACAGAGGTCCGGCTCCCGGGGGCACGAAGGCCGCGCTGCCACCGTCGAGCACGAACGTGTCCTTGCGTCCACTGACGGTGACCTGGCCCGATACCGCTAGCAACAGCGAAACGGCGGACGGTTCGATCTCTACCGTCTCGTCCTCGGGTCGCACCACGGCCAGGGCAAAGGCATCTTCGCCGCTGTCGTAGACCACCACACCGTCGGCCACCGTTCGACGCTCGGGAGGCGGCGGCACGCCCGGTTCGTAGTGGAGGATGGCCAGCAGTTCGTCGACATCGATGTGCTTGGGGGTCAGCCCGCCCCGCAGCACATTGTCTGACGCAGCCATGACCTCGACCCCGGCCCCTTCCAGATAGGCGTGGAGGTTGCCGGCTGGGAGGTGCACGGCATCGCCGGGCTTGAGTTCGAGGACGTGGAGGAGCAGCGGGGCCACCGCGGTGGGGTCGCCGGGATAGGTCTCCACGAGTTGGCGGACCCAGTCGAGGGCCTTTCGATCCTCATCGGAGATGGCCGCCTCTTCGATCAGCGGGAGGTTCACCACCACCGCTAGAGCATCGGCCACCACCGCCCGTCGCTGCCCCTCGAGGTGCAGGACCCAGGCCAAGGCATCGTGGAGCGCTTCGGGTCCTCCGGGGGCGAGCGCATCGGCCAACGGTCGGAGGGCATCGGAACCCAGAGCCCGGATCAACCGGGCCGAGGCTTCTGGTTCACGAAAACCGCAGATCGCCCAGGTATCGGTGAGAGCCACCAAGGCCTCGGGCTTGGCGCTGGCATCACGGTACGTACGGTTGGGAGCGGTGAGCGGCAACCCGGCGGCCGTCTCCCGGGCGAAGCCGCTCTGTGCCTGGTCATCTGATGGATGGGCCTGCAGCGACAACGGCGAACCGACGGCCAGTATCTTCAGCAGGAAGGGCAACGACGTGAGACCTTTGTCGGCCAGTTCGGGACCGAGCCACCGTGCCGGGTCCGACGCGATGACCTGGGCCAGCGTCCGACCCTCGGGATCGTCGACCACCAGAGATGGGGCTGCGGGGTGTGTTCCCACCCACAGTTCGGCCTCGGGTCCGCCTGATGGAGGTGACCCCACGATGGCCGCCAGGCCGTTGGTACGACCCCACGCGTACGGCAGGACGGAGTTGCGAAGGAGAAGCATGTCGACGCCGAGCCTAGAGAGCCGATGGTGTCGAATCGGCCACCATCATCGGTTGAAGATCCGTCATCGGGGCAACCGGTCGCGGTCGGTGCTCAGCCGCTGCTCGAACCGTTCCAACTGTGCGGCCACCGCCACCGGGCCCGCACCGCCACGGGTCGTGCGCCGGGTGACCGAAACCCCTGGTTCGAGCAGAGCTGCAGCTTCGACACCCAGCAGGGGGTGCGCGGCCACGAGATCGGCCATGGAACCCTGACCTTCGAGGGCATTGCGGACGACCTCACCGACCACTGCATGAGCATCACGGAACGGGGTACCTTGCTCCACGAGGAACTCGGCCAGATCTGTGGCACAGGCATAGGGCGAGTTGGCGGCCTCGGCCATGGTGTCGGTGACGAAGGTGGCTGTGGCCAGCAACCCGCCCATGGCCCCAAGGGCCAGAACGGTCTGGTCGACGGCATCGAACAGCGGTTCCTTGTCCTCTTGGAGATCTCGGTTGTAGGTGAGGGGGAGGCCCTTCAAGGTGGTGAGCAGGCCGGTCAGGTGGCCGATCAGCCGCCCTGACCGTCCACGCACCAGCTCGGCGATGTCGGGGTTCTTCTTCTGCGGCATCATCGAGCTACCGGTGGAATAGGCATCGTCGAGACGCATGAACCCGAACTCGTCGGAGGCCCACAGGCACACCTCTTCACCGATGCGCGAGAGGTGGATGCCGAGCAGGGCCAGGTCGAACAAGGCCTCGGCCACGAAGTCACGATCGCTGACGGCATCGAGGGAGTTGTCGAACACCGCGGCGAAGCCGAGGTCGGCGGCGGTGCCCACCGGATCGAGGGGCAGCGAGCTCCCCGCGAGAGCACCGGCACCAAGCGGCGAGACATCGGCCCGATCCCTGGTGGCCAACAAGCGGTCGACGTCGCGGGCCAAGGCCCAGCCGTGGGCCAGTAGGTGATGGCTGAGCAGCACCGGTTGGGCCCGTTGTAGGTGGGTGTAGCCGGGGAGATAGGCATCCCCGGCTTCGGTGGCCCGGTCGAACAAGACCTCCTGGAGCACGATCACCCGGGTGGCCACTTCGGCCAGGGCCCGCTTCGTGTAGAGCCGAAGGTCGGTGGCCACCTGGTCGTTACGGCTCCGCCCGGTGTGGATCTTGGCGCCCGCGGGAGCCAACTCGGTGACCCGTCGCTCCACCGCGGTGTGGATGTCTTCGTCGGAAGCCACGAACGTGAACCGGCCTTCGGCCAGTTCATCGGCCACCTGGTCGAGGGCAGCCATGATCGCCGAGGCCTCGTCACCGTCGAGGATGCCTCCCCGCACCAGTCCCCGGACGTGGGCCCGGGTGCCGATGATGTCATCGGGGGCCAGCAGCTGGTCGTAGGGCAGCGACACGGTGTAGGTGAGCAGTTCCTCCGCGGGACCGCCGGCGAA
>JBDTBS010000113.1:0-20156 GCA_039924035.1 Aquihabitans sp. | reverse complement strand
GAGACCCGACCACAATGCGAGCACGTCATCCAGCGGCGCGACCGCGAGCGAATGCAGGGTGGGCAGGGCGTCGATGAAGCGCTCGAAGTAGGGCGAGGCTGTTTTCACCTGGGTCTGCTGCAGCATGATTTCCGACAGCCACACTCGATAAGGCGTGCGCGGATGTTGCCAGGGCAGGTCATGGCGCCCGTTCTTATCGAACCATTGCAATAAGCGTGCGGCGAAGCTGTCCACGGTCGACTTCAATTTGTGGGCTCCAGGCCCGATGCCTCAGTGTCCGCTTCGTGGTCGTCGCTTTCCAGTTCCAGACGCACGCCGGTGAGGGTGGTACCCGCGATCTCGATCCTGGGCGTCTCCAGTGTTCCGCGCATAGGAGGCAGCGGTGTGCCGGTCGCGAGTTGGTCCAGCCACGTGGCCAGATCAGGCGCGCGGAAACGCCCATCGAAGCGAGTGTCATCCCGGCTCAGTTGCAGGTGGGCCTCATCGCTGAAGTCCGGTGCCCTGCTCACCGCGGGGGCACTCGTGGCCTTCACCGCTCTCGACATGGCCCGACCGGTAGCCGATCAGACCCACCTGGCCCGGCTGGCCCAAGACTTCTTCGATGATTCCGGAACCCTTACGACCGTGCTCCGGCGAAAGTTGGACGCCAACCTGAGCATTCTCCGCGGGTCGGTGTGGACCTGGACGATTCCGCTAGCGCTGGTCCTCCTTGCCCAACTGACCTGGCGACGTCCGAAACTGGTCGCGGGCACGCTGGTACGTTCTCCGGCCATCAACGCCACCCTTTGGGGAGGTATCTCGATGTGCGTGTTCGGCATGGCTCTAAACGATTCCGGGATCGCTATTCCCGCGATAATGTTCACCCTCCTGCTGCCCTACGTGGTCTGCTTGGCGGTGGTGCCAGACGATGAGGTCGGCGAAGCTGAGACCGAAACCGATGGCCCTGAAGCCGATGAGCCAGGCGAGGTGGGTCAGCCCAGCGACCAGGCCCTGGAGGCGAGCGCGAGATGAGCGTCGCCATAGCGGTGGTCGGCGGTCTGGTACTCGGGTGGGCGGCCGCTCGCTCCCTCACGTCGACCCTCCGTCACCAGACCCTGGAGCGGACCAACTATCGCGACCATGTGCTGCCCACCGCCGGTGGCCTAGCGCTGGTCCTGACGGTGATCGCCGCCGCGGCCATCGTGGCCATCGTGGAAGTAGCGGGGCTCGACATCGAGGCCTCGACGAACGCCGGTCTGGGTCTTGTGCTCGTCGCCACCTTGGGCTTCGGTCTGTTGGGCTTCGTCGATGACATATTGGGCGTGGGGGAGAGCGGCGGTTTCCGAGGCCACCTGGCCGCACTGGCCCGGGGAAAACTCACGTCAGGTGGGATCAAGTTGGTTGGTGGCGCGGCACTATCGGTTGCCCTCCTGTCCAACTACGGGTCGCCGAGCGTGGGGCGCCTCCTCGTCGATGCCGCGGTCATCGCCCTGGCCGCCAACCTGGCCAACCTTTTCGACCGGGCCCCCGGGCGAACCATCAAGGTGGCCCTCCTTGCCTTCGGAGTCCTCGTGATCGCGGTGGGGGCAGAGCCGTCGCTGACGGGCGTCGCGCTGGTCATCGGGGCCTCGGTGGCCCTCCTTTTCGGTGACCTGCGGGAGCGGGTGATGATGGGTGATGTGGGGTCGAACGTGCTGGGCGCGGCCCTTGGTGTGGGCGTGGTGATGACGGCTTCGCCCCTGGGTCGCAACCTGACCCTGCTCGTCCTCTTGGCCCTGAACGCCCTGAGCGAGGTCGTCTCCTTCAGCAAGATCATCGAACGGGTTCCTCCCCTTCGGTTCCTCGATCGTCTCGGCCGCCCACCGCTGTGACCTGCGTCTTCGCGCGATACCCGCGGGTCTGGCCCCAACAGGGTTACGGTATGCTCCCGTGACGAAACACATCTTTGTGACGGGTGGCGTAGCCAGTTCCCTCGGCAAGGGCCTCACGGCTTCTTCCCTTGGCCGCCTGCTGAAATCCCGAGGCCTACGGGTCACGATGCAGAAGCTCGACCCGTACATCAACGTCGACCCCGGCACGATGAACCCGTTCGAGCACGGCGAGGTCTTCGTCACCGACGACGGCGGTGAAACCGACCTCGACCTCGGCCACTACGAGCGCTTCATAGACGAGAATCTGTCGAGAGAGTCGAATGCCACCACCGGCTCGATCTACTCGGCAGTGCTGGCGGCCGAACGGCGGGGCGCCTACCTGGGCAAGACCGTTCAGGTGATCCCCCACATCACCGATGAGATCAAGCGCCGCATCACCGGCTTGGGCGGACCCGACGTCGATGTGGTGATCACCGAGGTCGGCGGCACGGTCGGCGACATCGAGATCCTGCCCTTCCTCGAGGCGATCCGACAGTTCCGCCTCGACGTCGGCCGGGACAA
Organism: Aquihabitans sp.; assembly: GCA_039924035.1. Taxonomy (GTDB): domain Bacteria; phylum Actinomycetota; class Acidimicrobiia; order Acidimicrobiales; family Iamiaceae; genus Aquihabitans. The sequence continues at coordinate 17,745 of JBDTBS010000113.1, read as the reverse complement.
CGTCTGCTACATCCACGTCACCTTGGTGCCCTTCATCGGCCCGTCCGGCGAGCAGAAGACCAAGCCCACCCAACACTCGGTGACCGAACTCCGTAGTCGGGGCATCCAGCCCGATGCCATCGTCTGTCGGAGTGAGAAGGCCCTTTCCACCGACCTCAAGCGCAAGATCTCGAGCCTGTGCGATGTGGTCGAGCGGGCGGTCGTCAACTGCGCCGATGCCGACAACATCTACGAGATCCCGCTCGTGTTGCGAGAAGAGGGACTCGATCGTGAGGTGTGCGACATCCTCCGCCTCCCCGATGTGGAACCCGATCTCACCGAGTGGGAGACGCTCATAGAGCAGGTCGAGGCCGCCACCAAGCCGGTGCGCATCGGGCTCATAGGCAAGTACGTGACCCTCATCGATGCCTACCTGTCGGTGGTGGAAGCCACCAAGCACGGCGGCTTCCACCACGGGGCCAAGGTCGAGATCGAATGGATCCAGGCCGAAGATGTGGAAGGTCTGCTGGCGGCAGGCCGTTTGAAGGACCTGGACGGATTGGTGATCCCTGGCGGCTTCGGGGAGCGAGGGGTCGAAGGCAAGGTGGCCGCGGCCGGCTACGCCCGTGAGAACGACATCCCTTGCTTGGGACTCTGTCTCGGTATGCAGGTGATGACCATCGATTATGCCCGCAACGTGCTCGGCCTCGCGGGGGCCAACTCTTCAGAGTTCGACTCGCAGTCTCCCTATCCGGTCATCGATCTGATGGACAGCCAGCGGGGGGTGACCAACCTCGGCGGCACCATGCGCCTCGGGGCCTACGTGGCCGAGTTGGTCCCAGGGTCACGTGTGGCCGAGGCCTACGGCAAGACCGTCGTGTCCGAACGCCACCGCCACCGCTACGAGTTCAACCCCAAGTTCCACAGCCAGTTCGAAGCCTCGAACCTGCGGATGTCAGGGACCTCACCCGACCACCGCTTGGTGGAGTTCATCGAACTGGACGGCCACCCCTTCTGGGTGGGCACGCAGGCCCACCCAGAGTTCAAGAGCCGGCCGACCAACCCCCATCCGCTGTTCCGTGAGTTCGTCGGGGCCGCTCTGGCCCGTGCCGAGGGTCGTTCGCCCCGGCTGTTCAACGCTCCCGTTCCCGTGGATCACCACGACGAACCCGTCGCCTGATGGCCGGGTTCCGCCATGTCGGCGACGAATCGATCGCCGATCTGGCCCGCATCAAGGTGGTGCGCTCCACCTTCGAAGCTCCCGACGGTTCCCAGTTCACACGCGACGTGGTCCGCAACCAGCAGGTGGTGGCCATGGTGCCGCTCCACCCCGATGGCACCGTCACCCTGGTTCGCCAGTACCGAGGTCCGATCGATGCCGAGATCCTCGAGATCCCCGCGGGGCTGTGCGATGTGGAAGGCGAGGAACCCACCACCACTGCAGCGCGCGAGCTGGTGGAGGAGGTCGGCCTGGTGGCCGACCAACTTCACCTGATGGCCAACTTCCACCCGGCAGCCGGGTTCTGCGATCAGTTCGTCCGGCTGTACCTGGCGACGGGCCTCACCGAAGTGGCCGATTCCCGCCAGGGACCCGAGGAGGAGCACATGACCGTGGAGCGCGTCGCCCTCGATGACGTCCCGGCCATGGTGGCCGACGGACGGTTGGTGGACGGCAAGACCATCATCGGTCTGCTGGCTGCCCGCCAGTCGGTGGCGTCGCCCCCCACCGATAGCTGAGTTCGGTCTGGGGTCTTCGGGCCGTCAGGGCCAGTAGCGTGCGGCTGTGAGCCCGTCTCCCGACCGCCACGGCGACCTCCCGGCGGAGGTGGTCGATCTGCTCACCTGGCTGCGGGTGGAGCGAGGCCGCTCGGCCAACACGTTGTCGGCCTACCGCAACGATCTGCGGGCCTACGTGTCCTGGTTGGACGATCAGGGGCTGACCATCGCCGATGTCTCCGAAGGTGACCTGAGCCGCTACGTCGCGGTACTCCGGGAGAATCGGGCCCCATCGACCGTGAAGCGGGCCATGGTCGCGGTGCGGGGGCTGTACCGGTTCCTGTCCGAGGAACAGGAAGGCCGACCCGACCCGGCGGCAGAGATGGAGATGCCGAAGGTACCGCGGGGTCTGCCCAAAGCCCTGAGCGAGGCTGATGTCGGACGGTTGTTGGATGCCGTGGTGGGGGACGAACCGCTGATGCGCAGGGACCGGGTCATCGTCGAGGTGCTGTACGGCACCGGCCTGCGCATCTCCGAACTGGTGGGATTGTCCCTGGCCGACGTGGATCTCGATGCCGGGCTCATCCGGGCCTTCGGCAAGGGAGCAAAGGAACGCATCGTGCCCATGGGCTCCCACGCCATCCGGTCCATCGTGACCTGGTTGGATACCGGAGGACGTCCGTTGCTGGTTCCCGGTCGTTGGGCTCGGCGAGGCGACCAGGAGGCACTGCTGCTCAACTCCCGTGGTGGGCGGTTGTCGCGCCAGGGGGCCTGGATGGCAGTGACGCGGGCGGGGGAGAGGGCCGGAATCCGGGACCACCTGACCCCGCACGTGCTGCGCCATTCCTGCGCCACGCACATGCTCGACCACGGTGCCGACATCCGCACCGTGCAGGAGTTGCTCGGCCATGCCTCCATCACCACAACGCAGCTGTACACGATGGTCTCGACCGAACGACTGATGTCGGTGTACCGGGCGGCCCATCCCCGAGCCACGACCGATCGGTGAAGGCCTTGCCACCGTCTGTCGTACGCCCCGAGACCCGCCCGTGGCGCACCGCTGGACCCGGTAGTCTGGGCCCATGACCTCCACCGACTCCGCAACCTTGCGGACCATGCTCGAAGCCGAGCGAGATGATCTTGCCCGTTCACTCGGCGAACTCGGGGTCAACAGCCCGACGGCTCCCGACTTCGATGAGAACTTCGCAGATTCCGCCCAGGTGACCGCCGAGCTCGGGGAGAACCAGGCATTGGCCGCCAACCTTCGAGATCAGATCCACGACATCGAGCACGCTCTCACTCGGATCGAAGAAGGTACCTACGGGACCTGTGAGTTCTGTGGCGAGCCCATCGCTGCCGCCCGGCTGGAAGCAATGCCAGCGGCGCGCTTCTGCATCGACCACGCCTGACCGGTGGCTGGCGCCGGGCACTTGGTGAAGCGGTTCTTCGGGTCAGTCCTTCCGATCGGCCCCTCAGCCAAAGACGCGCCTTGGGCGGCGGCCAACTTGCTCGACGGCGAGCTGGAGATCTGGAAGAAGATGTCCCGCGCCGATCGGCGCCATGCCGCAGGGGTCGCCCGACGGGTCGAGCGTTCGCTCGGGGCCGAGGCCACCCGGCCTGTGCTGGCCGCCGCACTGCTGCACGACTGTGGCAAAACGGTGGCCCACCTCGGTACCTACGGGAGGGTGGTTGCCACGCTGTCGGCCAAGCTGGCCGGCCACGACCACGCCACGGCCTGGTCCGAGACCAGCGGGTTCACCAGGCGGGTCGGCCTCTACCTGGAGCACCCACGGTTGGGGGCCGAGATGCTGGGCATGGCCGGCTCGGCTCCGATCACGGTGGCGTGGGCTCTGGAGCACCACCTGCCGCCCGAGGAGTGGACCGTGCCGCTGGCCATTGGTGAGGCCCTGAAAGCAGCCGACGACGACTGACGGAGATCAGGCGGGGGGAAGTAGCCCGATGTTGGCCTTGGCCCGGGTGATGGTCGCCGTAGCCAAGGTCGAGGCCTTGGCGGCACCGGCGGCAAGGATCCGAGCCGTCTCGGCTGGATCGGCTGCCAGCTCTGCGTAGCGGTTCTGGATGGGACCCAGCAGTTCCACCACCGCGGCCGCAGTATCTGTCTTGAGCGGGCCGTACTGCGTGTAGCCCACAGCGGCCTCTTCGGGGGTGCGCCCGGTGGCCGCGCCGAGGATCGAAAGCAGGTTGGAGACGCCTGGCTTGGCGGCGGGGTCGAAGCGCACTTCGGATTCTGTGTCGGTGACGGCCCGCTTGAGCTTCTTCTCGATCACCTTCGGCTCGTCGAGGACCAAGATGGTGCCCGGTGCGGCGTCATCGGACTTGGACATCTTCGAGGTGGGATCCTGCAGATCCATCACTCGGGCCGCGGCGGTGGGGAAGGTGGCCTCGGGTACCACGAAGGTGGGGCCGTAGCGTGAGTTGAAGCGGATGGCCAGGTCTCGGGCCAACTCCACGTGTTGGCGCTGGTCGGCACCCACCGGTACGTGGGTGGCGTCGTAGAGCAGGATGTCGGCAGCCATCAGTGCCGGATAGGTGAACAGGCCACCGGACACGAAGTCTGCTTGGTCGGACTTGTCCTTGAACTGGGTCATGCGCCGAAGTTCACCGAAGGCCGCGGTGCACTCCATGAGCCAGGCGCCCTCGGCGTGCGCGGCCACGTGGCTCTGCACGAAAAGTGTGCTCACCTCGGGATCGACACCCACGGCCAGGAGAATCTGGGCCAACGACAGGGTCGTCTGGCGAAGGCCGACAGGATCCTGGGGGACGGTGAGGGCATGTAGGTCGACCACGCAGTAGATGCTGTCGACCGTGTGTTGCTCGTCGGCCCACCGGGTCAATGCCCCGAGCAGGTTGCCGAGGTGGACGTTGCCGGTGGGCTTTATGCCGGAGAACACGCGGGTCATGGGCGCGATCCTACGGTTTCGCCCCGGTTCGGCCGGAACCGGTATCGGCCCGTCCTCGAGGAACCTTCAGGTTGGGCCTTTACGAAACCACACTGATGTAACTAGCTTGTCCACCATGACCTATGACGTGCAGACCGCGGTCTTCGAGGGCCCGTTCGACCTGCTGCTGCACCTCATCCTCGATGAACAGGTCGACCTCTACGAAGTATCGCTGTCCAAGATCGTCGACGTCTACCTCACCGAGATGGCCCGCTTGGAAGATCTCGACCTCGAGGTGGCCACCGAGTTCCTGCTGATCGCGGCCACCCTCGTGGAGCTCAAGACTCGCCGGTTGCTACCCGAAGACAGCGATATCGACCTCGACGAAGAGTTCGGTTTGTGGGAGGAACGAGACCTCCTGTTGGCCCGGCTCATCGAGTGCAAGACCTTCAAAGACGCGGCCCTGCTGCTATCGGCCCTGGCCGTCGAAGCCAGCCTCTCGTTCCCCCGCACCACCGGGCTCGACGAGCGCTACATCAGCCTGGCCCCCGATCTTCTGGCCGGGGTCACCCCCGACGACCTTCGTCAGGCCTTCATCCGCGCCGCCACCCCCAAGCCGGTATTGCGAGTCGACCTGGACCACGTCGCTCCCTCCCACGTCAGCGTCACCGAAGCCGTGGAGGAACTCATCGATGAGCTACCCCGGGTGGGCAAGATCACCTTCCGGGCCCTCACCGACTCATTCGTCGAGCGGCTCGAGGTGGTGGTGCGGTTCCTGGCCGTTCTGGAACTGTTCAAGCAGGGGCTGATCGAGCTGGATCAGCCCACCACCTTTGGAGATCTCACCATCAGCTGGCTCGGTGGCGAGTCCGACGACGACCGTTCGGTGTTCGCCGACATCGCCGGTCGCGTCGACGTCTACGAAGGCTGACCACCATGACTCAGCAGTCCGAGGCCTCGAAGGCCATCGAAGCCATCCTCATGGTCGCCCAAGAACCGGTAGACCCCCACCTGCTGGCTCAGGTGCTCGAAGTGTCACCAGCAGTGGTGGATGAGCTGTGCCAGGCCCTGCAGGAGGCCTACGCCGCCGAAGACCGAGGGTTCGTGATCGCCAAGGTGGCCGGCGGATACCGCTTCCAGAGCCACGCCGACCTCGCTCCGTACGTGGAGCGGTTCGTGTTGGAGGGACAGAGTGCGCGGTTGTCGGCGGCGGCGCTGGAAACCCTGGCCATCGTGGCCTACAAGCAACCGATATCACGGGCCCAGGTGGCTTCCATCCGGGGCGTCAGCGTCGACGGCGTGATGAGGACCCTTCAACAGCGGGGCTACGTCGAAGAGGTGGGCCGGGACCCCGGCCCGGGCCAGGCCACCCTCTTCGGAACCAGCAACGAGTTCCTCGAACGTCTTGGCCTCGACTCGGTCGACGACCTGCCGGCGATCGCTGCCCTCTTTCCGTCTTCGGAAGTCATGGAAGCGCTCGAACGTGGTCTGCGCGCCGACCCCGTCGACGTTCAAGAAACACCGGTGGCCACCGAATCGCTCGACTGGCCCGAACCCGTCGCTGATGAACCCATCGCTGACGACCCCGTCGTCGAGGGGCCCGTCTTCGACGAAGCCAGGGCCGACGACCCCACCGATGACGGTCAGGCTCCCGGCGAACCGACCCTCGGGTCCTGATGGCCGACGACCAACCGACGGGGGAGCGCCTCCAAAAGGTGCTGGCTCGCGTCGGCATCGGTAGCCGCCGGGTGTGCGAAGACCTGATCGCCGAAGGGCGGATCACCGTCAACGGTGAGGTCGCCGAACTCGGCCGCCGGGTCGAACCCGACCAAGACATGGTGGAGATAGACGGAGCCCCCATCGGGGTCCGGCCCGACATCGTCTACTACCTGCTCAACAAACCGGCCGGCGTGATCACCAGCGCGTCAGACCCTCAAGGCCGACCCACGGTGATCCAGTTGGTCCCGGCCGAGCCACGCGTGTTCCCGGTGGGTCGGCTCGACCTCGACACCGAGGGTCTCCTGCTGCTCACCAACGACGGGGAGATCACCAACCGGATCACCCATCCATCCCATGGGGTGGAGAAGGAGTATCTGGCCGTGGTCTCGGGCAATCCGAAACCGGGCGCCATACGCCGCCTCCGGGAGGGTCTCCAGCTAGACGACGGCATGACCGCGCCGGCCAAGGCCGTGCTGGTCTCGCCGGGACTTGTCCGTCTGACCATCCACGAGGGTCGAAACCGCCAGGTGCGCCGCATGCTCGATGCCGTCGGCCATCCTGTCACCCGTCTCATCCGCACCCGCATCGGCCCCATCAACGATCGGCGCTTGGCTCCGGGTGAGTGGCGCGAGCTGACCATCGCCGAACGACGGGCGCTCGAGCAGGCCGTCCGAACTCGTTGACCCCCCGGCCCCTGGCTTTCGCCGTAACCGAGGGGACGTAGCGGGGGGTGAGACCACTACCATCGCCGACGATGCCCCCCGCCGTACGTGCCCTCCGCGGTGCCACCACCGTGGACGCCGACACCCCTGAACAGATCACCAGTCGGACCGTGGCCCTGCTGGAGGAGATGTTCAGTCGCAACGGCGTCGATCATGAAGACCTCATCAGCATCTGGTTCACCGTCACCGATGATCTGACATCGGCCTTCCCAGCGGTGGGGGCCCGCACCATCGGTCTGGGTGACGTCCCACTGCTGTGTTCGCGTGAGATCCCGGTGCCGGGCAGCATGCCCCGCTGTATTCGAGTTCTGGCCCACCTGTACACGGAACGGGCTCGCCGCGAACTTCACCACGTCTACCTGGAGGATGCTGTGTCCCTCCGCGACGACCTGCCGAGCTGAGACCGACTCTTGGCTGCGATCAACGGCCCCCAACGGGCTTCTCTCATCGGCACCGGCCTCGTTGGCGGTTCCATAGGCCTGGCCCTACGGGCCCGGGGTTGGCACGTCACCGGTACCGATGCCGACACGGATGCCGAGCAACGAGCCCTCGATATGGGCGTGATCGATGCCATTGGCATAGACCCTGATTCCACGGTCACGTTCGTGGCCGTACCGGTGAGCTCGGTGGCCGCCGAGGTCCGCCGGGCCCTGGAGACCACATCTGGAGCCGTCACCGACGTCGGGTCGGTGAAAGCCAGCGTGGTCCGAGAACTGGCCCACCCTCGTTTCGTGGGTGGCCATCCGATGGCAGGCTCCGAGCAACTCGGCCTCGACGGTGCCACCGCAGACATGTTCCAGGGCGCGGTCTGGGTCCTGACCCCCGTCGGCGACACAGATTCTGATCACTATGCAGTGGTGGCTGCGGTGGCCCGACAACTCGGGGCCGACGTGGTGGCCCTCGACCCGGAGCGACACGATGCCTTGGTGGCCGTCGTGTCCCACGTACCTCACCTGACCGCAGCAGCCCTTATGGGGATCGCCGATGCCCGCGCTGGCGAGCACGCGGCCCTGCTCCGCCTGGCTGCTGGTGGCTTCCGTGACATGACCCGCATCGCCGCTGGTACCCCCACCATCTGGCCCGACATCTGTACCGAGAACGGAGCCGCCATCGTGGAGGTGATCGACCGGCTCACCGACGAGCTCGGGCGCCTGCGCAACTTGGTGTCCACCGGGGACCGAGACGAGCTTCTCATCACCCTGGAGCGGGCCCAGGCCGCCCGTCGCAACCTGCCGGGCCGGGTCGTACATCCCGACCAGGTGGCCGAAGTGCGGGTACCGGTACCGGACCGCGATGGAGTCATCGCCGAGGTCTCCACCTTGGCCAGCGAACTGTCCATCAGCATCGCCGACATCGAGGTGGCTCACTCCAGCGAAGGCGACCGGGGTGTCTTGATCCTGCTGGTCGACCGAGAGCGGGCCGAGTCGTTCCGGGTCGGTCTGGTGGACCGGGGCTACCGACCCAACGTCACCTACCTCGACTGATGGCCACCTACGACGATCTGGCGGGTCTGCCCGACCCGTATCCGATCCATCCGATCACCGGTCGCCTGGATGCCGACGTGACCGTGCCCGGGTCGAAGTCGTTGACCAACCGCGCCCTGGTGTGTGCGGCGCTGGCTGACGGTTCCTCGGTGCTCGAAGGGGCGCTTTTCGCCGACGACACCGAGGCCATGCTCGGAGTGCTCGATGCCCTGGGCGTGAACGTCGACGTCGATCGGCATGAGAACCGGATCACCGTGCACGGTTCGGCGGGAACGTTGGCTGGATACGACGGCGCCATCGATGTCCGTCAATCGGGGACCACGTCCCGGTTCACGTTGCCGTTGCTCTTGGCTGGCCGCGGTACCTACCAGGTGACCGCCCACCCCCAGATGCAGGCCCGGCCCATGGCCACCACCATCGATGCGTTGAGGTCACTGGGTGCGCAGGTGGCCGAACTGGGCAACACCGGTCATCTCCCGGTGCGAGTCACCCCTGGCCCACCCACTCTCGATGGAACCCCGGTGCTCGACGTGGCCGGCAACGCGTCCAGCCAGTTCTTGTCTGGTCTCCTCATGGCGGGGCCATGCCTGCCCGCCGGACTCACCCTTCGGCTCACCACAGACCTGGTGTCCCGGCCCTACATAGACCTGACCACGTCGGTGATGAGGGCCTTCGGGGCCACCGTCGACCAGCCCGACGACCGCACCTTCCACGTCGCCGCCGGTGGCTATGCCGCTCGACGCTACGAGGTGGAACCCGATGCCAGTGCCGCCTCATACCCACTGGCGGCCGCGGCCCTGTGCGGTGGCCGGGTCCGCGTTGCCGGTCTCACCGATGCCTCGCTGCAGGGTGATGCCGAATTCGTCGACATCCTCGCAGCCATGGGGGCCACCGTGATCCGTGACGATCACGGAACTGAGGTCCGTGCGGAACCCAGGGCCTTGCGGGGCGGCACGTTCGACTTCACCCATCTGTCCGACACGGCCCAGACCCTGGCGGCCATCGCTCCGTTCGCATCAGAGACGGTCACCATCACCGGTATCGGCTTCATACGTCACAAGGAGATCGACCGGGTCGAGGCCGTAGCCACCGAACTAGGTCGTCTCGGCGTGGCGGTAGCCGTCGATACCGACGGGTGGACCATCGAGCCCGGCCTCCCTCGGGCTGGAGCGGTCCAGACGTACGAGGATCACCGTATGGCCATGAGCTTCGCCCTCTGCGGCCTTCAGGTCCCCGGCATTCAGATCGCTGGCCCCGCCTGCGTGGCCAAGACCTTCCCCGGCTACTGGAACCTCCTGGCTCACCTCCAAGCCTCCTCCACATAGGATCGACCACCGTGTCCGAGCAGCAGCCCACCGATCACACCGCCCCCGCCGACCGTCCGATGGTCATTGCCATCGATGGTCCTGCCGGGTCGGGAAAGTCCACCGTCGGGCGCCGCCTGGCCACCGACCTGGGCCTGGAGTATCTCGACACCGGGGCCATGTATCGGGGTGTCACGTTTGCCGCGCTACGGCGGGGAATAGACCCCGCCGATACCGATGTCGTGGCCCGGTTGGCTCTCCAGGTGGAACTGACCATGGCCGACGGCTCGATCGTGGTCGACGGAGTAGATGCCACCATAGAGATCCGAGGCCCCGAGGTCACCCGAGCGGTGAGCCTGGTGGCGACCAATGCCGACGTCCGCACCGAGATGGTCCGCCGCCAGCGCGAGTGGGCCCACGAGCGGGGCGGCGGTGTCCTCGAAGGCCGAGACATCGGCACCGTGGTGTTCCCCGATGCCGCACTCAAGGTCTACCTAGACGCATCGCCGGAGGTACGGGCCTCCCGACGCTCTCAAGAGGTCACCGATCTCAGCTACGAGACGGTGGCCGCCGACCTCGCCCGGCGCGATGCCCTCGACCAAGGCCGTGACACCAGCCCGCTCACCGTGGCCGACGGGGCCGTCACCGTCGATACCACACACCGCTCGGTAGACAGCATCGTCGAAGAGCTCAAGCGCCTCCTGGCCGACGAGTCGTGATCGACCGAGACCACGGTCGTCCGCCCACTCGCCGAGAACTGCGCTTCTTCGGCTTCGTGCGAGGGGCCTTGCTCGGCTTCGCCCGGGTGTGGCTGCGGCTGTCGGCCCGCGGTACGGAGCACGTGCCGGAGAAGGGAGCGTTCATCCTCGCTCCCGTCCACCGCTCCAACATCGACTTCCTACTCGTGCTGATCTGCACCAAGCGCCGAGTGCGCTTCCTGGCCAAGGACACGCTGTTCAAGGGCTTCTGGGACAAGCTGTTCACTGCGCTCGGTGGCATCCCGGTGGCTCGTGGTACCGCCGACCGCGAGGCCCTCCAGGCTTGCATCCAGGTGATCGAGGCCGGTGAGCCGCTCGTGGTGTTCCCCGAGGGCACCCGTCAGTACGGACCTGAGATCCAGGAGATGTTCGACGGCGCGGCCTTCATCCAGAGCCGCACCGGGGCCCCCATCGTGCCGGTCGGCATCGGTGGTTCCGAGACGGCCATGCCCAAGGGGGCCAAGTTCATCAAGCCCCGTCGGGTCACCGTGGTGGTCGGACCGGCGCTGGCTGCTCCCGAGACCGACGGGCCCAAGGCCAAGCGGGCATCCATCCGGGCTCGCACGGCCGAGCTGCACACTGTGCTCCAAGACCTGTTCGACGAGGCCCAGGCGGCCGCCGGAACGCCCAACCCCTAGCAACGAGCCGTGGCGCGGTAGGTCAGAGGCCGGCGAGCACGTCGGCAGCGTGAAGGCTGCGCTCGTTGGCCGGTGGGGGAGAGCCCACCGGACCACCGATGCTGAACGTGGCCAGGGCTTCGATGCCGGCCAGGAGGTCTCGAAGGTTGCGGGGCGGAGGGAAGTATTCGTCCTCTTCGGTCATCCGGACCTCTTCGACCCCGTTCACCGGTTGGAGGGCTTCGAGAACCTCCTGCACCAGCGACTCGGGCGCTGAAGCGCCTGCGGTCACCCCGACCACGCCTTCGAGGTCGTCGGGAAGTTCGGCCGCTGAGTTGATGCGGAGCACCCGGGGGGTCCCGTTGGCGGCGGCGATTCTCTCCAAGGCCACGGTGTTGGACGAGTTGGCCGAACCGAGCACCACCACGGCGTCACAGCGCGCCGCGATCTGGGTCAACGCTCCTTGACGGTTGGTGGTGGCAAAGCACAGATCCGACCGTCCGGGCGTCCACAGATCGGGGTAGCGATCTCTGGTGGCATCGAGGACACCTTCCCAGTCGCGATGGCTGAGCGTGGTCTGGGCCAGCAGAGCCACCGGTTCTTCGAACTCGGGGAGGGCCGCCACTTCCTCGATGGTCTCCACCCTGTGCATGGATTCAGGGGCGACGGCCATGGTGCCTGCCGCTTCCTCATGGCCTTCGTGACCGACGTAGACGACGCGGTACCCCTTGCCCACCCGGACCTTCACCTCGTGGTGCACCTTGGTGACCAGGGGACAAACGGCATCCACCATGTAGCCGTTGTTGGCTCGTGCCGCTTCCACCACCTCGGGGGCCGAACCGTGGGCCGACAACATGAGCGGGCTGCCTTCGGGGACCTCGGCGATGTCGTCGACGAAGATCACGCCCCGTTCCCGGAAGCGATCCACCACCGACTGGTTGTGGACGATCTCGTGATAGCAGTAGACGGGCGGCTCGAAAGCTCGGACCATCCAGGCCAAAGCCTTGATCGCCATCTCGACGCCTGCGCAGAAACCTCGGGGCGCGGCCAAAAGAACCTTCTCGACTGCCATCGCGGGCCACCCTACCGCCGGGTTGGACCGTCACCGCCGCTCGGAGGCCCCGAAACGAGGGGATGTGCCGGTCCCACAGGTAGGATCGTAGGTCATGTCTGGTCCACGAGTTCTCGCTGTCGCGCCCGGTTCTCCGGCCGAGCTAGCGGGGATCCAGGTGGGCGACGAGGTGGTGACCGTCGACGGCGAATCCCCCCGGGACATCATCCGGTGGACATGGCTGACCGACGAGGCCGACCCCGACCTAGCAGTGAGGCGTGGGGGGCTCGATCTCGACATCGAAGTCCACAAGCCAGCCGGTGAGCCGCTGGGCATCGATGTGCACTCGGCCTTGTTCGACCAGTTGCGGACCTGCGACAACCACTGCGAGTTCTGCTTCATCTACCAACTGCCGCCAGGCATGCGTAAAAGCCTGTACCTCAAGGACGATGACTACCGGCTGAGCTTCCTGTACGGCAACTTCACCACGCTCACCCGGTTCACCGAGGCCGACTTCGAGCGGGTGGTCACCGAGAAGCTGTCGCCGTTGAACGTCAGCATCCACGCCACCGACCCGGACGTGCGCAACGAAATGCTTCGCAACCGCCGGGGCGGACCCACCCTGCGTTGGCTGCGGGCTCTGCTGGATCACGGCATCGAGATCCACGGCCAGATCGTGTGCTGCCCCGGTCTCAACGACGGCGAGGTTCTCGCCGACACCCTGGCCGGTGTGCTCGATCGTTTCCCCGAACTAGCCAGCCTTTGTGTGGTGCCCCTCGGGATATCCAAGTTCAACACCGAGCCCCGCATGCGGCCCACCACCCGTGAGGAAGCCGAGACCGTGGTCGACACGATCGCGGCCTGGCAGTCGGTGTATCAAGAGGTGCTCGGTCATCGACTGGTGTTCGCGTCCGACGAGTACTACCTCCTGGCCGGTCGGCCGTTCCCCGAACCCGAGTACTACGAGGGTTTCGCCATGCACGAAGACGGTGTCGGCATGGCCCGCACCTTCGAACTCGAGTTCACCGGCCGCACCTCCACCACCACCTCGCCGCAGGCCGGGTTCTTCGCCTGGGTCGATGGTGCCCCTGCCGGAACCCGCTACGAGGCCGCCGGCGACTACGCCGCTCCGGCCGAGGGCTACCGAGCCGTGCGGGTCGAAGCCACCGACAACCCCGAATCCACCAGGAACACAGGATCCAGCAACACAGGATCCACCAACACCGAGTCGCCGGCGGGCGGTGGCGGTACCGCGGTTGCGCTTCGTCCCCGTCGCAACGCGCCAGTTGCTGTACTCACCAGCACCGCTGGTGCGGCCATCCTCGATCCGTTGGTGGCCAGCATCGACCGTTCCGATCTCCGCATCGTCGCGGTGACCAACGACTACTTCGGCGGAACCACCTCGGTCACCGGGTTGCTGGTCGGCGAGGACATCGCCCGTACGCTGGCCGGCCAACCTGTCGGGCACCGCTACCTCCTACCCGACGTCTGCCTGTCTGGTGGCCGCTTCCTCGATGGCACCACCGTCGAAGACCTGCCCCGACCGGTCGAGATCATCCCCACCGACGGAGCAGCCCTCCGTCGAGCCCTCGAAGAACGCTGAAAGAACCCAGATGTCCGAGCTCCCTGTCGTGGCCATCGTCGGCCGACCCAACGTCGGCAAGTCCACCCTGCTCAACCGGATCGTCGGTCGTCGTGAGGCGATCGTCGAGGAGAAGCCTGGAGTAACCCGCGACCGCAAAGAGGTCCAAGGCGAATGGCAGGGCCGTCCCTTCATGCTGGTCGACACCGGTGGCTGGGTACCCGGCGGTAGCGACCTCGACGAGAAGGTGAGCCGCCAGAGCGAGAAGGCCATCGCCGATGCCGATGCCGTCTTGTTCGTGGTCGACGTGACCACCGGCGTCACCGAAGAGGACGCCCGGGTGGCTCAGCTGCTCCAAGGCTCCAAGCACCCGGTGTTCGTGGTGGCCAACAAGGTCGACGATGTCAGCCGGGAAGGGCTCATCTGGGACATGCTCACCCTCGGACTCGGCAACCCGTGGCCGGTCAGCTCGTTGCACGGTCTCGGAACTGGCGACCTCCTCGATGCTCTGATCGAAAAGTTGCCCGGGGCCGGCGACATCGACGCTCTCGACGATGAAGCCGAGGCCGATGGCGAAAAGGTGTTCGCGGTGGCGCTGGTCGGACGGCCCAACGTGGGCAAGTCCACCCTCTTCAACCGTCTCATCGGCGAAGACCGAGCGGTCGTTCACGACATGGCCGGTACCACCAGAGATGCCATCGATACCGTGATCGACACCGACCACGGTCCCATCCGCTTCGTCGACACGGCCGGCATGCGCCGCAAGGCCCGCATAGACGAAGGTACCGAGTACTACTCGTTCGTACGGGCACTGCAGGCCGTCGATGCCTCCGATGTGGCCATGCTCGTGATCGACAGCACCGAGGGCATCACCCACCAGGACCAACGGTTGGCCGAACGCATCGATGCCGCCGGTTGCCCCATCGTGGTCCTGCTCAACAAGTGGGAGCTACTCGACACCGAAGCTCGCGCTCGGGTCACCTATGAGGTCGACCAGAAGCTGGCCTTCCTGGGCGAAAGCGAGATCATCCGCATCTCGGCGCTCACCGGACGCAACGTGGATCGGCTCCTGCCCATCCTCCACGACGCAATCTCGGCCTATCACCGTCGGGTACCCACCCGCCGGGTCAACGAGGTCGTGTCGCTGGCCCAGTCGGCGCAGCCCGCACCCCACGGTGGCCGCATCCTCTACGCCACCCAAGGGGCGACGGATCCGCCAACCTTCACCTTGTTCGCCAACAAGGAACTCCCGGCCACCTATCTTCGCTACATCGAACGTCGCCTGCGCGAGGCCTTCGACCTCGGGGCCACGCCCATAAAGCTGCGCGTCCGGCAGCGAGGCAACTGACCGCGATGAACACTGCGGAGGTCGCCGACCAGAACCTGGTCCGAGAAGGCGGGCACACGACGCCACCGGAAGGTCTCACCACCGAACAGGTGAAGAAGCGGGTGGCGGCAGGCAAGGTCAACCATGTGGAGGAGGGCACCTCCCGCACGGTCAAGGCCATCATCCGGGCCAACGTGCTCACCCGGTTCAACGCCATCCTGGTGGTGCTGGCCGCGGCCGTGATAGCTACCGGCCGTTACGGCGACGCCCTCTTCGCTGTGGTGCTGGTCCTCAACTCGCTCATCGGTATCACCCAAGAGCTGCGGGCCAAGAAGACGCTCGACAAGCTGGCCCTGCTGCACTCGCCGACGGCCTGTGTTGTGCGGGACGGCGAGATGACCCAGATCCCGCTCGGCCACGTCGTCCTCGACGACCTTGTTGAGCTCCGTTCTGGAGACCAGATCCCCGCCGACGGTCGGCTCACCGCCAGCAACGGCTTGGAGGTCGACGAGTCGTCGCTCACCGGCGAGTCCGACCCGGTGGCCAAAGACGTCGACGACGACGTGCTGTCGGGGACCATCGTGGTGGCCGGCAAGGGACACTTTCAGGCGCGAGCGGTGGGTACCGAGGCCTACGCGCGGAAGATCTCCGTCGAGGTGAAGGCCTTCACCCGGGTCCGCTCCGAACTCCAAGAGGGCATCAACACCCTCCTCACCTACATCACCTGGATCCTCCTGGCCGTGGCCCCGCTACTGCTGTGGTCGCAGTTCCGCACCAACGAGACCGGCGACTGGCGTGACCCGGTCACCGGTACCGCGGCCGCTCTGGTGGGCATGGTCCCCGAAGGGCTCGTGCTGCTCACCAGCATCTCGTTCCTTCTGGCCGCCCTCTCGCTGACCAAGCGGCAGGTGCTCGTCCAGGAGTTGCCCGCAGTGGAAGGCCTGGCCCGAGTCGACGTGGTCTGCCTCGACAAGACCGGCACGCTCACTGCCGGCGACATCACCTTCGACTCGATGGAGCCACAAGACGAGGAAGATCGAGATCGCGTCGCCCACGCGCTGGCGGCCATGGCCGCCGGAGCCGATGCCGGCGCCAGCGTGGCCGCCATCGGCAAGGAGTTCGATCAGGATCCCGGCTGGGAGCAGACGGGATCGGTGCCCTTCTCGTCGGCCCGCAAGTGGAGCGCTATGAGCTATGCAGACCAAGGCAGCTGGTTCCTCGGTGCCCCGGAGATGCTCCTCGTCGACGGTGACCCGATGGCCGACGAGGTCGGGCCCCTGGCCAAGCTCGGCAAGCGGGTCCTGGCCGTCCAGCACACCGATTCACCCCTGAACGGCGACTCCCTACCTGAAGACCGTCGGTCGGTGGCCCTGGTCACGCTCAAGGAGAACGTGCGTCCGGACGCCGCCGAAACCCTGCGCTACTTCACCGAGCAGGGCGTCATCATCAAGGTCATCTCCGGCGACAACGCGGCCACCGTAGGGGCCATCGCCACCGAGGTCGGCCTCGACGCCGGCGAACCGATCGATGCCCGCGAGCTCGGCGACACCGCCGAGGAGCTCCAAGAGGTGGTGGAATCGTCCACCGTCTTCGGCCGGGTAAGTCCTCAGCAGAAGCGGGCCATGGTGCAGGCCTTGCAGGCCAACGGCCACACCGTGGCCATGACCGGCGACGGCGTCAACGATGCCATGGCCCTCAAGGACGCTGACATCGGCGTGGCAATGGGCAACGGCGCACAGGCCACCAAGGGAGTGGCCCAATTGGTGCTGCTCGACAACCAGTTCTCGCGTCTTCCCAACGTGCTGGCCGAAGGTCGCCGGGTCATCGGCAACATCGAACGCGTGGCCAGCCTGTTCGTGGCCAAGAACGCCTACTCGTTGCTCCTGGCGCTGCTCGTCACCGTGGCCGGACTCCCGTATCCGTTCCTGCCCCGCCACCTCACCCTCATCAGCACGGTGACGATCGGCATTCCGGCGTTCGTTCTCGCCCTCGGTCCCAACCCGGCCCGCTACAAGCCAGGATTCCTGCGCCGGGTGCTGCTCTTCGCCGTACCGGCTGGATTCATCACCGGCGGGGCGATCTTCATCAGCTACCTGTTCGCTCAGCACCGGGAACTGCAGACCGACGAACTGCGCACCGCAGCCGCAATCTCGGCCTTGGTGGTGACGCTGTGGATCCTGGCCGTGCTGGCCCGTCCGTTCAGGTGGTGGAAGAGCGCACTGGTGGGGGCCATGAGCGCGATCGCCGCTGCCGCGATCATCGTGCCTCCGGTGCGCGATGCCTTCCAACTACAGATTCCGCACAAGGTCCTGTTCAACTCCCTGCTGATCGGCGCGGCCGGCGCTGTGGCCGTCGAGTTGCTCGGCCGCTGGGTGGCCAAGCAGGACACGGAGACGATGCTGCGCCGCCGCCCTCGGATGGCCTGAACCAGCGACGGCTCCTCCGGTCCCCGGTAGGATCGCTCGGTCATGGATTATCCCCTCCTGTTCGTCGTTGCCGCGGCTTGCGCTATCGCTGCCGTCGTCTGGGCCCGGTCAGCTCGCCGCCTTCAGAAGGTGGCCACCGGTGCCGAGCGGGAGTTCGGTC
>JBDTBS010000112.1:0-13402 GCA_039924035.1 Aquihabitans sp. | reverse complement strand
TCTCCCGGGCCCGCTGGATGACGAGACGGATCTGCCGTTCGGTCTCGCCTACGTACTTGTTGAGCAGTTCCGGGCCCTTGATGTTGAGGAAGTAGCTGCGGGCCGCGTCGTCACCGGAGACTTCGGCGACCTTCTTGGCCAGCGAGTTGGCCACCGCCTTGGCGATCAGGGTCTTACCGCAACCGGGAGGGCCGTAGAGCAGGATCCCCTTGGGGGCCGGCAGGCGGTACTGGGCGAACAGGTCGGCGTGGACGAAGGGCAGCTCCACCGCGTCGGCGATCTGTTCGATCTGCCCATCGAGTCCACCGACATCGTCGTAGCTCACGTCGGGGACCTCTTCGAGCACCAGCTCCTCCACCTCGGGGCGGGCCAACTTCTCGATGAGCAGACCCGACCGGCCGTCCATCAGGACCGTGTCTCCGGTGCGGACACCTTCTTCTTGCAGTGCCGTGGACAGGTCGCACACCCGTTCCTCATCGGCCCGGCCCACCACCAGCGCGCGGTCGTGGTCGACGCGGTCACGAACGGTGACCACCTCACCGTTGCGGTCACCAGTGCGCGAAAGGATGACGCTGAAGGACTCGTTGAGGGCGACCTCGTCGCCTTGCGATACCTGGTCTATTACGCCGGGCATCACTGCCACGCGCATCTTGCGTCCCCCCGAGTGCACGTCGATGGTGTCGTCGTCGTTGACCCCGAGGACCGTTCCGTAGGCCGCTGGGGGGCGGGTGAGCTTGTCGACCTCTTCACGCAGGGCCGCGATGTGGTCGCGGGCCTCACGCAACGTGTAGGTGAGCTTTTCGTTCTGGCTCACGGCCTGCTGCAAGGAACCCTTCGTCTCGAGGAGCCGTTCCTCCAAGGTGCGCACCCGCTTGGGGGCATCCTGGATCCGGCGCCGAAGCACGCCGACCTCCTCCTCGAGCAGGGCCACCTGCTTGAGCGCCTCGTCGAGTTCGGCCTGTTGAGCGGCACGATCCTGGGACTCGTCGGTGCTGACGGGAACCACCTCCTGTGGCGGTCGGGAGGGCCCAAAGGGGTGGTCTTCGGGCCTCCGTGGCGACGCTACTGCGCATCGACCGTTCTCACCTGTCACCCACCCCATCGCCGGGCCGTCGATCCTGTGACCCGACCAACATCCAACACCTCCATCTCGGACGTGACCGACGACCCTCGACAGCGCTTCTCTGGTTCTCGGAATCAGAAGCGATTCCGCTACGCTCCGCAAGGCGGAACCATCGTCGGCCACAGTGGACGGCGCCCCGAAGGAAAGTAGGCAAATCCACCATGAAGGTCTGGATCGATCAGGATCTCTGCACCGGCGACGGACTCTGCGAAGAGATCGCGCCCGACGTGTTCACGCTCCTAGACGACGGCCTCGCCTACGTGAAGGAAGGCGACAAGGTCTACGCCGACCCGGGTGGCCCCGCAGGCCTCGCCGTCGTACCTGCCGGTCAGGAAGAAGCGACCATCGAATCCGCCGAGGAATGCCCCGGCGAGTGCATCTTCATCGAGGTCTGATCACCGACGACATCTGAGGATGTCACGCTGACCTGAATGCCTGACGGGGATCCCACGGGGTCCCCGTTGTCGCGTCAGGACGGAAACAGGCGGGCGTGGGTGAGGAAACCCGTGTGGGCCACCATGCGATGGTCGGGCCGGACCGACATGCCGTCGATGTTCCAGCCTCGGTTGAGCACTTCGAGCGTTTCCGCCAACTCGAACCCGCTGTCGACCATCCGTTCCCGCAACTGGACGGCCTGGGTGATGGCCGGGGTGTAGGCCACCAGGATCCCACCCGGTCGCAGCGCCACCTCGGCATGGGGAACGACGTTCCACGGCTCGGGTAGGTCGAGCACGATCCGGTCGAGGCTCTGCTCGTCGATCCCCTCGTAGATGTCGCGCTCCTCCACGCGGTAGTGCTCGGCCAGACCCTCGCCCCCGAAGGCCTTCACGTTCTTGACGGCCCGAGCGGCGAAGTCGGCCCGGATTTCATAGCCGGTCACGTGGGCACCGGCCCGCAGGAGGGTCATGGACAGGGCTCCGGACCCCACCCCCGACTCCAGCACCCGGGCTCCGGGGAAGATGTCGGCCAACATGAGGATCGGACCGAGATCCTTCGGATAGATCACCTGGGCACCACGAGGCATCTTGAGCACGAAGTCGCTGAGCGTGGGGCGAAAAGCGGTGAAGTTGGCTCCCCTGGTGGACCGCAGGATCGAACCCTCCTGACGGCCGATGATGTCGTCGTGGGAAACGAAACCCGAATGGGTGTGGAACTCCCCGCCTACTTCGAGGGTCAACAGGTAGCGGCGCTTCTTGCGGTCGATCAGCAAGATCTGCTCGGTGGCCCGAAAGGCCCGGTCGGGCAGCGTCTCGTGGGATTGCTTCACGTCTTCCGATTGGTTCACGTCGTCTACCGGGTCTTCCGGGTCCTGGGTGGTGTCGACGGACGGCTCGGAGCTGCTCACGCGATCACCTTGCCCTTGCGGGTGAGTTGCACCGGTTCGGCCCCCGCGGCCCGGTCGAGCAATCTACAGAACGTGCAGATCTCCGAAGTGGTGGGGACGCCGCACTGTTGGCACACGGCTATGTCGTCGCCTTCGGCGTGGCCCGGTCCCGCATCGGCGAAGCGGTCTACCGCTCGAGCCAGGAAACCGAAGTAGAAGGCCTGCTTCGAACCCGGTGACATGGCTTCGATCTCGTTGAGCGCCTCTTTGTATGCGATGTGCTTGTTGCCTTCGGCCATGGGGCACTCTTCGACGATGTAGTCGATGCCCCGGATGACGCAGTAGGCCGCCATCTCCCGCTCGCCGAGGCGGACCAACGGCTTGACCTTGCGGGGGAACCCCGGGCGGGCCGGGAGCACCGGCTGCTGACGGGCCAGGTACTCGGTCTGCCACCGCAACGTGTTGCCGAAGAGGACTGCGGCCTCGTCGTCGAGGTTGTGGCCGGTGGCGATGGCGTCGTATCCGCCTTCGAGCGCGGCCCGGTCGAACAGGTGCCGCTTGGACAGACCGCAAGCCGAACAAGGAACACGCCGGGTGACCGCTGCTGCGGTGGGGATGTCGTAGTCGTAGTCGGCTCGAAGGTCGACCACTTGGAGGGGCAGACCACGCTGCTCGGCGAAAGCCTTCACCGTGTCCCCAGATCGATCGCTGTAGCCACCGATGCCGAGCCCGATGTAGAGGCCGTGGGCTTCATAGCCGAGGTCGTCGAGGAGATCCCACAAGGCCAGGCTGTCCTTGCCTCCCGATACCGCCACCAGCACCCGGTCGCCCTCTTCGAGCATCGAGAACTCACTGATGGCCTTCACCACTTGGTCCTGACACAGCTTCACGAAGTGGTCGGCACAGAAGTTGGCGTTGTGGCGACGGATGTCGATGACCGCCGGCTCACGGCAGACCTTGCACTTCATCGTGCACCTCCAGAGATCACTGGGCGTATCTCGACTTCGTCGTCGGCTTCGAGGCGGGCATCACCGGGGACGAGCGTGCCCCCTCGGATGACCAGCACCGATTCCCGGTTGAGGTCGAGTTTCTGAAGCAAGGCGACGATGGTGATCGGGCCGTCGACGTCGATGGTGCGCGTGGGATTGCGGAGATGGACCTTCACGACGGACATTCTTGCCGGTACCGAGGGGCCTTCCCGCTTCGGCGGGGATGATCGCCGGTGCAGGTGCGGTTCAGCGACGACGGCGGCGACGGCGACTCTGCGACGCCTCGGTACCGACCGGTTCGTCGAGGGTGAGCCTGTCGTTGGCGATGATGATCCGCTGGCCTGGGGCCAGTTCTTCGTGCAGCAGGATCTCGGGCTTTCGCTGAGCGAGCCGGCGGATGGTCCGCAACGTCCACAATCCCCCGCCGACGTACATCCAACCCCTGCTGCTGCCGAAGATGCCCCGGCTGACGCCGATGCGTTCGACGGCCCGGAGAGGCCCGCCCCCGCTGGACGACTTGGAACGGCGGCCCATCAGAACCGACGAACCTCGACGATGGTGGTGCTCTTGCGACCCCGGCGTCGACCGAACAGGAATGCCCCGAGCACGACCACCACGCCAGCCACCGCGGCGATGGTGACCACGGTACTGCGGGCCTCTTCGGCTTTGTGGTCTACGTCGTCGGTGAGGCTGCGGAACTGGGCTTCGATGTCTTCACGGGAGATCTTGCGCGGGGCGGTCACCTGGGCATCCTCGTTGTTGGGCGGCGTCATCGTCCAGCCTCACTGTCACGGTTGGGCTTGGTGATGGCCCGGGCCGCGAGGGCGGCCACCAACGCCGTCACCACGAAGGCAACCACATAGGGGATCACGTCGAGGCTCCCGGTGAGGCTGGACCCCGTTTCGGTCTGCAAGACCCGCAAGATCGCCAGCGTGGCGAACACGAGACCCAAGCCCAAGAACACCGCCCCGGGGATACCCCAACCGAGGAAGCGTCCGATGGACTTGAGCGGATCGATCGTCTCCTGTTTGGCGTAGTCACGTACCAACTGCCAGACATCGGCGACGGCATCGCCGGTGCCCTTCTCTTCTGCTCTCGCACCATTTGGTGCCACGTGGCCTCCTGGCATCGGGTCGGTCATTCCTATCGGTCAGAACATGGGGACGCAAACACCGTTGGTGGGTTCATCCATCACCGGGAACGGGTTCGGGGACAGCACTCTCCGGGGACGTGCTCTCCCTCGAGATCAGCACGACGCCGAACCCGGCATCCTCGGATCGGCACCGATCGACCAGCGGGCGATACCCGTCTTCGAACACATGGAGGGTGACCAGTCCGCTCGGGAGGAGGACCGACGGTAGGGGGAACGACGCCAGGGCCCCCATGGGTCCGACATAGGCCGCCATCGGGACCACCAGGGGGATCGCGCTGCTCTGGGGGCAGCGCATCTCGTAGGTGGCCAGCACGATGGCGAGCAGGTCCTGCGGGACCCTGGACGCGTCGTCGACCACCTCGCCGTTGGCTATGTAGGCAAAGGTGGCCACCTCACCCGAGGCCAGGGGTACGAACCCGGCCAGGCTGGTCACCTCGGCCAGGTAGCCGGTCTTGGCCCGGAGCAGTCCGGCCGCAGGGGTGTCGGTGAAACGCCTTTTCAGCGTGCCAGATTCCCCCGCCACGGGCAGCGCGCTACCGAGCGAACCGTCGATGCCACCGGTGAGGTCCAGAACCTCGACCAGTTGATCGCACGTGACCTGATTGGACGGGGCCAGCCCGGACCCGTCGGTCAGGTCGGCCCCGGCGACCCCATGGTCGGCCAGATGGCTTTCGATCACTTCGAGGCCGGCTTCGGTGGAACCCTCGCCGGTCTCGGCCAACCCCATCTCCTTGGTCAGCAGTTCAGCGGTCTGGTTGTCGCTGGTGACCAACAACTCACTGACGACATCGGTGAGTGGCGCTGACTCGATGGAGGCCAGTTCCACCGGGTTGGATGGGGCGGTTCCTGCGATGGCATCTCCACCGATGAGGATGCCACGGTCGGTCAGCAGCCGGCTGAAGGCTGCGGCTGCGCTGCGGGCGGGATCATCGCTCCGGCGGCGGATCAGCTGGCCGTCGGGACCGTCCATGGACACGTCGTAGCCGTCGTCGACCGTGAGAGCGCTCAAGGGACCGGACTGGTTCTGGGTGATGTAGCGCTCCGGCCACGAATCGACGACCCGGGCCGAGTCGTAGCGGGACTCGTCACCCACCACCCGTCCCGAGATCATCAGTACGCCCGCGTCCACCACCTCATCGGCCAGCCGATCTAGCGACGTCGGGTGAAGATCGTCTCCTATGTGGCGGACCAACCGGTTCAGATCGGTGGTCAGGAGTGGATCGCCACCCCCTACTAGGACCAGGTCGCCGCCGACGAGACCCTTGACCGGTGAGGCATCGGCCACCACGCGGGTGGTGGTGCGGTGCTCGGGCCCTAGTTGGTCGAGTGCTGCCGACGCGGTGAGGAGCTTCAACGTGGATGCCGGGATCATCGGCCTCTCGCCGTCGTGGACGTAGATCTGTCGTCCGTCGACCTGCACCGTGAGGCAGGTGGCATCGGGGGAATCGGCCACGACCCGGTCGAGGAGGGCGCTGAGCGCAGGGTCGGCGGCCGTGGCCCCCGACGGGGAACTCGTCGCCAGAGCATCGACGGCTCCCGCTGCTTCCAGGCCAGGACCACCGGTCAACGTGGCCACCAGGACCACGATCATCGCCAGTCGAGCCCCGAGTCGTGGAGACCAGCGCGCCTCCCGCTTCAGCGGATCACGCCCGGTTGCAGGCCGCGAGCGCGGCGCCAGCGGGTGTGGTCCCAGGCATGGGCCAGGGCCGTTACCGCCCTGTTGGCCGAGGAGTAGCAGAGGCGTCCCGTGGAACGCACGGTGGCCGGACCGGCGTTGTCGGGGTCGGCGATGGCCAACTCCGTAGCCAACAGGATCGGCTTGCCGGTGGCCTCGGAGATGTCGGCCGCGGCCTGAGCGAACCGGGCATCCTGACGCTCGTGGTAGTCCACGATCCGGGCCAACCCGTGGTCGGGATAGAAGCCACCGGCTCGCATGAGGCGAGCCTGGTTCGCCTGGATGCCCAGCCCTAGCTGGATGACCGCATCTACATCGGGGTGAGAGGCGATCATCTCGAGCACCTCAGGAATGGTGTCGCGGGTCTCACCGCCGGCCAGGTCGACCGGGTTGTTGCGACTCCACCGTGGGGGCAACTTGGTGTCGATCTGAGCCAGGAGATCTTCAGGAAGTTGCAGGAGTTCCAACGAGCTCGCCGAGATGGCGTCGGCCGTGACCACGCCCCAGCCGCCAGCAGTGGTCATGACCACCACCTTCGGTCCCCTCGGAAAGGGTTGGGTGGCGAAGGTTGCAGCAGCCTCGAATGCTTCTTCGACGGTGGCTGCCCGTGTCACCCCGGCCTGACGGCAAGCCCCGTCGAACACGCGGTCGTCGGTGGCCAGAGACCCGGTGTGGCTGGCCGCGGCCCGCTGTCCCCCCGCGGTGGCCCCACCCTTGACCAGAACCAGCGGTTTGCGCATGGCCACCGAGGTGATGCGGTCCAAGAAGGCCCTGCCGTCGGGTACGCCCTCTACGTAGGCGAGACCCACCGCAGTGGCATCGTCGTCGGCGTAATGGTCGAGGAAGTCGGCCACGGTGACGGCCGCGGCGTTGCCGGCGCTGACGGCCCGGGAAATGCCCACGCCGGTCTGAACGGAATAGTTCAGGAACGACGACACGAAGTTGCCTGACTGGCTGGCCACTCCGATGGAACCGGCCGGCGGGTACGGGGCCACGATCTGAGCACAGAGCTTGGCTGGGGTCGACACGACACCCTGACCGTTGGGTCCGGCCACGAGGATTCCCAGTTCATCGCACAAAGCGACCAGTTCGGCCTGAGCGGCGATGCCCGCGTCGCCGGCTTCGCCGTAGCCGGCGGAGGTGATGAAAGCGGCTTTGACCCCTTTGGCCGCCGCCGCCCGCAGGATGTCGGGGTTGGCCCCCGCCGGGGTACACACGAAGATCAGGTCGTAGGGGCCCTCGGGTAGCTCCGACACATCGGCCACCGTCGAGATGCCGAGTACCTCGGAGCGGTCCCGGTTGGTGGCTGCCACGACGCCGTCGTAGCCGGCAGCCAGGATGTTGTGGAGGCTGACGAAGCCGAACTTGCCCGGGTGGGTCGACGCTCCGGCCACGATCACACCACGAGGGTCGAACAGAGCATCGAACCCGCCGTTGGGGACCTCCTTCGCCGGTTCATCCACCGACTCGACAGGCGGGGCATCGGCCATCTCCACCAAGGCATCCACGGCCACTGGCCGACCGTCCACGACGATCAAAGGGTTCAGATCGGCCGACACGATCCGTGGGTTCGTCACCGCGGCATCCGACAAAGACGTGATCACCGCAACCAGGCGATCTCGGTCGACCGCCGGCTCCCCTCGGAAGGGGCCCAGAAGCGCCTGGGTGCGTAGGTCGTCGATCATCTCTTCGGCATCGACTCGACTGACGGGGACGGGACGGATGCTCACGTCGGCGATCGCCTCGGCCAGAACGCCGCCCACGCCCACCATCACCGTGACCCCGAACTGGTCGTCGGTGGCCAGCCCGGCGATGAACTCTCGTGACCCCGCCAACATGGGAGCCACCAGCAGATCCACCTGACCATCTTCTGGTGTGGCCGCGCCGAGGAGAGCCACCGCCGCGTCACGGACGGCCTCGGCGGTGCCCAAACCCAGTCGCACGAGACCGCGTTCGGTCTTGTGCGCGATTCCGGGGCCGTTGAGCTTGACCGCTACCGGCATACCGACCTGTTGGGCCGCCTCGACGGCAACCTCGGGCGAGGTGGCCACCCGTTCATCGGCAAAGGGAATCCCCGCCGCGGCCAGCAGTTCCTTCGAGGCAGCCTCGCTGAGGGTCTTGGACACCATGACTGCCGAGACTACGGCGCCCCACCCCCGACCCTGGAAAGACGCGGGCCGGTGTGACATCGGTCGGGGCCACCGGTCGCCGCCTAGGGTGGCTAGATGGCCGCTACCGAACCGGTCCTCTCGACTCGTGATGCGATCGTCGTAGAGGCTCGTCGTTGTTTCGCCGAGCACGGCTATGAGGGCACCTCTCTCAACTCGATCGCCGAGGCCGTCGGCATCCGGCGTCCCAGCCTCCTGCACCACTTCCCTTCTAAGGAGGCGGTCTACGCCGAGGTTTTCCGCATCAGCCTCGCCGAATGGGGGGTTCGGGTGGAAGATGCCGTCGACGAGCATCGCCAGGGTTGGTCACAGGTCGACTCGGTGATCACCACCGGCTTCCGGTTCTTCCAGGAGAACCCCGAGTTCGTCCGCATCGTGCGCCGCGAAGCACTCGATGGCGGGGCCAATCTGGGCATCGATCTCGGTGCTGCGCTGCGGCCCTTCCTTCAGCGGGCCATGAACTGGTTCGATCAGGAGATCGCCGCCGGACGCTTCCGACGGGTGGACACCGAACAACTGCTGCTCACCGGGTACAGCGTCATGTTCAGCTACTTCAGCGACATTCCGTTCCTCGAGGGCCTGCTCGACGGCGATCCGCTCGACGAGGCCTACACCGAGGCCCGCCTCAAGCACATCCGAAACCTCTTCCACGTCGCCCTCGCCCCCGAAGCCCCCTGATCACAGCTCGCTGACCGAGCGAGGCTGGGTGGGCCAAGCTCCCTTGGTGTCCCGGTACGGTCTGGTTCATGGAACTCTCGATCGTTGCCGCGGTGTTCATCGAGAACATCGAACTCCGCGCCGCCCCCGGCCCGTCCACCCGCATCGACCTGACCGGCGTGCACTTCTCCATGGCCGCGCCCGGCCCGGTGCCCGTCACCGTGGAACCACACCTCGTGGTCCTCGTGCACTGTCCTCATGGAGCCGAGGGCACCGGCGCTCTGGAGTCGTTGTACCTGCGAGACGGCGAGCAGGTGGCCCGCAACGTGCAGCCGCTCACCGTCGAACCCGGCAAGTTCGCCTATCGACTGGTCAAGTCCGAGCTCACCTTCGATGACTACGGAAGCATCGAGGTACAGGTCCGAGTGGACCACGGCCCGGTGACCACCGTGCCCTACACACTCCTACCCCCCGCGGACGGCTGACCCGGTGGGTTTCGCGGCCGCCATGTCGGAGCATCCGCTGGCCACCCATGCTGTCGGCGAGACGGTGGGAGCCATCCTCGACCAGATCGGTCCCAGTCCCGACCTGGCTGTCGTCTTCGTGACCGGGGCCTTCGCCGGCGCCACCGAAGACGTGGCTCATGCCGTCAACGAGATGCTGCAGCCAATGGCATTCATCGGGGCCACCGCGGTGTCGGTGCTGGCCGGGCGCCGGGAGGTCGAGGAGCAACCGGCCGTCGTCCTGTTCGCCGCGAACTGGTCGGGAAGGTTGCGCACGAGCGCCAAGGTGATCCGTTTCGAAGCCGAACGCGAAGGGGACGCATGGCGCCTCACCGGTACCGACGCTGTGGGCTCCGACGGAACATTGATCCTGCTGGCCGACCCGTTCTCGTTTCCCGTCGACAGCTTCATCGGAGAACTTCACCGGCGCAGCCCCGGACTCACCGTGGTCGGTGGCATGGCCTCGGCCGCGTCCGGGCCGGGAGGCAACCGACTGGTCGCCGGGAGCGAGACCGTCACCCGCGGAGCCGTCGGCATCCACCTTCCGGCCGGGGTCCCCGTGCGAGCCGTGGTCTCGCAGGGCTGCCGGCCGGTGGGTGAGCCACTCGTGGTCACCGAAGCCACCGGCAACCTCATCGCTGAGATCGCCGGACGCCGGGCCCTCGACCGCATCACCGAAACCGCCGATGAGGCCGATCCCCAAGATCGCGCCCTCATGGCCCAAGGACTCCAGGTGGGCCTGGTGCTCGACGAACGACTGGAGACCTTCGGCGCCGGAGACTTCCTGGTGCGCAACGTGCTCGGGGCCGACCGATCCACCGGGGCGGTGGCGGTGGGTGCCGACGTGGCCGTGGGTACGACCGTGCAGTTCCAGGTTCGAGATGCCGACTCCGCCGATGCCGACCTGCGTTCGAGCCTGGCCGGCCGGGGCGGGCAGGCCGCTCTGGTCTTCACCTGCAACGGTCGAGGGACCCGACTGTTCGGCGATGCCCACCACGATGCCACCGTGGTCAGCGACCATCTCGATGGCGGCGCCGTGGCCGGCATGTTCTGCGCCGGAGAGATCGGTCCCGTCGACGGGCAACCGTTCGTTCACGGGTTCAGCACCTCGGTGCTCCTCTTCGACGACCGCTGATCACATCAGCGGCGACGCCGGTCAACCAGCAGCCGGGTCCAGGCTTATCGACTTCGATTCCGTGTAGGCCTCGAGCCCCTCGGGGCCTAGTTCCCGACCAAGACCCGAGTCCTTGTAGCCACCGAACGGTGCGCCGAAGGCCATCCCGAAGTGGTTGATGGAGATGGTGCCGGTGCGAACCTGCCGGGCGATGGCGGCGGCCCGCTCACCATCGGTGCTCCACACCGATCCCGATAGTCCGTAGGGAGAATCGTTGGCGATGCGCACGGCATCGGCTTCGTCGTCGAAAGGAATCACCGAGAGCACCGGGCCGAAGATCTCTTCCTGGGCGATCTGCATCGAATTGTCGACATCGCCGAAGACGGTGGGTTCCACGAAGAAACCGCGGTCGATGTCGGGCCGGCCGCCACCGGTGGTGATGCGGGCCCCCTCGTTCCTACCGGCATCGATGAGCCCCAGCACACGGTCGCGCTGGCGAGCAGCCACCAGCGGACCCACTTGGGTGGCCGGATCGAGCGGATCGCCGACCACCTGCGCGGCCACCGCCTCGGTGACGGCTTCCAGCACCTCGTCGTAGCGCTGGCGGGAGGCCAGGATTCGGGTCTGGGCCACACAGGCCTGCCCGTTGTTCATGATTCCGGCATCCATCAACTGCGGCACCACCGCTGCCACGTCGGCATCGTCGAGCACGATCGCGGCCGACTTGCCACCCAACTCGAGGGTGCAGGGACGCAGCCGTTCACCGCACAGCGCACCGATGCGCCGTCCCGCCGCAGTGGAACCGGTGAACCCGACCTTGTCGATGCCGGCATGGGTGACCAAGTGTTCGCCCACCTCCCGGCCGGCAGGAACGATGTTGAGCACCCCAGCAGGTAGTCCGGCCTCGGCCATGATCTCGTGCAGAACGTAGGCATCGAGAGGAGTTTCGGGGGCTGGCTTCAAGACCACGGTGCATCCAGCGAGGATGGCCGGGGCCAACTTGAGGATGGTGACGAAGAGGGGCACGTTCCAGGGGACGATGGCCGCGGCCACACCCAAGGCCTCACGACGCACCACCACCGAACCGAACATGCCGGCCCGGGTCTCCTCCATCTGGTAGTCGCGGCCAAGTCCGGCGTAGTAGTCGAGCACCATGGTGGGGGCCAGCACCTGGCCGAAGATGCCCCACGACACCGGGCTGCCCATCTGGGTGGTGATCAACTGGGAGATCTCATCCATACGAGCGGTGATTCCCGCCGACGCCGCGGCCAGGATCTCGGCTCGCTCCGCCATAGGACGCCGGGACCAGTCGGTTTCGTCGAAGGTGTGGCGGGCCGCGGCCACGGCCCGGTCTACATCGGTGGTGGTGGCCTCGGGTACCCGCCCCGCCAAATCTTCGTTGTAGGGGTTGATCACATCGATGGTGGCCGTCCCGGCCGGTTCGACCGCTTGGCCGCCGATGTAGAGATGCTCGTGGACGATCACGGATCAACCCCCAGGGTCTGGCCGGGACACTCCCGGTCGGCGCAGCGTACCCAAGGTCTGACGAACCGTCAGGTCGCCGGTGGAGGCCGGGATACCTCCGAGCCGAACGGGGAAGAAGGCCCAGGGGCGTAAGTCGATAGTGTGAAAGTTCCTTCTCCGCTAACAGCCAGGCCAGTGATGACTTCCGAAGATCTCGACCTCCGCGCTATCAACACGATCCGTGGCCTGGCCATGGACATGCCCCAGGCCGCCAACAGCGGCCACCAGGGCACCGCCATGGCCCTCGCACCACTGGCCCACGTGTTGTGGACCCGAATCATGAACTACGACCCCACTGATCCGCACTGGTTCAACCGGGATCGCTTCGTGCTGTCGGCCGGCCATGCCTCGGTGCTGCTCTACTCCATGCTGCACCTCACCGGTTACGACCTGGACCTCGACGACCTCAAGAACTTCCGTCAGTTCGAGTCCCGCACGCCGGGCCACCCCGAGCGCGGCCACACCGCCGGCGTCGAGGTCACCTCCGGCCCACTCGGGCAGGGCCTGTCCAATGCTGTCGGCCTGGCCATGGCCGAACGATTCCTCAGAAGCCACTACTCGGCCGACCTGGTCGACCACCACACCTTCGTGATCTGCGGCGACGGCGACCTGTCGGAGGGCATCAGCCACGAATCGGCATCGCTGGCGGGACACATGGGCCTCGGCCGCCTCATCTGCTTCTACGACGACAACCACATCACCATCGACGGACCCACTGAACTAGCCCTCGGCGACGATGCCGCCAAGCGATTCGAGGCCTACGGCTGGCACGTGCAGGACCTCGGCGAGAAGGCCAACGACCTCGATGCGCTCGAATCGGCCACTCGAGCGGCCATGGCCGTCGACGACCGCCCATCGATCGTCATCATCCGCTCGCACATCGCCTACCCGTCCCCCACCCTCACCGACAGCCCGGCCGCCCACGGCAAGGCCTTCACCGACGACGACATCCGGGCCACCAAGGAGGTCATGGGCTTCCCGCCCGACGAGACCTTCTACATCCCCGACGATGTGGCCGCGCTCTACCGCGAGGCCGGCCAGCGCGGGGCAGCCAAGACGCAGGCCTGGTTCGACAGGCTCGACGCCTGGGACGGTGACCGTGACGCCTTCGACGCCGCCGCCTCCGGGACCGGCGTCGAAGGTTGGACCGACGCGCTGCCCACCTGGGAGGT
>JBDTBS010000111.1:0-3432 GCA_039924035.1 Aquihabitans sp. | reverse complement strand
GAAGTAGCCCCGCAGCTCCGCCCGAAGCGCTTCTTGTTCGGTCGTGAAGGCGATGTGCACGAGAGCTCCTGACCGTCCATCAGAACAGGAACAGGTTCTAGCACGGTCGTTTCAGCCGACCTCGACGGTGCCGCTCTCGCCGTCCGCCGGTCGTCCCATGCCCGCCACCTCGCAGCACATGGCTGCCACTGCCGGACCGAAGCTGGTCTTCGCACACCAGGTGTGACCCTCGTCGAAGATGTGAGTCGATGCCGACGGAGCCGACAGGAGCAGCCGAAGTTGGTCGGGGGCGGGGATTGCCTTGTCGCGCTTGGTGATCATCAGAGCGGTGGGCACGTCGACCTCGTTGAGCCAGTCGGTGCTGTTGAAGTTGGACACTGCGGCCAGCGCCTCGGCCAGCACCCGCGGGTCATGGCGGCGCATCTCGGCCGCGGCCCACTGGGTGAAGCTGTCGGGCCGGGCCCGCACCGCGGTGGGTACCTGACGTTGGATCACCGACAGCGGGATCCGGGTGGCCAACTGGCCGATCCGGGTGGACCCAGCAATGGCCGTCACCGCGGTGACCATGCCCATGCGGGTGCGCACGCCGGGCACGAAGCGGTTGCTGGTGGCACACATGACGAGCCCCGAAACCCGAGCCGGGTGACGGTGCCACAGCAGTTGGGCCACCGGTCCGCCCATGGAGTAGCCCACGGCAATGGCCCGGTCGATGTCGAGCACGCTCATCAGTTCGGCAACATCGTCGGCGCAGTCGGCCAGCCGGAACCGTCGCCAGGAGCGCAGTCCCCGACCGTGACCCCGCATGTCGGGGGCGATCACCCGGAAGTGCTGAGACAGCGGCTCGAAGGCCTGAAACCAGTTGAGTCCCCCCGAGGCAATGAGCCCGTGGAGGAGCACGACCGTGGGTGCGCCTGGTGGACCGGCGATCTCGCGCACGAAGGTGGTCCCTCGCCCAGGGAGTTCCACGCGCCGCCCCAACGGGATGGGTGGGCCTCCTGGGGCATCGGGCAGCTGGTCGGTGACTACGCTCACCTCCTCAGGATATGACGACCCGTCAGATACAAGTGAGGTTTCCCGTGGCCGACTATCCGACCCGAGACGACATCGACCTTGTGAGCGGTGATTTCTGGGGTCGAAACCCCCAAGCTGAACTCACCTGGATGCGGGCCAATGCCCCCGTCTACTGGGACGGCCGTGCCTGGGGCATCGCCAACCACGCCGACATCAAGACCATCTCGAGGGACGCGGAAACGTTCTCGAGCGCCCAGGGCATCCGGCCCGATGCCGGGGCCATTCCGATGATGATCGACATGGACGACCCTGAACACCTGCGCCGGCGCAAGCTCGTGAACAAGGGCTTCACCCCCGGCAAGATCCGTGAGCGCGAAGACGAGATCCGTCAGGTGTGCGACGACATCATCGATCGGGTCAGCGAGAAGGGCGAGTGCGACTTCGTCTGGGACATCGCCGCTCCCCTGCCCCTGATCATGATCGGCAACGACCTCGGTGTGGCCCCCGAAGACCGGGACCAGTTGCTCACCTGGAGCGATGCCATGCTCTCCGCCCTCACCGGCGATCCCGAGGCCATGGGACCGGCTGCCGATGCGTTCGTCGGCTACACCGAGTACGCCACCGGTGTGATCGCCGACCGCAAGGAGAACCCGCAGGACGATCTGATGAGCGTGCTGTGCCACGCCGAGATCGAGGGCGACAAGCTCGACCACGACTCACTGGTGCACGAGTCGCTCCTCATCCTCATCGGCGGCGACGAGACCACCCGACACGTCATCTCCGGTGGCGCCTGGCAGGTCCTGTCGGACCGTGACCAGTGGGAACGCCTTCAGGCCGACTCGTCGCTGCTCAACTCCGGCGTCGAAGAGATGCTGCGGTGGGTCACACCCATCAAGAACATGAACCGCACGGCCACGCGAGACGTCGAGTTCGGCGGTCAGCAGATCAAGGAGGGCGACAAGGTACTGCTGCTGTACCCGTCGGGCAACCGCGACGAGACCGTGTTCGACGATCCGTTCCGCTTCGACGTAGGCCGCACTCCCAACGACCACATCGCCTTCGGGTTCGGCACCCACTTCTGCTTGGGCAACGCCTTGGCCCGACTGGAGCTGCGGGTGATGTTCGAGCAACTGCTCACGCGGCTCCCCGACCTGGCCCTGGCGTCACCTGAGGAACCGGCCTACCGGGCCGCAAACTTCGTGAGCGGCTACGAGTCGATGCCGGTCACCTTCACTCCCACCGCCACCAAGAGGGGCTAGTTCGATGACGGTGAGCGTGGTCGACCAGGGTCCGGTCCGCATCGTCACCATCGACCGCCCCGAGGTACGCAACGCGGTCGACGGGCCGACCGCTGCGGCACTGGAAGCCGCGTTCACAGAGTTCGACGCTGACGACAACGTCGCGGTGGCTGTCCTCACCGGGGCTGGCAACACCTTCTGCTCGGGGGCCGACCTGAAGGGCATCTCCGAGGGACGCGGCAACCGGGTGCTCGAAGACGGGCCCGGTCCCATGGGACCCACCCGCATGGTGCTGTCCAAGCCGGTGATCGCTGCCATCGAAGGCCATGCTGTCGCTGGCGGTCTCGAGTTGGCGGTGTGGTGCGACCTGCGGGTGGCGGCCGACGATGCCGTCCTCGGGGTCTACTGCAGACGGTGGGGCGTGCCCCTGGTCGACGGCGGCACCGTCCGGCTCCCCCGCCTGATCGGCCAGAGCCACGCGCTGGACCTGATCCTGACCGGACGCGGGGTGTCGGGTGCAGAGGCCGTTTCGATGGGGTTGGTCAACCGGCTGACCGATCCAGGACGTGCCCTCGACGCGGCCGTGGAGCTGGCCGCCCAGATCGCTGCCTTCCCCCAGATCTGCCTGCGCAACGACCGCCTGTCGGCTCTGGCCCAGTGGTCACTCGATGAAGCCGACGCGCTCCAGGCCGAGTACCACCACGGCATCGAGACCATCACCAGCGGCGAGACCGCTGAAGGTGCCACCCGCTTCGCATCAGGCGAAGGTCGCCACGGCCAGTTCTGATCACTGGACGCGGCGGCCTTCGCGCTCACGATCTCACGATGGGGCGGTGATCTCGATCTCCGCGCCGAAGTCGTAGAAGTCGATGCTGATGGCCTTCAGCGAGGGTTCACCGTCGGATCCGGGGCCATCGTCGACGGTCACGCTGATCCGTCGGATGAGGTCGTCGGAAACCCAGAGGTCCAGGCTGTCGACCGCGTCGGGGTACTCGAGCTCGAACATGGCCACCTGGGAGGGCGAGAGCGCCAACAACGCTTGGCGTGACTTAGCGGTGAGCGTGGCACGGATGTGGCGGGCGGACACACCGCGGACCACGTCGTCGCCGAGGTCCTCCAACGTGGAACCGTCGAGGATGGCGGCCACCACGGCCTCTGACGACGGCGCATACGCCGCGTTCCG
>JBDTBS010000110.1:0-7191 GCA_039924035.1 Aquihabitans sp. | reverse complement strand
TGGCATCCATGGCATCGAGGCTGAGCCCGATCGACGCGATGCCGAACCGCTCCCTGCGCACCAGCAGGTCTTCGACTATCTGGTCGGCGGTGCCGCACAGCGCATGGGGGGTCTCGAGTGCTTCCTCGACGGTCAGCCCGAACCCGGTGGCCAGGGCCTCGGCCATGCCCTGACGGTCGTCGGTGACCGCGGCCAGGTGGATGCGGGTGTGGAGCTCGATCTGGTCGAAGCGGTCACCGGCCGCGTCGCGAATCCAGCCGATCTTGCGGTCGGT
This sequence comes from Aquihabitans sp., assembly GCA_039924035.1. Classification (GTDB taxonomy): domain Bacteria; phylum Actinomycetota; class Acidimicrobiia; order Acidimicrobiales; family Iamiaceae; genus Aquihabitans. The sequence continues at coordinate 6,917 of JBDTBS010000110.1, read as the reverse complement.
GGCTGCCGCAGTGGCATCGGGTCCGGCCGAAGCGTCGATCACCCCGTTGGGGAGCTTGGGGTTGAGCCCCACGATGTTGGCGTGGCGGCCAGCCAGTTCCAGGACCTTGCGGCCGCCGCCACCCACGAGCAAGGGCAAAGGTGACTGCAAAGGCTTGGGTGAGCCGCTCAACCCATCGATGTCGTAGTGGTCGCCATGGAAGTGGCACGGCCCGTCGGAGAACAGCCCGGTGATCACCTGGATGGCTTCTTCGAGGCGGGCGATGCGCACCGACGGTCGATCCATCGGGATACCGGCCCGCTCGTAGTCGGTGGTCATCCAGCCGGCACCCAAGCCGAGCTCGAAGCGGCCCTCCGACAAGATGTCCAGAGTGGCGGCTTCCTTGGCCAGGACCGCCGGATGGCGATAGTCGTTGCAGAACACGAGGGCCCCGACCCGCAGCGTGGATGTGGCGTCTGCGGCCGACATCAGAGCGGCCACCGGCGACAGCTGGTCATCGAGGTGATCGGAGACGGTGAGGCGGTGGTAGCCGAGGTCTTCGACCTTGCGGGCCAGGTCTCGCCAGGCCTGGGCGGTGATGTCTGGTGGCGACGAGCACTGCACGCCGAAGCGGAAGGGGGGAAGGGCGGGGGCATTCATGGTGAAGATGTTCCTAGCTGAACTGGTCGGGGACGACAGGGCCAACCGTGTTCGACTCTGCATGGGGCCGGGAGGTTTCACCTCATCCCACGAAATGGCGTTGACCCTCTGCCAAACGAGGCTGCGCTCCACGACTGGCTCCACCAGGGCTGGCGCCAGCTGTCTCTAGTCGACGCCGAGGGAGGTGGCATCGAACCGGCCACTCAGGGTGCTGTTGACGGCACTTATGTGACATGGCAACCTTCGCTGTCACATAAGGGGTCATGTCGACGACAGCAGCGCGGGCAACGCGCAGATTCAGGGGATACGAATGTTCGACCTTCGGGGACGCTCGTGGACGGCTGCCGTCATGGCTGCCGCTCTGGTGCTCAGCGCCTGTTCAGGTAGTAGCAGCAACAGCGACGACGCCACCCCGCCGGTCAGGAAGAAGGCCACCGGCGAATTCGCCACCGACCTGCCTCTCACCGTCGACCCCGACGAGGTCACCACCAAGGCAACCTTCACCATCAGCCCTGGCACCGAGCAGGTCACCGTCCAAGGCCTGGAACCCAAGTCTCGGACATCGTTGGTCGATGCCGAGGGCAACCGGTTGGTGGTGCTGAAGGCCGACAAATTCGGTCAGGCCAACTTCGCCTACCTGCCCGACGAACTGGCCGAGTTCCAGACCGGGGCCAAGGCCAAGCTGCCCACATCGCAGGGCTACACCGTGGAAGCAGGCGAGGGCTACACAGTGAGGGCCGACGACGCCGACCCAGTGCAGGCCTCCGACCCGTTCACCATCCTTGGGCGTGATGACCACCCCGATGCCGCGTTTTTCGACGAGCAATCTGAGACGCTGGTACCCGAAGGCGACGAGACCAAGCTGTTCGGCTACGTGACCACCCGCGACGGTGTGCAGTTGAGCGTGACGGTCCGCCTCCCCGGCCCTGCCGACCAGGGCCCATACCCAACGGTGGTCGAGTACTCGGGGTACGGCCCATCGAACCCGGGGTCGACGGAGCCGGGCACCATGATCGCCGGCCTGCTCGGCTACGCCACCGTTGGGGTCAACATGCGCGGCTCGGGCTGCTCTGGAGGTGTGTTCGACGTGTTCAACACCGCCCAGCAGGTCGATGGCTACGACGTGATCGAGGCCGTGGCTCGCCAACCGTGGGTCAAGGGCAACAAGGTGGGCATGGTCGGGCTGTCGTACTCGGGCATCACCCAGCTGTACGTGGCCGCCACCAACCCGCCGAGCCTCTCGGCCATCACCCCGCTGTCGGTCATCACCGACCCCTGGGTGCAGCAGTGGCCTGGTGGTGTCTACAACGGTGGCTTCACCAAGCAGTGGCTGGCCGAACGTGACAAGCAGTCGTCGGCCGGTGGTACCTCGTGGGTAGCCAAGCAGATCGAGGATGGCGACGACATCTGTGCCTCCCACATCGACCTGCGTGAGCAAAACCTCGACTTCGAGTACTTCGGTCGGTCGCTCGAACGGCGGCCCGAATTGGCCGACGAGCGCGACCTCTCGCTACTCGTCAAGAACATCGACGTGCCCGTGTATCTCACCGGTGCTTGGCAGGACGAGCAGACCGGTCCACAGTTCGCCGACATGCTCGGAAACTTCGACAACGCGCCGGTCACCCGGTTCACCATGTTCAACGGTCGTCACCCCGACGGATACCTGCCGTTGAACCTGAGCCGCTGGTACGAGTTCCTCGAGTTCTACGTCGACGGTGAGATGCCCCGACTCAGTGACGGGATTCGGGCCGCCGCCCCGTCCGTGTTCGAAGACGAGTTCGGCATGCCCGGGCTCAGCTTCGAGCCGGATCGCTTCACCGAGTTCACCGACGATCAGTTCGACGAGGCCAAGGCCGCCTACGAGGCCCAACCCGACGTGCGGGTCCTGTTCGACGTGGGGGCCGCAGACGACCTGCCTGGCAGCCCCAACCATTCCTTCGAGGCCGACTATGCCGAGTGGCCCCCGGCCGACCTGGGCGAGCGATCGTTCTGGTTCGATGCCGACGGCAAACTGGCCGACGAAAAGCCAGATGCCGAAGGTATCGACTCTTTCACCAACGATCCCAAGTCGGGACCGGTCACCTTCTTCGGGAAGAAGGGCTATCAGCTGATGTCGCCCACCTGGGACTTCAACTGGGTCGACTTCGATGACGGCGATGCCGTGGCCTATGTCAGCGCCCCCATGTCCGAAGACGTGGTCATCGGCGGACCCGGATATGCCGAGTTGGAGGTGGAGATCCCCGACGGTGATGCCAACGTTCAGGTGAGCGTGTCGCTCATCGATGCTGCTGGCACCGAGTGGCACATCACCAGTGGTCTGCTGCGCCTCAGCGACCGGAAGGTGAACGAGGATTTGTCCGATGGGCTGCGCATCGGCCGTACCTTCACCGAGGAGGATGCTGCCGACATGCCCACTGGCGATTTCGACACCGCCAAGGTGGCCCTGCCATCGTTCGCTCAGGCGTTCAGAGCCGGCGACCGCATCAAGGTGACGGTGTCCAGTCCTGGGCGAGACTTCGGGGCCTGGTCCTTCGAGACCATCGGTGACGAGGGTACGCCGCGGGATATCGCCCGGGGTGGGGCGAAGGCCTCGCGCCTCGTGGTCGGGGTGCTTCCCGGCATAGATGAGGTCCCCCCTCTGGTGGCGGACTGCCCATCGTTGCGAGGCCAGGCGTGTCGCTCTTACGAGCCGCGGACGAACGTCGCCGCCTCTGACCGATGACCACCGCCGGCGGGACCCCCGGGGGCGCAAGTAGCGCTGGAAACCGCAGGGGCCGCGAGACCCGACGTCGCATCCTGGAGGCGGCGACCGTCTGCTTCCAGGATCGAGGCATGAAGCTGACCCTCGACGATGTGGCCCAGGCCGCAGGTACCACCCGCATGACGGTGCACCGCCACACCGGCGGTCGTGAACCGCTCATAACCCACCTGGTTCTCCGCGAATCGGCGCAGTTGGCCGATGACCTGCGCACGGTGCTGGATGCTGACGTCCCCTTTGCCCAGCGGCTGGTGGATGCCCTGGTTCTGGCCGTGGAGACCATCAGGGGCGCTGATCACCTACAGGACCTGTTCGCCGGTCGAATGTCGACATCGACGTGGCCCGATACGGACCCCGATGACCTGGTGATCGCGGCCATCCACGCGTTCTTCTTCCCCTACATCGCCGATGCGGCAGATCAGGGGCTGCTTCGGGTAGGTCCCGAGGAATCTCTGCTCTGGATCCTCAACCAGGTCCTGATGTTCATGGTGTTGCCGGTGACTGCTCCCGATGCCGAGTCGGTGCGGTCGAGCCTCGAGATGTTCGTCATGCCTGCCATCCTCACCAGATGACTCAGAGGTCCCTCATGTGCGAGGCTTCCTGGCTCTGGTGCTGCCGTTCAGCGCCGAGTCGACGACTGGGGGCCAGTGCGATGGTGGTGACCGACGGAACCAACTCGTTCTACCGGGTGGCTGAGTTCCTGTGAACAGCTCACGTTTCTCCGGCCCGCTTGGTGCGGCGGTTGCGTTGTCTGTGCTCGGTGGGTTGCTCGTCGGCTGCTCACTCGATGGCTCTGAGTCGTCTTCGGGATCTGAACCGGTGGCCAGCGAGGTGGTGGATGCCCCCGCCACCACCGTGACCACCTTGCCCCCGTCCACGACGACCACGTTGCCGCCTACCACCACCTCCACGTCGACCTCCACCACTACCACCACCATCCCCGTCGATCTGACCCAGGAGCAGGAACCGGACGGTCCGCTCCAGTCGGGAAGCAAGGGCCTGCGAACTCGGGCGCTCCAACAGGCGCTGAAGGACCAGCACTACGACCCCGGTACGGTCGACGGCTCGTTCGGTGGCCAGGTGCGCATGGCTGTGTGGGCTTTCCAGGCTCTACACGGCCAGCCCAAGGACGGCATTGTGAACGCCGACCTCGAGGCCCTGATCCTGTCACGGCCCGAGCAGCCGATGCTGCGTCCCGAGCTCGGCCCTACCCATACCGAGATCGACCTCACCCGCCAGGTTCTCATGGTGTTCCGTGACGGGGCCCCGGTGCTCATCACCCACGTGTCGAGTGGCAGCCAGGTGCCCTATTGCGAGAACACCGTGAACGGGCGCAACTGCGGCTCCGCCACCACCCCCGAGGGCGTCTTCACCTACCAACGTCGCATCGACGGCTGGCGCGACGCTCCGCTGGGCCGGCTCTACAAGCCGGTCTACTTCCGGGGTGGCTTCGCGGTGCACGGGGCTGGATCGGTACCTGACCACCCGGCCAGCCACGGGTGCGTGCGTACCCCCATGCACATTGCCGAGTACTTCCCCGACCTGGTGGCCAACGGCGACACCGTCGAGGTCTACCGCTCGTAGGCGATGGCGGTCGGCGTCCTTACGGCAACGCTGCGTTGAGCGGGGGAGCAGTTAAGACGTCTTGGCGATGATGAGTTCGCCGAAGGCCCCGTAGGCCTCGATGGCGGCATCGGGGTCGTAGGCCATCGGGGGTACAACCAGGCGGTGGACACCGATGGACGCCATCTCTTCCACGGCGCCGATGGGGTCCGTTCCGGCGAGGGCCGGGGTTCCCGCGGTGATCTCGATGGCCGCGGGGTCACGGCCGGCGGCCTCGGCGGCTTCGCGCATGACCGAGAAGAGGTGAGCCAGTCGCTCGGGATTTCCCTTGCCTGGGAAGAACCCGTCGCCGAGGCGACCGGCCCGTCGAGCTGCCACCTCGCTGTGGCCGCCGATCACGATCGGCACGGCCATGTTCGTGGGGGTGGGCAGGCTGACGGCCCGGTCCCACCGCTGGTAACCGTCGTCGAGCGTTACCTCGTCGCCGGTCCACAGGGCCCGCATGGCCGCGATGTAGGCATCGAGCCGCTTGCCCCGCCCGGCGAAGGGCACGTTGAGAGCGTTGAACTCCTCTTCGAGCCAACCGGCGCCGACGCCAAGGCGCACTCGGCCGCCCGACAGACGGTCGAGGGTGGCCACAGCCTTGGCCGTTACCGCAGGGTTGCGCTGCGGGAGTATCAGGATGCCGGTACCGAGGAGCAGGTCCTTGGTGACGCTGGCCAGGTAGGCCAGCCAGATGAGCGGATCGGGGATGGCCATGGTGTCGCCCCCGGGCATTCGGCCGCTCCGGGCATAGGGATACGTCGACTCGTAGCCCGCGGGGACCAACACGTGCTCCACCGTCCACACCGAGTCGAAGCCGGCGGCCTCGGCGGCCTGGATGCAACCGATGGCTGTGGGACCTTCGGCTAGCGGTCCTGAGTTGGCAAAGGCGATTCCGTAGCGCATGGTTGCGACCGTACCTGTCCATGGGGACGCGTGGGTCCGGGCCGTCCCGCCTTTGAGCGCGAAACGGCGAGGCGACTACGGTGACGCTGGTCACGACCGGTGTTGTTTCACTTCGCTGGCCGTCCGAGTCTGCCCGTTGGCTGGCTGCCCCCAAAGGGGGAGGGCGCCGCCTTCGGGCGGTCTCGCGTCCGGGCTGGCCCCGAGATCGGGTCGAAGGCAGAGGGTCGCCTACCCTCAGCGGCGATGGCACACGACAAAGGTCCCCTACCCGGCTGGGTCCCACCACCCACCTCACCGCCGGAACCCGGATCGGGGCCGCCGAAGGGGTGGGGCGGCGGACCACCCGGACCCTGGCCGCAGCAGGCGTGGGCCCCTCCGGGTCCGGCCCGCCGACACACCACTGGAGCCATGGTGGGCGTTGGCCTCGGGGGCATGGTGATCGGGTTCGTGATGACGATCGGTCTGCTGGCCGTGGCCGCGTCGTTCATCGACCTCGGGTCGCCCGGTACCGCTGTTACCACGTACCAGGCCACCGCCAGCGACCGAACCGACTCGCTGTCCGCTGGGACCTGTCTTTCGTCGCGACCGTCGCTGATAGATATTTCAGCTCGCGATCAAACGGTGGTGTGTAGCGAGGTCCACGGGGCAGAGGTGATCGGGATCGTCACGTTGCCCGACGTCATGGAATGGCCTGACACCGATGCCTTCGACAGCTTCGTCAACGGGGCCTGCGGTCTCCACTTGCGCGATTACGTCGGGTCGACGCCCGATAGCACTGGGCTTGTCTTCGGGGGCGTGGTTCCCGATGAGGAGGCTTGGAAGGAGAGCGGTCGCGACGTCTGGTGCGTAGTGGATTCTTCCGGCTTCAACGGCGGTGTTGGCTCGGTGGAGGGCTCCGGCGCCTGACGTCGTCGGCAGCAGTACTGAAAACGTTCGAAGGCGTGGCCCGACCGGGCCACGCCTTCGAACTGACGATCAGGTGGTCGACCGGTGGATCAGCCGGTGTAGG
>JBDTBS010000109.1:0-3445 GCA_039924035.1 Aquihabitans sp. | reverse complement strand
CTCGATAGGCGGCGGCCGCCGCCGACCGGGGGGCGTGGGTGAGGATCGTGCGACCCCGGGCCGGGGCCTCGGCCACCTTGACCGACTTCGGTACGTAGGGCTCGAGCACCTCGATCTCGTAGTCGGTCCGGACCTGCTCGACCACCTGGTGGGCCAGCTTGGTGCGCCCGTCGAACATGGTGGCGATGGCGCCCCTCACCGACAGGGCCTCGTTGGTGTAGTCCCGCACGTCTTCGATGGTGTCGAGCAGCTGACCGACCCCTCGTTGGCTGAGCGATTCGCACTGCAACGGGATGAGTACCTCGTCGGCCGCGGTGAGGCCGTTGATGGTGAGGATGCCGAGTGACGGCGGGCAGTCGATGAGAACCCTGTCGTATGACCCGTCGACCTGTGACAGGGCCTTGCGCAGCACGTACTCGCGGCCGGTCTTGGTGAGCAGGTGCAGTTCGGCGCCGGCCAGATCGATGGTGGAGGGCAGCAGGTGCAGCCGGCCTTCCTTCGGCTTGCGGTTGCCGGCCGGCATTGGCTTCGGCGGATCGAGCTCGATCAGAGCGTCGGTGACCTTGGCCCGCTTGAGGAGGACGTCGTGCACCGATACCTCGAGCCCATCGGGGTCTATGCCACAGGCCCAGGTGAGCGAGGCCTGCGGGTCGAGGTCGACCAGCAGCACCGATCGGCCCTGTTCGGCCATGGCCACACCGAGTGCGTGCGTGGAGGTGGTCTTGGCCACCCCGCCCTTTTGGTTGGCCACCGCCACCGTCGTCATGGGTTGATTGTGCCATCCCAACCGTTCCTGATCGAAGCGAGTCCCGGATCGGACCTCGTCGGGGCCACTGGTCATGACCGACCGTCTACGTTCGTCGTGCCCGGCCCACCCTCCTGGAGATCGTCATGTCGCACCCCGCTCTGATCGAACACTTGCTGGCCCATTCGGTTCGACGCGGCGACTTCGTCTTGAAGTCGGGAAAGCGCAGCGACTGGTTCGTCGACTCGAAGCAGACCGCTTGTCGTGGCGAAGGCATGTTGCTGGTGGCCGAGGCCGCCCTGGCCGTGATGCCCGACGATGTCACAGCCATCGGTGGTCTCACCATGGGGGCCGACGCTGCAGCCTTCGGCATCGCTGCGGTGGCGGCCACGAGGGGACGGATGCTGCGCTCCTTCAGCGTGCGCAAGGAGGTCAAGGACCACGGTGGAGGCGGACGCATCGCTGGAGCGCTGGAACCTGGGGACCGAGTCGTCATCACCGAGGACACCGTTTCTCGTGGTGTTTCCATGATCGAAGCGGCCGACGCGGTGCGGGCCGCCGGGGCTGAACCGGTGCTGCTCATGCCGATCGTGGACCGGGGCGGCACCGTGGCCGCGTTGGCCAAGGCTCAAGGTCTTCCTGTGATAGCTCTCGTCACCGCCCCTGACCTGGGATTTCCCTACGAAGGCGGCGCCTGAAGGCGTATGAAGCCGACGATGCCGGTCATTTAGGTGTGTTCCTGCTGTAAACGGGGAACCTAGGGGGAGTAGAATTTCAATACGCAGGACCTGCTTTCAGGTCTTGCGCGACCATCAGAAAGTGCCCCCCATGTCAGACGACTTCTCGTCCATCGAACCGGATGCGCTCCTCACCCCTGGTGAGGTCGCGGCACTCTTCCGAGTTACCCCCAAGACCGTCACCCGTTGGGCCGAAGCAGGCAAGCTGCCGGTGGTTCGCACCCTGGGTGGACACCGCCGTTTCCCAGCGGCCGAGGTCCTGGCCGTACGCGCCGGTTTGACGGTACCCATCCACAACTGAGGGTGACCATGGGGTATCGACGGCCCCATCGCGGGCCGCGTGCCTCGATTTCCCCCGAATGGGAGTCGTAAGTAGCGACGGCTAGTTTTCGTCGATGGCCCAAACCACCGCTGCTTTCTCCGTCTCCGTCCGGGTTCGCTTCGAGAACCAGCCGGGAGCCCTCGGGCGCCTGGCCATGGCCATCGGTGAAGTAGGCGGCAACATCGTGGCCTTCGAAGGCTTCGAAGCCCGTGACGAATTCCTCGACGAAGACCTCATCGTCAACTGCTCTTCGGAGGAGCACAGCCGCGAGGTGGCCGAGATCATCGGCAACCTCGAAGGCGTCGAGGTGCTGTCGGTCAGCGACCGGACCTTCGACATGCACGATGGCGGCAAGATCGAGGTGCTGGCCCGCATGGAGGTCAAGGACCGCGACGACCTCTCCATGGCCTACACGCCGGGTGTGGCCCGGGTGTGTACGGCCATCGAGCAGAAGCCCGAGCTGGTCCACGAGCTCACCATCAAGAAGAACATGGTGGCCATCGTCACCGACGGAACAGCCGTGCTCGGTCTGGGCGACATCGGCCCCGAGGCCGCGCTGCCGGTCATGGAGGGCAAGGCCCTGCTCTTCAAGAACTTCGCCGGCGTCGACGGGTTCCCGATCTGCATCAACGCCGGCGGCCACAATGCTCCGCTCCAGGCCCGCATCGATGCCATCGTGGAGACAGTCGAACGGATCTCCCCGGTGTTCGGCGGCATCAACCTGGAAGACATCTCGGCCCCGGCCTGCTTCGAGGTGGAGCGCCGCCTCAACGAGTCTCTCGACATCCCCGTGTTCCACGACGACCAGCACGGCACCGCGGTGGTCACCCTGGCCGCCCTCGAGAACGCCCTGCGCATCGTCGACAAGTCCATGGCCGATATCCGCGTGATCATCGCCGGCGCCGGAGCGGCCGGTGTGGCCATCGCCAAGATCCTCATGAACGCTGGCGTCGGCGACGTGATCGCCATCGACCGTCAGGGTGCCATCCACAAGGGCCGCACCGACCTCAACGACGTCAAGCGGGTGTTCGCCGAGATCACCAACCCCGAGCAGATCAGCGGCTCACTGTCCGACGTCATGCCCGGCACTGATGTGTTCATCGGTGTGAGTGCCCCCGACCTCATCACTCGCGACGATGTCGCCACGATGGCCCCGCAGCCCATCGTGTTCGCCATGTCGAACCCGAACCCTGAGATCCGACCCGAGTCGGTCGAAGACATCGTGGCCGTCATGGCCACCGGGCGTAGCGACTACCCGAACCAGATCAACAACGTGCTGGCCTTCCCGGGGATCTTCCGGGGAGCGTTGGACTGCCGGGCCAGCACGATCACCGACGGGATGAAGGTGGCGGCGGCCGAGGCGCGGGTCTGATCTTGGCTGCGGGACGGCGTCGCAGGCGTGCTGCCGGCGGCGCCGTCCGTTGTCCACAGTCTCCTGCTGGGCGGCGCGATCGCCACTAAGGTCTTCCTATGCGCGCCGCCTACGCCAGCAAGGCCGACCCCGACCACCCGCTCAACGCCCTGACCGTCGGGCAGTTGCCCGAGCCGACCCCGCCCGACGACTGGGTGGTCGTCGACGTGCGGGCGGCCTCGCTCAACCAGCACGACCTCTGGTCGCTGCGCGGCGTCGGGCTGCGCGCC
>JBDTBS010000108.1:0-5406 GCA_039924035.1 Aquihabitans sp. | reverse complement strand
CCCGCGGATCCAGTCACCCCTGACGAGCCCGTTGAAGCTCCCGAGGATCCCGCCGCCACCCCATGAGCGACCTGAGCTCGCTGGTCGAGGCCTGTGGTGAACATCCCGGCAACGTCTGTCGGTTCGTCTACGAACAGACCGACAGCGTCGGCCTGGCCGAGCTCGCCGACTGGTTGATGGGTGCGCCCTTGCGCATCCTGCTCGTCATCATCGGAGCCGTGGTGATCAACCGGCTGCTGCGCCGGGTCGTCCGTCGGTTCGCCGACCGCATCCAAGGTTCCCGCGAGTCGGGCGGCCTCAAGCGGCTGCGGGACCGGACGCCGTCGATGTTCCTCGACACCGGGGAAGTGAACGTACGGGCCGCGTCCCGAGCCCAGACCATCACCGTCGTGCTGCACAGCCTTTGCACCGGCATCATTTGGACGATGGCCGTCATGTACGTGCTGGCAGCCCTCGGCCTGAACCTTGCCCCCATGCTGGCCGGGGCGGGCGTGGCCGGCGTGGCCATCGGCTTCGGCGCTCAGAGCCTGGTGCGTGATTTCCTGTCGGGAATGTTCATGCTGATCGAAGACCAGTACGGCGTGGGCGACGTGGTCGATCTCGGAGAGGCCAGCGGCACCGTCGAGATGGTGACGCTGCGCGTCACCCGGCTCCGTGACATCAACGGAACCGTCTGGCACGTGCCCAACGGTGAGATCCGCCGGGTCGGCAACATGTCGCAGAAGTGGGCTCGGGCCATCCTGGATGTGGCCGTGTCCCCATCGGCCAACCTCGACCTGGCCGTCTCTGTGGTTCGATCAGCGGCCGAAGAGGTGTGGGAGCTAGACGTGGCCAAAGCCGACGTGCTCGATGCCCCCGAGGTACTCGGAATCGAATACCTCGGACCCGATGCGGCCACCATCCGCATCCAAGGCAAGACACGACCTGGAGCCCAGTGGCGGGTCAGCCGGCTGCTGCGAGTGCGGGTGGCTGAAGCCCTGGCCGAAGCCGAGATCGAACTACCGCCTTCCACCTATCTGCGCAACCGTCCCTGACTCAGGTGGCGCCGGGCCGTCCCGGTGGGCGATGCTTGCATCCATGGCCAGCAGTCACGACGACGCACACGACGATCATCACGGCTCCACCGAAGGTGACACCTGGGTGATCGCTCCGCTGGTGGTCGGACTCGTCATCGGGATCATCCTGGTGGCGATCTTCGGCCTCGGTGCCGACGTCGCGCCCTTCAACTGATCTGCACTAGGTAGGCCCGTTGCCGCCCCAGGGACAGTGGCGGCATCGATTGCGACAGCAGGTCCCGCGTTCCCATAGGTAGGTCGCGGTGAAAACCACGTAGCCGGTCTTGGGATCGAGGTAGGTGGACAGCCCCGCCGCTTCGGCCCGGTCGTGCCGGGCCTGGGCCGCGGCCTCGATCACGACGGGGTTTCGGCCAGCACCACGTGGACGGTGGCCTCGCCGCCGCCGGCGAGAGCCTCGGTGCGCACGTCGGTGATGTGGCCGGCATCCTTCAGGTCGCCAATCGCCAGGCCGAGAGCGCTGAGACGGTCTGAGGTGTCGGTCACGGTCACCTGGGCCACGTCGCTGCGCATGGACACCTTGGCATCGGACTTGGCCTTGCGGACCTGGCTGAGGATCTCGGCGGTGACCACCAGGACCGACGGGAGACCATCGGCCCCCGGCCCGTCTCCGGCGATGGCCCGGATGGCCCCCGCTTCAGGCCACGAGGCCCGGTGCACCGACTCGGCTTCGAACCCGGGCAGGTGGCCGTCGCCGCTCCGGCACCACGACCAGACCTCTTCGGTGACGTAGGGCAGGAAGGGGGCGAACAGGCGCAGCAGCGTGTTGAGAGCAACGCGCAGCGCGGCCCGAGCCGAGATGGCCCCGGGGTCGTCGTCTCGGTAGCCCCGGCCCTTGACCAGTTCGAGGTAGTCGTTGCAGAACCGCCAGAAGAAGTCTTCGGTGCGCTGCAGGGCCCGGGCGTAGTCGAAGTCGTCGAAGGCATGGGTGGCTTCCTCGACCAGTCCACCGAGCTCGGCCAGCATGGCCAGGTCGAGCGGGTCGGTGACCGGGGCATCGTCGGCGGCCGGGCCGAGCCCGAGAGCGAACTTCGAGGCATTGAGGATCTTGATGGCCAGGCGACGGCCGATCTTCATCTGACCGGCATCGAAGGCTGTATCGGTGCCGGGTCGGCCGCTGGCGGCCCAGTAGCGCACAGCATCGGAGCCGTGCTGCTCGAGCAGGTCGGTGGGGACCACAACGTTGCCGACCGACTTGGACATCTTCTTGCGGTCGGGGTCCAGGATCCAGCCCGACAGGGCGGCATTGGCCCACGGCACCGTGTCGTGTTCGTAGTGGCTGCGAACCACTGTGGAGAACAACCAGGTGCGGATGATCTCGTGGGCTTGGGGACGCATGTCCATGGGGAACGTGGCCGCGAACAGGGCCGGGTCTTCCTCCCAACCGCAAGCGATCTGCGGGGTCAGCGACGAGGTGGCCCAGGTATCCATGATGTCGGGGTCGGCGGCGAAGCCACCGGGCTGGTCGCGCTGGTCGGCGGTGAAGCCTTCGGGCACGTCGGCCTGGGGGTCGACGGGCAGGGCCGACTCGGGGGGCGTGATGGGGTCGTCGTAGTTGGCGGAGCCGTCGGCATCCAGGCGGTACCAGAGGGGGATGGGCACCCCGAAGAAGCGTTGGCGGGAGACCAGCCAGTCGCCGTTGAGGCCCCCCACCCAGTTGTCATAGCGGTGGCGCATGTAGTCGGGGTGCCAGGCCAACTCGGTACCCCGGGCCAGCAGGGCCTGGCGGAGTTCCTCGGAGCGGCCGCCGTTGCGGATGTACCACTGGCGGGTGGTGACGATCTCTAGGGGCCGGTCGCCCTTCTCGAAGAACTTCACCGGGTGGCTGATCTTCTTCGGCTCGCCGATGAGGTCGCCGGATTCGGTGAGGAGCTCCACCATCACCTGCTGGGCGCCGCCGCTGGCCTTGCCGGCGAAGCGGTCGTAGGCAGCCTTGGCCTCGTCGGTGGTCAGCCAGTCGGGTGCTTCACGAGCGAAGCGGCCATCCTTTCCGACCACGGCCCGGGTATCGAGCTGGAGCTCACGCCACCAGATCACGTCGGTGAGGTCGCCGAAGGTACAGATCATGGCAATGCCGGTGCCCTTGTCGGGCTCGGCCAGCTTGTGGGCCCGCACCGGGACCTCGACGCCGAACACAGGGGTGGTGACGGTGGATCCGAACAGCGGCTTGTAGCGCTCGTCGTCGGGGTGGGCCACCAGGGCGACGCAGCTCACCAGCAGCTCGGGTCGGGTGGTGGAGATGACCACGTCGCCCTGCCCATCGGAGCGGTGGAAGGAGATGTCGTGGTAGGCGCCGGGGCGTTCGCGGTCTTCCAGTTCGGCTTGGGCCACCGCGGTCTGGAAGGTGGTGTCCCACAGGCTGGGGGCCTCTGACGAGTAGGCCTCGCCACGGGCCAGGTTGCGCAGGAAGCCCCGTTGGCTGGTGCGCTGCGACCGCTGGCTGACGGTGGTGTAGCTGAGTGACCAGTCGACCGAAAGGCCGATCAGGCGGAACAGGTCTTCGAAGACCTGCTCGTCGGTCTCGGTGAGCTGCTCGCACAGTTCCACGAAGTTGCGCCGGCTGATGGCATCGAAGTCTTGGCGCTTCTTGGCCGGCTTCTCCGGGGGTTCGTAGCCGATGACGTGGGCGATGCTGGGATCGCAGCGGACGCCGTAGAAGTTCTCGACCCGACGCTCGGTGGGCAGGCCGTTGTCGTCCCAGCCCATGGGGTAGAAGACCTGCTTGCCCTGCATGCGCTGGTAGCGGGCGACGGTGTCGGTGTGGGTGTAGCTGAAGATGTGTCCGACGTGGAGCGACCCCGACACGGTGGGCGGGGGCGTATCGATGGAGAACACATCGGACCGCTGAGCGGTGCGGTCGAAGCGGTAGGTGCCGGCTTCGTCCCAGGCCGCGCCCCAGCGGGCTTCGAGCCCTTCGATAGACGGCTTTTCGGGGACGTTCGGCTGACCCATAGGGGCCAACGGTACCGGTCGACCTGAACCCGCTTCGAACCCGATGCTGGTCACGGCTCGGCCAAGCGGCGAAGGACGCGGGCGCGGTCTCGAGCCAGGGCCCGTTCAGTTTCGGTGCGGCGTTCGGTCAAGGGGCGAAAACGGCTGGGCGGCGGGGTCTTCCGACGGTCGGGCAAGCCCGGTGGGGGATCGGAGTCGGTCGGTACTTGGTGGCCCGGTGGGGGTGAAGGCAGGTCGGTGCCGTCGGGGCGATGGACCGTGACCTGACCGTGACGGTTTGCGGTGAGGCGGAAGTCGTGGTCGTGGACTTGGTGATGGTGGAAGGAGCACAACAGCACCAGGCGGGGCACCGCGGTCTGGTGGGTGGATAGATGGCCTGGCTTCGCCTCGCTGGCTCGACCGCTCGGCTCCACGACGACACAGCTCCAGCAGGGCGATCGCGTTGCGTTGGGACGGCAGGAGCCCATCGTCGGACCGGAACTCGCCGGTGGCGAACATCCGGTCGACTTCGGCGGCCAGGTGGTTCTGGAAGGTGGCGCCCCCGATCACATCGAGATCTCCGGTGATGGCCCGCCGGCCATGGAAGGTGGTCGACACGTGGAAGGAGTTGTCAGCGGGATCGTCGGGTGCTGGGCCGTCGTCTTGGTTGGCCGTTGCCAACGCGGTCTGGCGCCAGCGGGCGAGGTATACCTCGGCGGCCCGCACGGTGAGATGACGAATCACCTCGACGACGTCGGCTTCCTGTTCGGCGAACAGGGTGCCCACGCCCTCTTTGGCCCGGCACAACGCTCGGACCTTGGCCGAGCCGAGCACGCCAGACCCGTAGGCCTCGCCCACGATCGGGCAGGAGCGCAGGTCTCGGGCCTGTTGCCAGAAGCTCTTGGCTTCGGAGTGGGACAACTCGGTGCGGGCCGCTATCCAACTGGCGGTGGAGCGGGAGCCGTCGGCGGCATAGTCGACGTTGACATCGAAGGCCCCGACAGACCGGGTGAGAGCGGCCTCGACCTGGCCGCGCAGCTTGGCCAGCGCCAGCACTGAATCGACCCGTTCGCCCACCGTCAGGTTGGCCGGGTCGGCAGCCAGCAGGTCGGCCAGCGCCCCTGTATCGATAGACGAATCGTTGGTCAGGTCGATAGCGGCATCGGCTGGATCACCGGCTGAGGCGTTGGCCGGGTCGAGTCCGTTGTCATTGTTCGATTGGTTGTGGCGATCCGCATGTTGCGCCATGGCGCAACTCTATCGAACAGGTGTTCGATGTGCAACAGGAAGCGCCGGGAATGTTCAGAATTCTTCGTGCGCGGTCGAGAGGCTCGGCGCCACCGAGAAATGACCAGGCCCGTTGCGTGATCGGCCAAGATCGGGGGGTGAGCTTTCCGGACAT
>JBDTBS010000107.1:0-7325 GCA_039924035.1 Aquihabitans sp. | reverse complement strand
GAGGGGGCTGGCCCAAACGCGAGTTTCCCGACGCGACGCTAGTTTGCTGACCATGCGCACCAACGCTCTGCTCGCCGTGGCCGCCCTGCTGTTCGTCGCGTCGTGCGGTTCGGGGGACGAAGCCACCGATCCCAAGGACGCAACCGCCACCACGGCTCCTGCCGAGGTCGATCTCAGCGACAAGGACTTCAAAGACCTCACCGGCGAAACCGAAGTGGTCATCCAGGCCCGCGACAACACCTTCGTCCCCGCCTACGTCGAGGTAACCGAGGGCACCAAGGTGATCGTGCGCAACGTCGGTCGTACCGAGCACAACGTGATCCCGAGCGAAGATGGCGCCCTCGAGCCCATCGAGGCCACCGAACTCGAACCCAAGGACGAGGTCGAGGTGACGTTCAACCACGAAGGCACGTACCCGTACCCCTACTACTGCTCGCTGCACGGCACGCCCACTGCGGGCATGAACGGTGCGGTGCGGGTGGTGGGCGAGTAACCGGGCGGGGCGGTCAACCCGAGAAGAGCGGTTCCTCGCGGCGGTTCGACACCAGGTCGCACACCACGTCACGCCCGATGCAGGCATTGACCTCGCGGGCCAGACCCTCGGGAACCCAAGCGTTGTAGAAGTCTCCGTGGGCGGAGTAGATGTTGCCTGACGCCAAGGTGAGGTCGTGCCCGGGGCCGTAGATGGGGAACTCCACGGTGACGGTCAGCTGCGGCAAGTTCACCGGATGACTATCTGGGCAGGCGCCGTCGCTCGAGTAGGCGACGTGTGACTTGTGATCGACGCTGTCGAGGTGTTTGCCGTCCCAGCAGTCCTGGAAGGTGAGCATCAGATTCAGGTGGGCACTGGCCGGGCACTCGGGCATGTCGTCGGTGAGCTTGTCGCTGGTCCCACAGGTCCAGCCGGTGGCCTCCCCCTCTTGAGGAACCGTCGACATCATGTCGCCGGTGATGACGGCGATCCCGAACGGGAAGGGCACCACGTCGGCCGGGTCGATCCCGGGGGCAGCCCGGTAGTAGGCGTTGAGCTGCTTGGGGACGACCGGTTCACCGTGGTCGTACAACGTCGGCTGCCAGTAGGCAGCCTTGTCGGCGATCTTGTCGCAACTGGTCTCCCCCTCCACCATCACTTCAGGGCGCGAGAAAGCATCTACGCCGACTGCTCCGTAGAAGTCGTGTCGATGCGAGCGTCCGGGCTTGTCGGCGTGGACGATCGGGTCGTCGGTGGCCGAGTGGGTGTAGTCACAGTGAGCTACGAACTGGCCGACCTGGCCCTGCGGGCCGGTGTAACGAGCAGGGGCGACAGGCAACGGCGGGTCGGCAGCAGGGCCCATGGCCAGCAGTTCGACTTCCTCATCCGGTTCTGCTTTGTCGGATGTCTGCGCAGCATCGCTGCTACAACCAGCCAACAGGGTGACCAGGACCAGTGCCGCCAGCGCTGCTCGGCTCACCCCGCCAAAGGCAGTCACTCTGCAGGCCGGGCCGGGACCTTGATCGCATCCAGGTCCGGCCTCACGGGGGCCTCGAAGCGCACCGCGGGGGCGGTGTCGGCATCGGGCATGTTCGGCTGATCGCCGGGCTCGGGCATCTTCTGGTAGGTGTCCTTCGGCGGCTCGGGGGCCATCTTGGTGATGAGCACCAACAAGTCGAGAGCGTTGGCGGACCAGTCACCGTCGCTGCCTTCACCGTCACAGGGAGCCAGTTCTTCGATGTCGAGGGGAGCCGACTTGTCGAAGGTGTTGCCGCTGAAGCAGTTGTCGAGCGTCTTGGAGGTGAACGTATCGTCGTCGATGGTGGCCGAGGCCAGATCGCCGAGGCCAGAGCCGCTGACGATGTTGTCGCGGATGGTGTTGCCCGACGGGTGCCAGATTACGAGGCTTGGAATGGTGTCGGGATCGGGCATCTCGTTGTCGCGGGTGTCTTCACACGGGGTCTCGAGGGTGTCGGCAGCCGGAGGTACGTCGCTGGCATCCTCTTCGGGGAAGGGAACGGCAGCGATGCCGGTGCGGTCGTGGTCGTACACGAGGTTGCGCTCGATGACGTTGTTGATGCTGCCGGCCATGAGGATGCCATTGCCTTGAGCCAACAGTGCGACCGAGATGGCCGGAGCATCGGCGTTGTTGTTGTCGTGGACGATGTTGCCGACGATGGTGTTGGCCCGACCGGGGTAGCACAGCTCGTATGAGCCGGAGTTGGGCACGATGCCGGCCCGGTTGTACCGGAACGTGGAGTTGACGATGTAGACCTCGCCACCGGAGTTGGTACCGGAATAGCCGAGACCGTTGTACTCCGAGATGACGTTGTCGATGACGGCATCGCACTCGAAGCACTCACCGATGTAGAAGCCGGCATCGGGACTGCCCGATCCGAGGCTGTTGTCGAACTGACCGTGGTAGGCGTCGAAGGCATAGACGCCATAGTCGCCATTGCGGTAGGCGGTGAGGTAAGAGCCGCGATAGCGGTCTGAGCCAGTCCAGAAGAACCCGTTGGACACGTAGTTGCGGGCCGTCATGTTCTCCACGACCACACCGTCGGCATCGAGGATGCGGATCCCGTTCTCGAGCTCGAACCCACCGTCGAGAATGACCTTGTTGCGATCTACGCCGCGGATGGTGATGTCGTCGGTTTCGACATCGACGGCCTCTTCATAGGTGCCCTCGCCCACGATTATGAGGTCACCGGATTCGGCAGCATCCACCGCGGCCTGAATGGTCTCGAAGTCTTCAGGGACCTTGAGCGCACCTTCCACCGTGCCGGTCTTGGCATCTGTGGCTTCGGTGGTCTTGGACTTGTCGGTGCTATCGCTGTCGCTATCGCTGCCGCAGGCAACCAGCGAACCGCTGAGTGTCACGAAGGCGAGAGCCGCGATGAATCTACGGGTGTGTCGAGCTTTCATGGCGAGAACCCCTTTGGCCACAGTCGCGGCCCTGATCGTTCGGTCATGTTGTCACAATTCCCGCCGTACGTTGTCAGTAACGCAGACCAGGAGCCCGGGTGTGGAACACGTCGGTGGCCATCTGGTTGCCCAGCTTCGTTGCGTCCCAACGCTTGCCGCCGTTGTTGATGGTGGCGCCTTCGGTCCAACCTTCCATGAGCATGATGTCTTCGGCCACGGCCCGGATTATCTGCCCGGTCACGTGCTGGGCCTCGTCGGAGGCCAGCCAGGCGACCAACGGTGACGACACCGAGGGGTCCATGCGGTTCCACTCGCCGTCGGGAACGTCGTCGGCCTCGATGACCTTCGGGGCCCCGGGCATGGTTCCAGTGATGCGGGTGGCAGCCGCGGGGCCCACGCAGTTCACGGTGACCCCGAGCTTGTAGAGCTCCAGGCTGAGGGTCTGGGTGAGGCCGGCGATCCCGGCCTTGGCGGTGGCGTAGTTGGTTTGACCGAAGTTGCCGACCAGGCCCGCACCCGAGGTGGTGTTGATGACCCGACCGGTGAAGATCTCGCCGCCCTTGGAGCGCTCACGCCAGTGGCGGGCCGCATGGTGGCACGGAGCCCAGGTGCCCTTCACGTGGACTCGGAGCACGGCATCGAAGTCGCTCTCGCTCATGTTCCAGATAGCCCCGTCGCGGACGATCCCGGCATTGTTCACGAGCACGTCGAGTTGGCCGAAGGTATCGATGGCCTGGGCGATCATGCGACCGGCCCCTTCGAAGTCGCCGACGTCCTCGTAGTTGGCGGCAGCCTCGCCGCCTCGCTCCTTGATCAGGTCGACGGTGAGGTCGGCGTCGCGGCCGGTCCCTTCACCGGTGACCGAGCCTCCGAGGTCGTTGACCACGACCTTGGCGCCATGCTTGGCCAGTTCCAGGGCATGGCCGCGGCCGATGCCGTGTCCTGCCCCC
Source organism: Aquihabitans sp. (assembly GCA_039924035.1). Classification (GTDB taxonomy): domain Bacteria; phylum Actinomycetota; class Acidimicrobiia; order Acidimicrobiales; family Iamiaceae; genus Aquihabitans. The sequence goes on along the minus strand of JBDTBS010000107.1, from coordinate 3,479 downwards.
GTGACGATTGCAACCTTGCCGTCGAGTATGCCCATGAGTGTTCGCGCCTCCGCGTGTCATCGTTTCTGACTGGTCGTCAGATCCTAGAAGACACCTCGGAGACCGCTGGCATCCGGCGGTCACTGCCGTCCGGGGCACCCTTTCGTACTGCCGCCGGTGACCCGGCGGGCCGTAGGGTCACTCTCGATGTCCGACCCAACTCCCCTCGACACGTCATCGTCGGCGACCCACATCACGCTCTCCACGGTCCCGCCGCTGCGCAACCTGTGGCGTCACGCCCGGCAGCACCGCTCCCGGGTGGTGTTCGCCACCGTCATGTCGGTGATCAACAAGATCTGTGACATCGCCCCGGAACTGCTGATCGGCGCCGCCGTCGATGTGGTGGTCAACAACAAGGAATCGTTCGTCGGGCGAGTGCTGGGCATCGAGGACCGCTACCAGCAGCTCACCTGGTTGGCGGTGATCACCGTCGTCGTGTGGATCGCCGAATCGCTCTCCCAGTACGTCGCCGTCGTCACCTGGCGAAACCTGGCTCAGACCATCGAGCACGACACCCGCATGGAGGCCTACGAGCACGTGCAGTCGCTCGAGATGGCCTACTTCGAGGACCACACCTCCGGCGGGCTCATGACCGTGCTCAACGACGACGTGAACCAACTCGAACGGTTCCTCGACGTGGGCGCCCACGAACTGGTCATCACCGCCGCCAACGTGGTCCTGGTGGGGGCCGTGTTCGCGGTGATCTCCCCCACCCTCATGGTGCTGGCCTTCCTACCCATCCCGTTGATCGTTCTCGGCTCCCTGCGCTATCAGAAGCACCTCGAACCGCTCTACGACGCCGTACGCGAAGCGGCAGGGCGCATCGCCGACACGTTGACCAACAGCATCGGCGGCATCGCCACCATCAAGGCCTTCAATGGCGAACCCCGCGAGGTGGCGAGGGTGGCCGTGCAGAGCAACCACTACCGCGACGTGAACCGCAAGGCCATCAAGATGTCCAGCGCGTTCGTTCCGCTGATCCGGATGGCCATCCTGGCTGGCTTCACCACCACGTTGGTGGTGGGTGGTCGGGCGGCCTTGCGCGGCGACTTGGCCATCGGCCTGTTCTCAGTGCTCGTCTACATGACCCAGCGCCTGCTTTGGCCCCTGACCCGACTGGGCGAGACCCTCGACCTCTACCAGCGGGCCATGGCCTCGAGCCGCCGCATCTTCGGGTTGCTGGAATCCAGTCCGTCCATCGAGCCGGGAACCCGGAGCCTGGTCGTCCCCGTGCAGGGAGCAGTGCACTTCGACGATGTGCGCTTCTCCTACGGACCGGAGGGCAACGAGGTCCTGAAGGGCTTCTCGCTCGACGTCGCACCCGGCGAGACCCATGCCATCGTCGGGTCCACCGGATCGGGCAAGTCCACCGTGGTGAAGCTGCTGCTGCGGCTCTACGAGCCCACCAGCGGCCGGATCACCCTCGACGGAACGCCCATCGAAGACCTCACCTTCGAATCGTTGCGGGGAGCTACCGGCTTCGTGGCCCAGGACGTTTTCCTGTTCCACGGCACGGTCCGCGAGAACCTCATCTACGGCCGCCCCGATGCCACCGACGAACAGGTCCAGCAGGCGGCTGAACTGGCCGAGGCCCATGACTTCATCATGGCCATGCCCCATGGGTACGACACGATGGTGGGCGAGCGGGGCCAGAAGCTGTCGGGCGGCCAGCGCCAACGCATCACCATCGCCCGGGCCATCGTGCGAGACCCGGCCATGCTGATCCTCGACGAGGCCACCTCGGCGGTGGACAACGAGACCGAAGCGGCCATCCAACGGTCGTTGCAGAAGGTTTCCGCCGGCCGGACCACCATCGTGATCGCTCACCGGCTGTCAACGGTCCGCAACGCCCACCGCATCCACGTGATGGAGGCCGGCCAGGTGGTGGAGACCGGTACCCACGAGGAGCTCGTGGACCAAGGTGGCCTCTATGCCGCGCTGTGGCGGGTGCAGACCGGCGAAGCCAGCCTCAGCAGCTAGTCGGGGTGCGCTAGTCCGCGAAGTTGAGGACGGCGCGGTTGAGACCGCCACCGTGCATTGCATCCAGGGCTTCTTGGATCTGCTCGGGAGCGAAGGTGGCTGACACGAGCTCGTCGAGCTTCAGCTTCCCAGCCTTGTAGAGCTCGATGAACAGCGGGATGTCGTGGTGGGGGCGGGCTGCTCCGTAGCGGCAGCCGAGGATCGACTTGTCGTTGTAGAGGGTGTTGACCACGAACGATGCCTCGGTGCCGATCTTCGGTACCCCGAGCAGCACGCAGTTGCCGCCCCAGTCGAGGAGGTCGACGGCCTGGCGGATCAGGGCCGGGTGGCCGACGCACTCGAAGGCCTGGTCGACGCCGGTAGGGCAGATCTCCCGCACCGCTTCGCTGGTGTCGACACCCTCGGTGGCGGCAATGAAGTGGGTGGCCCCGAACTGGCGGGCCGCCGCCTCCTTGGCCGGGTTGGCGTCTATGGCGATGATCGGACCGCAGTTGGACAGGGCCAGACCCTGCAGCACGTTGAGGCCAATGCCACCTATGCCGATCACCACCGCGGAGTCGCCGGGCTTGGGCCGGGCCCGGTTGAGGACCGCCCCGACGCCGGTGAGCACCGCGCAGCCGATCAGCGAGGCCGAGGCCAACGGCACGTCTCGGTCGATGACCACGGCCTGGGTCTCCTTGACCACGGTGGTCTCGGCGAACACACCAGCATTGGCGAATTGGAAGGCCTTCTTGCCACCGACGGAGAACGGCGCCGAAAGGCGCCCGGCAGTGTCGCGACAGTGGGTGGGCTGGCCCCGATCGCAGGCATCGCAGGACCCGCAGTTGCCGAGCGTGGTGATGACGACGTGGTCGCCGACCTCGACCTTGCGCACGGCATCGCCGATCGCTTCGACCACACCGGCGCCCTCGTGGCCCATGACCGCCGGCGTCGGGAACGGGATGGTGCCGTCGACGACGCTCACATCGCTGTGGCAAAGCCCGGCCGCGTGGATGCGCACCCGAACCTCGTTGGGCCGCAGATCACGAACCTCGACGTCGTTGCGAACCTCGAGCTCGCCTGTCCAGACAATGGCTTTCATCTCAACCTCTCCACACGATGGATTGCAGTTCGCTGTAGGCGTGGAGGCCCCAGGAACCGCCGTCGCGGCCGACGCCGCTGTACTTGAAGCCACCGAAGGCCGCTTCGTGGTTGCGTTGCAGGGTGTTGATCCCCACGTTGCCGGCCCGCAAGAGCTTGGCCACGGCCATGGCTCTACCGGAGTCGGCGCTGAACACATAGTCGTAGAGCCCGTAGGGGCTGTCGTTGGCGATCTCGATCGCTTCGTCTTCGGTGTCGAAGGGGATCACCGTGATCACCGGACCGAAGGCTTCTTCGCGGGCCACCGTCATCTTGTTGGTGGCATCGACCACGAGCGTCGGGGCCACGTAGAAGCCACTATCGATCGCGGGGCGGGTGCC
>JBDTBS010000106.1:0-4522 GCA_039924035.1 Aquihabitans sp. | reverse complement strand
ACGACACGACGTTCCGTAGCCTCGGTTCGTCATGACAGCACCCTCTTCTCCGGTTGCGGCGCCGCCCACCAACACCGGCACCGGTGCGGGAATCGATCCTCGGCTCACCCTGCTCCTAGCGGTGTCCTCCGGGCTCACCGTCGCGAACCTCTACTACGCCCAACCTCTGCTGGAGACCATCGGGCGGTCCTTCGGAACCACTGAGGGAGCCACCGGACTGGTGATCACCACCTCTCAACTGGGCTACGCCGCTGGACTGGCGTTCGTGGTCCCCATCGGCGACCAGGTGAGCCGCCGACGGATCACCGGCTGGTTGCTCGGGCTGGCTGCAGTGTCATTGGTCGTCGCGTCGGTGGCGCCCAGCCTGTGGATCCTGGCCGCCACCCTGCTGTTGACCGGGCTCGGATCGGTCACCGCGCAGGTGTTGGTACCTCTGGCGGCCTCGCTGGCCGACGACCGCGAACGGGGCCGGGTGGTCGGAACGGTGATGACCGGGCTGCTCATGGGCATCCTGCTGGCCCGCACCGTGTCGGGTATCGTGGCCGACCTCACCAACTGGCGGGTCATGTTCGCAGTGGCGGCCGGGGTCACCGTGATCTTGGCTGTAGTCCTGCACCGACGGTTACCCGAGACCGAGCTGGCCGAGCCGGTCCCCTACCGCAAGCTGCTCCGCTCAGTGGCCCGGCTGTTGGTGGAGCACCACGACCTGCGCCAGTCAGCGCTGCTGGGGGCCCTGACCTTCGCGGCCTTCTCGGTGTTCTGGACCACGATCGCGTTTCATCTCGCCGATTCGCCGTTCGACTACTCCGAAGCCACCATCGGCCTGGTCGGCATCGCTGGCGCCGCCGGAGCGCTCTTCGCGTCAGCGGCCGGACGACTGGCCGACCGTGGCTGGGCCCGCTCGGCGCGCCCGGTGATGACCGCGCTGTTGGCGCTTTCGTTCGCGATCCTCTGGTTCGGACAGAACTCGATCATCGGGATCCTGCTCGGCATCTTGGCCCTCGACATCGGCGTCCAGGGCACGCAGGTGCTCAACCAGAGCATCATCTACGAACTGGCCCCCGAGGCCCGCAGTCGGATCAACTCGGCCTACATGACCTGCTACTTCATCGGAGCCTCGCTCGGCTCAGCCGTCGGGGCCATGGCCTACGACGCTGGCGGCTGGGGACCTACGTGCGCTCTCGGAGCGGCCCTGGCCGTGGTCAGTGCAGTGGCCTCCATACCCGGCTCTCGGGGTGCCCGACCGGTCTCACGTTCGGCAAACCTCCCCACCTGACCCGCTCCCAGATCCCCTGCGTCTAGCCCGACAACGGTGCCCGGTAGCGTGGCCGACATCGACCAACGACGGACCGGGGAACCAGAGAACGAAGCCGACGAACCGGTCGGCGCTGCTCCCACGCACGATCAGGGACGGACGGCACAGATCGTCCGGCACGTCCGCGCCCACCCCCTTCGTTCAGCTCTCCGGTTGATGGGTGCGGCGCTGGTACTCCTGGTGCTGATGACAGCCCTCGCCGTCGGTTGGGTCCGCTGGACAGCGCGCGGTCACGTCTACGACGTCGCCGACGTGCCACCCGCTCCGGTGGCCATCGTCCTCGGCGCCGGCCTCCGACCAGACGGGACGCCGAGCACCTACCTCCAGGCCCGACTCGACGATGCTGCCTCGCTCTACCGGACCGACAAGGTGCAGGCCATCTTGGTCACCGGCGATCACGGACAGGTCGAGTACGACGAGGTCGCAGCCATGAGCAGGTGGCTGGTCGACCATGGTGTCCCCGCCCGTCATGTGGTGGCCGATCATGCCGGCTTCGACACCTACGACTCCTGCCAACGAGCCCGGCGCATCTTCGGGATCGACCAGGCCATCGTGGTCACTCAGGGTTTCCACGTGCCGCGGGCGGTGTTCCTCTGCCGCCAAGCTGGCATATCCACCGATGGCGTGGCCTCAGCCGCCCAAGGTGGCCGACCAGGGATGAACCAACTGCGGGAGATACCAGCCAGCCTCAAGGCCGCTCTCGATGCCATCATCGACCCGGGGCCCCGCTACCTGGGACCCGAGGAGACCGGGGTCGACGATGCCCTGAGCGGGTAGAGCTCCTCACGACCGTCGACACCGCTCCATCACCACCTCAGCGAAAGGTCATCCCATGATCTCGACCGACCTCACCCGCCTGCTCGGGATCCGGCATCCGGTCTTGTTGGCCCCCATGGACGGCACCGCCGGTGGAGAACTGGCGGCGGCCGTCTCCGACGGTGGAGGTCTCGGCATGATCGGCGGCGGGTATGCCGACCCGGACTGGCTCCGGCGGGAGATCGCTCTGGCCGGCGAGGCCCGGGTCGGGATCGGCTTCATCGCCTTCGCCCTCGACGAGCGGCCCGACACCCTCCAGTTGGCGTTGGACGCCGACCCGGTGGCCATCCAGCTGTCGTTCGGTGATCCCCGCCCCCACGCTCGTCGGATCAAAGACCACGGGACGCTGCTGATCTGCCAGGTGCAGTCCGACGAGGAGATCGACCGGGCCCTGGAAGCTGGGGCCGACGTGCTGATCGCCCAGGGCCAAGATGGTGGGGGCCACGGCCGCGGACAACGGGCCACCATGGGACTGGTGCCGTCGATGGTCGACCGGGTGGCCCCGCTTCCGGTGGCGGCCGCCGGGGGCATCGCCGACGGTCGAGGGTTGGCGGCAGCCATCACCCTCGGGGCCGGCGGGGTGTCCCTAGGTACCCGGTTCCTGGCATCGCCCGAGGCCATCTCCACCCCGGCCGAGGCGGCGGCGATCTTGGAGGGACGCAGCATCGACACGGTGCGCACCTCGGCCGTCGATGTCATACGCGGACCACGTTGGCCCGACGGCCTCGACGGCCGGATCCTGCGCAACCGGCTTACCGAGTCCTGGAACGGAACCGACGACGACGAGGCCACCCGCCGCCTCTATGCAGAGTCGGAGCCCGACGACCGCACCATCCGGGAGACCTGGGCCGGCGAAGGCCTAGACCTCATCACCTCGCTGGAGCCTGCGGCGGCGATGGTCGAAGCCATCGCCGCCGAGGCGGCCCGTGCGCTGGGCTTCGCCCACGCCACCCTCACCGACCGCTGACCAGGTCACTCACCAGTAGCCGAACATCGACGCGCTCGGGTGGTATGCGATGGCGGTCGAGGCAAAGGTCTCGGGGTCCAGGGCCTCGATCGTCTGGTCGGTGAACAGCATCGGCGTGCCCGATACCACGAGCACTCGAGACACCATTGGCTGACCGGCCGGCGAGCAGACGAAGAACGCTCCGTCCCGTTCGCCCTCGGGCACGAACCGGTTCACCATCCCGGCGTCGACCTTGTAGCACTGGTAGCGGGGCCACTCGATCTCCTTGGTGTCCTCGTCTCCGCAGTGCAACACGGTCGAGTCGGGTCCGACCATGTCCTCGATCTCGGGATCGGTGATGGGAACCACCGGGCACGGCGATGGCACTTCGTTGGGCTTGTTGGCCACCGGCACCGCCACCTCGCCGACGGAGCCGTCGGTGCTGAGCACCACCGCGTGGTTGGGCTTTGGTTCGCCGGGCCCCCACTGGGTGTCCTGGATGCCCCACATGGCCAGCTTGCGGGCTGGCCAGTAGGTGAAGGCATGGTGATCGCCGCCGACGTTGTCGGCCGACCAGGCCCGTTCCCAGGTGCTGACGATCTTGGGGGCGTCAGCATCGGCCACGTCGAGCAGGTGGACCTGCACCCAACTCCGGTGCTGCTTGTCCCTGCCTTCGCCCACGGTGTCGGAGCGCGAGCCGACCACCAGGGCCTGCTGGTCGGCCAGCGGGTGGAAGTAGCCCACTTCACCGGGCACATTCACGGTGCCGGCCCGCCGGGGCTCGGCCACGTCGGAGACGTCGATCACGTGGATCTCTCGGCCGAAGAAGCCCGTGGAGATCAGCACGCGCCCTTCGACGAAGCGCACCGCGGTGACCGCTCCCTCACCCTCGGAGAGGTCGGCGATCTTGGAGGTTTCGGTCAGGCCGCCGTCACCATCGGGGGTGAGGACGGTGAGATCGATGGCCACCTCGGGGTCCTGGTCCCAAGGCGTGCCCTTGGTGGTGACCACGGCCAAGGACTCGCCGATCTCGCCGAAGGCGAACTGGCCGATGGTGGAGCCGTCGACGATCCCCGAGCCGTCGTAGGCGGGGGCGGTGCCGTCGGCGAAGCTGAACTCGTGGATGGCGGTCTGCCAGTCATCGAACTTCAGCCGCTCTCGGTCGATGGGGTCAACCCAGACCTCCGAGCTGATGGCCACCGTGTCGAGGCCGGCGTAGAGGGTGGTGGCCGGGGCCAGGATCGAGGTTCCGGCCGGGGTGAAGCGTCCGCTGCCGAGCGGGAAGCTGACCATCGAGGTCATGGCCACCCCCGAGAACGTGTCGGGCACGTGCACCCGTTCGCAGGGCACCAGCGGCTGGGGATCCTCGCCCTTTCGCTGCCAATCGGGGACCCAGTCGGCAGCCGTCGAGGCGGCCACCGAGCGCCGGTTCTGCTCCAGGGCCT
>JBDTBS010000105.1:0-11998 GCA_039924035.1 Aquihabitans sp. | reverse complement strand
AAACGGGAGGAGGAGAGCGACGGCGGCAACGCCGAGGGAGCGGAACTTCATGAGGATGGATCTCCTGAGGATCAGTTGGTGTCGTCTTGCGACGTGATGCAGGAGGTCATGGTTCCCCGGCATGGTCGACCGCTAAACGGTAGTGCTGTCATGGGGTCGGCCCAACACCGATCGTGTCACTTGTGGTCATGCATTCGGCCGCGGTCCTGGCGTAGGACGTCATGTCGCTGCCCTTCAGGACACTGGTGTCACCCTCTTGAAGCCTCTTCAGGTCGGGCTCGTTGAGGTCCAGCTCCCCGTAGGCCTGGGCCAAGCAGTCGGCCTGCTGCTTTGGTATCCCGCCCTGTTGTAGTTGCTCGGACAGTTCGGTGACGGTGGACCCACCGACGGTGATGTTCTCGTCGGACCCGTCCTTCTTGCCGTCATCGCTGGCGCTGCAGGCCGCGGCGAGGGGAAGGAACAACGCTGCCGCACACAAGGCGATGGCACGCATCTTCATGGGATCTCCTGGACGGTTCGAAAGTCGACCCCCGGACGATCGCCGGGGATGTCCTCGATGGTCCCACCACCGCGGAACGGCCAACCGTACTCCTGCATCGAAACGCTGGTCGGGCCGTTGTGCGGCGAGCGACATCACCATGACCGGCGAGCAACATCACCATGACCTGGGTACCGTGGGGCCATGCACGTTTCGGCCACCAACCGGGCAGTGGAGATCATCGAGGCCATGGGCCAACGACGGTCCGGCACCCTCACCGTCACCATCGGAACCGGCTGCTGCGAGTCGACGGCCCCGTTCCTCTATGAAGACTTCTGGCCCGGCCCCGACCAGGAGCCGGTGGGCGAGGTGGCCGGGGTCACCGTCTATGCCCCCGAGTACCTGCGCACCCAGTATCCCGGCGACGACGGTGTCACGATCGACGTGATCGATGAGCTGGCCGAGTCTTTGTCTGTGGAGACCGAGCTCGGATGCCGCCTGATCCTGCGGGGCCGCGACTTCGACTCCACCGGCGAACCCGACGTGTGCCCCACGCCGGTACTCGACAAAACCTCAGTGCTGCGCCCAGCGGTCGGCCAGATGCCCGAATCCCTCCGCAACCTACGCATGCGCTGAGGCCCGGACTTCAGTCGACGCTGACTTCGACCTCGGCTTCGGCGGCAGCTTCGGCCTGGTCGAGTGCGTCGAAGGCCGCCATGGCGGAGTCGAGCATGCGGGCCGAACAGCCGGCCATCTCGGGTAGCGGGACTGCTTCGTCGACGATCCGATCGGCGATGGCCCTGAAGACATCGGCAGCAGGACCTTCGCCGAGCACGGCCGGCTGACCGGTGTCGCCACCTTCGGCCACTGCGTTCTCGATGGGCACCTGACCGAGCAGGGGGATGCCGGCATCGTCGGCCAGCGTCTGACCGCCACCCGATCCGAACAGGGCATAGGACTCGCCGTGCTCACAGGTGAAGGCCGTCATGTTCTCGATGACGCCTGCCACCCGCAGGAAAGACTTGCGGGCCATGGATACGGCCCGGATGGCCACCTTCTGGGCGGCGACGGCCGGGGTGGTGACCACGATGACCTCGGAGCGAGGCACCATCTTGGCCACGCCCATCTGGACGTCGCCGGTACCGGGAGGCATGTCGACCAGCAAGTAGTCGAGGTCGTCGCCCCAAGCCACGTCCTGCAGGAAGTGTTGGACGCCCCGGTTGAGCATGAGGCCGCGCCACATGAGGGCGCTTTCCTCGTCCTCGACCAGGAAGCCCATGGAAACGATGCGCAGGAGACCGTCGCCGATCTTGCGTTCCATGGGCTGCATTCGGTTGCGTTCGCCCTCGCCCTCACCGTCGGTGGCGGCCTTGAGGCGACCGCCGACTCCGAGCATCCGAGGAATGGAGAAGCCCCACACGTCGGCATCTAGCACCCCGACCGTCAGCCCTCGGTAGGCCAGGGCCGCGGCCAGGTTGGCGGTGACCGAAGACTTGCCCACGCCGCCCTTGCCCGAGGCCACCAGGATGACCTTGGTGAGCGGGCCGATGGACGTGTCCTCGTCTCGCTGCGAGACGTTGAACCGGGCCTTGGCCATGGCCGACGACTTCTGTTCGGTGGTCATCTCGGTCCAGTCGATCTTCACCGACGTGATGCCGGGCGCCGAACCGACCCGGGTGCGGATGTCGCGTTGGATCTGTGCCCGCAGCGGACAGCCCGACGTGGTGAGAGCGATGGTGACGATCACGGCCCCGTCATCGTCGATGGTGGCCTTGCGGAACATGCCGAGTTCCACGATGTCGGTCCCCAACTCGGGATCGATCACGCCTCGCAGTAGCGAGCGAATATCCTCTGGGGTGGGCCGACCGGCCGTTGATGGAGACACGCCTTGATCCTACGGCGACTTCGCTGCGGTCCCTACGGTGTGCTAATCGAACGAAGTCGGCCGTAAAACGTGCATAGCGCGCCAAGGGCGGTACCATTGGCCGCGCTATCCGATCCAGGAGGAACCCCCGTGATTGCACTCACCGATACTGCCGCCGTCAAGGTGCAGGAACTGATCGTCGCCGAAGGTGAAGATGCCCTCGCTCTGCGAGTGGCCGTGCGCCCCGGCGGCTGCTCCGGTTTCAGTTACGAGATGTTCTTCGACAGCGATGTCGCCTCCGACGATGTCACCGCCGACTTCAGCGGTGTGAAGGTCGTGGTCGACGCCTCGAGCGCTCAGATGCTCACCGGCGCCACCCTCGATTACAAGGACGGCCTCAACGAGGCTGGCTTCTCGATCGACAACCCCAACGCGCAGCGCACCTGCGGTTGCGGTTCTTCCTTCAGCTGATCCCACCGGTCAGCCGCTGAGCCGACCGAGACAGCATTTCATTTCGCATGTGCGGAGCCGGACCACTGGTCCGGCTCCGTTCGCGTTCTGGCGCCGGTGTGGTCAGCCGAGGCCACGACCATGCCGTCGGTTCTCGTCCCATCCCTCGGCCTGCGCTTCCCATGTCCACACAGGGCGTAGCGTTCCCGCAGGGATGGCCACCTTGCGTGGGAGTGGTCTTCGCTCTCGGGCCGGTGTTGCCGCGTTGGCGGCTGCCATCTGGTTGCATCAAGGTTGTCCCACCGATTGGCCCACCTCGAGGAGCGTTCAGATGTCCAACCCCACCGGTCTGCCCTACAGCCCGTCCATTGCCATCGACGGTTGGGTGGTGGTCTCTGGCCAACTCGGCATGCGTGACGGTGCTCTGGTCGACGACTTTGCTGGCGAGGTCGACCAAGCCATTGCCAACCTGGCCGCTCAACTGGCCGAGCACGGACTCGACCTGTCGCACGTGGTGAAGACCTCTTGCTTCCTGGCCGACATCGACCAGTACATGGCCTTCAACGAGCGCTACGCGGCGGCTTTCCCCGAACCACGCCCGGCCCGCTCAGCGTTCCAGGTGGCAGCTCTTCCGCTGGGAGCCAACGTGGAGATCGAAGCCTGGGCTCACCGCGACCGAGCCTGACCAGGGCCGGTCAGACCAGCCGAACGCCCTGGGCCTGTTCGCCCTTGTCGGTGGTGGTGACCTCGAACTCCACGCTCTGGCCTTCTTCGAGGTTGCGGAAGCCCGTCATGTCGATGGCCGAGTGGTGCACGAAGACATCGTCGCCGTTCTCCCGCTCGATGAAGCCGAAGCCCTTCTCAGTGCTGAACCACTTGACCTTGCCCGTTGCCATGGTGCAACCCCTTCTGGTGGCGTCCACGCCGCTCACCGTCCGATTCGGGCGAACCGTATCCCACCGGAATGGCTGGCGCTGGGGAAATGCGCAGCAGACGGTCAGAGGCGGCTCAAGGTCAGCCCCCGATCAGCCTGAGCTCGAGCTCGGGGTCAGCGGTTGGTCTCGAGCAGCTCGCTGCCCTCGAAGTTGTGTTCGACCTCGGACTGGAGGAAGAAGCCGAGGATGGCGGCACCGACGGCCCCGGACACCATGACGCTCAAGGGGATGCCGAAGAGCAGGACGATGATGACGAGGATCGGTCCGAGCATGTCCCCATCATCGCCCGAACAGGGCAGGGATATCCAGCCCTCCGTGTAGATTGTCGCCGTCATGGCCGGTCGAGTGGAACACGAAGATCTGGTCGTGACGGGTGCCCACCGCCGTCATCTGCCCGGCCTCGATGGGTTGCGGGCCGTCGCCGTCGTCGCGGTGGTCGCCTTCCATCTCGGGTTTCTTCGGGGCGGATTCATCGGCGTCGACCTGTTCTTCGTGATCAGCGGGTTCCTGATCACCCGGCTGCTGCTCATCGAGGTGACCGAGACCGGGCGGGTGGACCTACTCGAGTTCTGGCGGCGGCGGTTTCGACGGTTGCTACCGGTTCTGTTCGTGGTTCTGGCCGCCACCGCCCTGGTGGCCAAGCAGTGGATGACCCCTTGGCGACTCAACAGCCTGCGCCTGGATTCGTTGGCCGCCCTCGCCTATGTGGCCAACTGGCGGTTCAGCTTCGCTGGTGAGTCGTACTTCGCGTCCGGGATGGGGCCGAGCCCGCTGCGGCACACCTGGTCGCTGGCCATCGAAGAGCAGTTCTATGTCTTGTGGCCAGTGCTACTGGTGGTCCTGCTGGCGACGTGGCATCGGTGGGGGCGGCCGTCGAACGGGATCACCGGCCTGCTTCGACGAGACCGGATCGTCGGGCATCTGGCTCTGGTGGTGGTCGTTCTCTCAGCGGTGATGATGGTGATCGCGTCGAAGCGGGCCAACGACCTCAGCTCGGTGTATTACGGCTCTCACACCCGGGTCTTCGCGTTGGCTGCTGGAAGTTGGGTCGGCACCTGGTGGGACCGCTGGGTCAGCGGGAGCCGCTCGCGGGCCGTGCGACACCGACACCAGTCCCTGCTCGCTCGGAGCGGTGACCTGGCTCTGCTGGCTCTGGTCGTCATGGTCTTCCTGGCCAGCGAAGACGCCATGTGGATGTACCAGGGCGGCTTCCAGTTCGTTGCGTTGGCTTCCACCCTGGTCGTGGCCGGGGCCTGCACCGGTCGAGGGGTGATGGCCGGTGTGTTGGAAACGGCTCCCTTGCGCTGGGTCGGTCGTCGGTCGTACGGGATCTACATGTGGTCTTGGCCGGTGCAGATCTTGGTGGCGACGCGCTTCGACCTGAGCCGGGGTCAGTTGGCGGCCGTGGTGGCGTTGTCGAGCCTGTTGTTGGCGTGGGTCTCGTTCGCGTTGATCGAGACGCCGCTGCGATCCGGTCGGTGGCCGGGTTCGTCGGCGGTGCGACGTGTCCCAGGGTTCGCTGGCCTGGGCGTTGGTGCGGTGGCGGTGGCCGCGGCCCTCTTGGCCATCACGTTGCATGCACCGCCCGAGCCCGACTTCATGCGGGTGGGCGACGACGAAGCGGTGGCTGCGGCGTTGGCCCCATCCCGGCCCCGCACCGAGCCACGGGCCCCGGTCGGCGCGAGCCAGATGCCTTTCGACCCCGCTGATCCTCTGATGCTCCCGAGGGAGGTTCCGGACGGACCGGTCGACCCTGGGCGTACGTTGCGCATCGTGGTCAACGGCGACTCGGCCGCTTGGATCATCGGCCATCACGGCGCCGGGGTGATCCCCTTCCTCGACGTCAGCACCCGAGCCGTCATCGCCTGTGGGTTGATGACCACCGAGGGCAAAGGGATCGGTGGCAACGGCGAGGTTTTCGAGTACCACGAACGCTGCGGCAACCAGGAAAAGTCCGACGAGCTGACGGTGACCGACGAACCCGATGCTGTGGTGCTGTGGCTCGGGGCATGGGAGGTGTACGACCACGAATACCGCGGCGAGACCTTCCGGGTGGGCACGCCCGAGTACGCCACGGTGTTCGAGGGTCTGTTGCAGAAGCGGATCGACCGCTACCGGGCGGCCGGCATCCCCACGGTCCTGCCGTTGGTGGCCTGTTTCGGGCAGAACAAGGGCATTGCCAACCCCATTCAAGACCGGCCGCGGCAGGAGCGATGGCGGCTCGACTGGGTGAACGATCGGCTGGAGGCCGTGGCTGCCCGCAACCGCGGGTGGGTGCACCTCATCGACCCCAGGGACGTTCTGTGCCACCCCGACGGCACCGCGATCGACGAGATGCCCGGCGGTGGTCTGGTGCGAGCCGACGGGCTCCACTTCGACGCCACTTCGACCGCATGGTTGTGGCGAACCTGGCTGGGAGCTCAGATCGTGGTCGCAGTGGAGTAGGCAGTTGCCCAGGACCCGGGAGCTGAGTCCCCCGGCCCGACCGGTCAGGCGCTCCACCGGGAGTGGCCGAAGCGGTAGCCCACCGAGCGCACGGTGGAGATGAGGTTGGCGTGTTCCTCGCCGAGCTTGGCCCGCAGACGACGGATGTGGACGTCGACGGTCCGGGCCCCGCCGTAGTACTCGTAGCCCCACACCCGGCTGAGCAACGTCTCGCGGGTGAACACCTTGCCGGGGTGCTGGGCCAGGAACTTGAGCAGCTCGTATTCCATGTAGGTGAGGTCGATGGGGGCCCTGTCGACCGCGGCTTGGTAGGTCTCCAGGTTGAGTACCAACGCGCCGTACTCCACCAGTTCGGGTTCGGTGGAAGAGCGGCCTCGCCAGAACAGGTGGCGTAGCCGGGCCTCCAGTTCGCGGGGGTGGAAAGGGTCGATGCAGAAGTCGTCGAAGAGCTCGTCTCGGAGTTCCAGTTCGTCGAGCCGGGCTCCGCCGATCACCACCAGTAGCGGTTCCACGGTGACTTCGCCTTTGCGGATGGCCCGGGCCAAGGCCCACGCCGCCTCGCTCTGATCGCCGACCACCACGATGGCCCCGCCCCAGCCGTCGTCGGGGGTCTGGTCGACGGCCGCCTTCTCGTCGGCCACCGGCTTCCACGTGTAGCCACCGAGGTCGAGCAGGCGCGCCAGGTCGGGCGGCGGAGGGTCGGGGAACACGAGCAGGGGATCCATGGGTTGGTGGGTCACCAGGTGGGCAGGTAGCGGTCCAGTTCGAACTGGGACACCTGGGACTTGTAATCGAACCACTCGGAGCGCTTGTTGCGCAGGAACCATTCGAAGATGTGGTCGCCCAGTGTTTCGCGCACGAGCTCGGATCCCTCCATGGCGTCGAGAGCTTCGGCCAAGGATTGGGGTAGGGCCTCGACATCAGCGGTGGACCGTGCCTGTTCGCCCGGTGAAAGGTCGAGGTAGCCGGCGTTCTCCTCGGGTAGCTCGTAGCCCTCCTTTATGCCCTTGAGACCGGCGGCCACCAGCAGCGAGAAGGTCAGGTACGGGTTGCAGGCCGAGTCGGGGGACCGGTATTCGATGCGGACCGCGTCTTCCTTGCCGGCCCGGGTCTCGGGGACGCGTACCAGCGCGGCCCGGTGGTTGCGGGCCCAGGTGACGTAGCTCGGGGCTTCGGTGCCGACGATCAGGCGCTTGTAGCTGTTGACCAGTTGGTTGGTGACCGCGGTGATCTCGCGGGCGTGGTGCAGTAGACCGGCCACGAACGACTTGCCGGTGTCCGAAAGCAGGTAGGGGCGTTCGGGGTCGTGGAAGGCATTGCCGGTTTCGTCGAACAGCGACAGGTGGGTGTGCATGCCCGAGCCCTGCATCCCGCCGATGGGCTTGGGCATGAACGTGGCATGGACGCCGGCCTCGGCCGCAGTCTCACGCACCACGAGGCGTAGCGACATGATGTTGTCGGCCATGGACAGCGCGTCGGTGTGGCGCAGGTCGATCTCGTGCTGGCTGGGGCTGTCCTCGTGGAACGAGTACTCCACGGGGATGCCGAGCGATTCCAGGTGCTGGATGGTGCGACGGCGTAGGTCCGAGGAGATGTCGGCCGTGGTGAGGTCGAAGTAGGAGCCGCTGTCGAGGGGAACGACGTTATGAGGATCGGCGCTCTTGAAGTAGAAGAACTCCACTTCGGGGGCCACGAAGAACGAGTAGCCGTCGGCTCGGGCCACGTCGAGGTTGCGGCGCAGCACCTGGCGGGGATCGCCGACATACGGCTCGCCCGACAGCGTGGTGAGGTCACAGAACATGCGGGCCGATACTTCGCCCTTGGGGTCCCACGGCAGGATCTCGAAGGTGCCGGCATCGGGTCGGGCCAGCACGTCGCTCTCCTGCTTGCGGCTGAACCCATCGATGGCCGACCCGTCGAACTGCATGCCGTCTTCGAAAGCGTTCTCGAGCTCGGCCGGCGAGATGGCAAACGACTTGAGCTGACCGAGCACGTCGGTGAACCAGAGGCGGACGAACCGCACCCCTCGTTCCTCCACGGTGCGCAGCACGTATTCCATCTGACGATCCACGGCGTCATCCTGCGGGTTGACCGCCCATGAGGGCAACCGAAACGGCATCACTTCACGCGCCGTTCACACTCGGCGCGGCCTGTCGATGGTCGATGTTGGCGGTCGACGGGACACCGGTTCACGCTCCGTTCACAAACGTGAAATGACGCTGACCGACGCGATCCGTATCGTGCCCACCGCACGAAAGAACTGGCTACCCGATCCCGGGTGGCCGACGAACTGGAGAGATCATGGTTTTCAAAGCCGAGTACATCTGGATCGACGGCACGGTGCCCACCCCGCGGCTCCGCTCGAAGACCAGGGTCCTGGCCGACAAGGTCGACGGCGGCGATGCCTCAGACCTGCCGCTGTGGGGCTTCGACGGGTCGAGCACCAACCAGGCTCCCGGAAAGAACTCCGACTGCGTGCTGCGGCCGGTGACCACATATCCGGATCCGATCCGTGGTGGCGACGACGTGCTCGTGATGTGTGAGGTGCTGCTCACCGATCTCACCCCTCATCCGACCAACACCCGTGCCGCCTGCGTGGCCACCGAGGAGCAGTACGCCGAGTACGACCCCTGGTTCGGCATCGAGCAGGAGTACACGTTCTTCAAGGACGGACGCCCACTCGGCTTCCCCGCCGGCGGCTTCCCAGCTCCGCAAGGCTTCTACTACTGCGGTGTCGGTGCCGACGAGGTCCACGGTCGTGACGTGGTGGAGGCCCACCTGGAGGCATGCATCGAGGCCGGCATCGTCATCTCGGGCATCAACGCTGAGGTCATGCCCGGGCAGTGGGAGTTCCAGGTGGGCCCGGCCGGGCCCGTCGAGGTTTCCGACGACCTGTGGATGGCCCGCTGGCTGCTCTACCGGATCGCCGAGGATTACGACATCTCCGCCACGGTGGACCCCAAGCCGGTGAAGGGTGACTGGAACGGTGCTGGCTGCCACACCAACTTCTCCACGAATGCCATGCGGGAGAGCTACCCCCCGATCATCGCCGCCTGTGAGGCCCTCGGCACCAAGGCTGAGGAGCACATGAAGCACTACGGAGCCGGCATCGAGCAACGCCTAACCGGCGGACACGAGACAGCCCCGTGGACCGAATACTCCTATGGCGTGTCGGACCGGGGCGCGTCGGTGCGCATCCCATGGCAGGTGGCCGCCGACCAGAAGGGCTACATCGAAGACCGTCGCCCCAACGCCAACATGGACCCCTACACGGTGACCCGCCTGGTCACCGACACCGTCTGCGGTGCCATCTGACCGCTCGGTTGGCCGGCGCCCTTCACCGTTCTTGAACAGAAAGTGGCTACTGGCTAGCCATAATCTCCTCAAGAACCGACGACGCCGAGCTCAACACCGTTCTTGAACAGAAAGTGGCTACTGGCTAGCCATTTTCTGTTCAAGAACTGAGGACGGGTGGCGACGGGGACGGGCGCGGGTGCGACGGGTGGGCCGGGAGCGGGGCTGGCAGCACCGGTTCGGTCCGGTGCAGGGTCGGGGGTGGTCGTGACACACTCGGGGGCATGCCTCGACTGCGGATCGCCAGTTGCCAGATCAACACCCGGGTCGGCGCGCTCGACCACAACGTGGCTCTCATCCTCGACGCGCTGCACCGGGCCGAAGAGCAGGGCTGCGACATGGCTGTGTTCCCGGAGCTGGCCGTCACCGGGTATCCGCCTGAGGATCTGCTGCTGAAGCCAGGGTTCATCGTGGCCAACCGGGCTGCGCTCGACGCGGTGGCCGCGGCCACCAGGTCTTGTGTGGCCATCGTCGGTTTCGTCGATGCCGATCGGGATCTGTGGAACGCAGCAGCCATCTGTGCCCACGGTGAGGTGCAGGGCATCTACCGCAAGCGGGAACTGCCGAACTACGGGGTGTTCGACGAGGGCCGCTACTTCGTCCCCGGCGTCGAGCCCGCCCAGCTTTGGTCGATCGGTGGCGTGAACGTGGGCGTGTCCATCTGCGAGGACGCCTGGAACCCGGCTGGTCCGATCTTGGATCAGGCCGACAGCGGTGCCGAGTTGATCGTGAACCTCAATGCTTCGCCGTATGCGGCGGGCAAGCTGGCCCGCCGGGAGCGGGTCATGGCCACCAGGGCCGCCGATGCGTCCGCGGCGCTGGTCTACGTGAACCAGGTGGGCGGCCAGGACGAGTTGGTCTTCGACGGTGGCTCGATGGTCTTCGATGCCCACGGCGAGCTGGTGGCCCGGTCGCCGCAGTTCGTGGAGGATCTGCTGGTGATCGACATCGACGTCGATCCGGTGTTTCGCAAGCGCCTGTTGGATCCCCGCGGTCGGCCCACCGACGCAGCCCTGCCAGTGATGGTGACCGGAGCGGACGACAAGCCCCGCGACGCAAACGATCAACTGCGTGCCGTCGGAACCACCGACGCGGCCGAGGCCAACCAGATCCTGGCCGGCGAGCGAGACGGCGATGCGTCGGGTCGGGCGCAGGCTGACGGTGGCGGGTCTACTGCCACCGGCCGGATGCCGCTGGCGGTGCCCACGATCGCCCCGATGCTCGACCCTCACGAGGAGGTGTACCGGGCGCTGGTGCTCGGCACCCGCGACTACCTGGGCAAGAACGGTTTCACCGACGTGGTGATCGGTCTGTCGGGTGGCCTCGACTCCACGCTGGTTGCCGTCATCGCCGTCGATGCCCTCGGGGTCGACCACGTCCATGGCGTTTCCATGCCTTCGCGCTATTCGAGCGATCATTCCCGCACCGACGCTCAACTGCTGGCCGACAACCTCGGCATCGAGATGCGGGTGATCGCCATCGAACCGGGTCATGCCGCCATGCTCGACATGTTGGCCCCGTCGTTCGAAGGCTTGGAGGCCGATCTCACCGAGGAGAACGTGCAGAGCCGCCTGCGGGGCATGACCCTGATGGCATTGTCGAACAAGTTCGGCTGGATCGTGTTGTCCACCGGCAACAAGTCGGAGGCCGCGGTGGGCTACGCCACCATCTACGGCGACACCGTCGGCGGGTATGCGGTGCTGAAGGACGTATACAAGACGCTGGCCTACGACCTGTGTCGTTGGCGCAACACGCAGGGCCCGGCGCCGGTGATCCCCGAGCACGTGATCACCAAGCCGCCTTCGGCCGAGCTGCGGCCCGATCAGCGTGACGACGACAGCCTGCCGCCCTACGAGATCCTCGACCCGATACTCGAGGGCTACATCGAAGACGACCGGACCGCCGGTGAGTTGGTGGCGGCCGGCCACGACGAAGACATCGTCGAACGGGTGGCCCGCCTGGTCGACGGGGCCGAGTACAAGCGTCGGCAGAGTCCCGTTGGCGTTCGGGTGACCGAGAAGGCCTTCGGCAAGGACCGTCGCCTACCCATCACCAATGGCTTCCGTTGACGGTTGACCGCCGATAGCGCGGGCGGGCAACCTCCACTGGTGACCGACGACGATGTTGTGGTGCTCGTTCCTGCCGGTGAGCCGATCCTGGTCGCTGCCGCCTGGGTGGGAACAGCCTGCTGGACCGAGTTGCGCCTCCACCAGATGATGAGCGACCTGTTGGGTACGGCCACGGTTGCGCCGGTGCCCTCGGTGAGCATCCCGTCGGCATCGAAGCTGTGGACCGTGCGGGCCCATCGGGCTGAGGTGGCCGAGGCTTGGCATCGTCGCCTACCAGAGTTGCGCGAGTTCCCCAGGCCCGACTTCGTGATCCCGCGAACCGATGGTGAACGTCTGCTGGTCGACGGCGAGGTGAGGGCAACCCTCCAGGTCTTGCTCGACCACTACCGGAAACGGTCGGCCC
>JBDTBS010000104.1:0-4747 GCA_039924035.1 Aquihabitans sp. | reverse complement strand
GCACGGTCACGGGACCGCTTCCGTTCGTGGATCGTCCGATAGCGACAGTCCCACCGACCTCGCTCTCGTGCAGCGCCGCTGCCGTCGAGATCTCCGAGGTCGACCGGTCCCGCAGCGCTTCGTACAGGCCATCGACGGTGACGGCATCGTCGGGGAAGGAAGCCCGTTGCGTCACTGCGTTCGGGAGGACGGCGCTGATTCGGCTCACGAGCAGGTCTGCTCCCTCACCGTCGGTCTCTGGCAGCAGGACGTAGAGCCAACCCCGCTGTCGCCAGGCTCTGTCCGTCCCGCGGAGCCGAGCGATCACCCGTTGACCACCGAACTCGTCGCAACGAACTCGGACCAAGGACAACGGATGGTCGAACCGGCGGGACCGATGGAACTCGTCGACCAGAACGTGGTCAGGAGCGCGTCGCACGGACCGTACCTCCACGTGCTCCAGACCGAGTCCGAGCAACGCACTGGCCACCAGGATCATGCCCAGAATCAGAAACACCGGTCGGGCCGGCGTCAGCCCGGTGAACCCTCTCGTCAGCAGCACTCCTGAGGCGATCAGGGTGATCGAGGAGGCCAACACCTGGCCGCCTTGCATCGCGGACACCGGGCGCATGACGACCTCGCGGGTGGTACGGCGGGATCGAACCCGACGCACCACCCGACGGCTCGAGGACCGAAGCGACCTCACCTGTGGCTCGGTTCGGTCCGCAGAAGTTCCTCGGCCCATGCAGCCATCGTCCGTAGACCGGTGTAGAGATCTGTTCTCGGCTCCCATCCGAGAGCATCGCGAGCTAGGTCGATGTCGGCACCGGTGTCGCGCACGTCGCCGGCGACCGTCGGCCCCCACCTCAAGTTGAGGGGACCAGCCACCTCTTCGACGATCGCCAGGACCTCACGCAACGAAACCCGGTTGCCTCCGCCGACGTTGGCCACACCGTTCCAGCCACAGGAGGCGGCCGCAAGGATGGCTTCCACCACGTCACCGACGAAGGTGAAGTCACGGGTGGCGGTTCCATCCCCCCGGACCTCGAAGACCTCGCCCCGGTACACCGATCTGAACATGCGATGGAAGGCCATGTCCGGCCGCTGCGCAGGGCCGTACACGGTGAAGAACCGCAGGGACGTGACCGGTATCCCCTGCTCGCGTTGGTAGGCGTGGCAGAGGTTCTCGGCCGCCAACTTGGAAACGCCGTAGGGCGAGATCGGCCGCGTCAACGCCGTCTCCACGGTGGGCATGACCATGGCCTCGCCATAGACCGAGGAACTCGACGCGTAGACGAATCGTTTGATGGCCGAGCCGGCCAACACGTCGAGGAGACGTTGCGTGGCCATGATGTTGTTTCGGGCGTAGGTCTCGAAGGATCGACCCCACGAGCTGGTCACACTGGCCTGACCGGCCAGGTGGAAGACGACATCGGCGTTGCGCAGCAGGTCGACCGATGACGGATCGGTGAGGTCGCCATACACGAGTTGGAAGTTGCGGTGATCGACAAGGTTGTCGACGTTGCGGATCTTGAGCTCGATGTCATAGGCCTTGGTCAAGGCATCGATGCCGGTCACCTTGTGGCCATCGTCGAGCAAGCGACGACTCAACGTGGAACCGATGAATCCGGCAGCACCGGTCACGACTGCGATCACGATGATCCTCCTGTTTGTTGGTGAGAACCACCTTGCGACAAGGGATGCTCGGGCGAATCCCGTCGCGAGGTGAGCTGCGATACCCCCATCGGGCCAGCCTCAACGGTCGGGGGCGGGATGGGTCAGATGGGTCCACAGCACGGCCGAATGACCTGACGGTTCTGTTTGCGCTGACCGGAAGGCCAACTCCACGAATGACTCGTCGGGCCAATGGCGAGCCGCGATCGACCACCCTCCCGACGGTTCCGGTACTCGCACAGGCGCGTCGACGGCCTGCACCGGCCACGATGTCGCGGTTTCCATCCCGGTCGCCACGAGATCGAGGGCGGCGCGCAACGATCCTCCACGGGAGCCCACGTCGTTCCACACATCGATGCCGGAGCGGGACAGGACGTCGGCCGTCGCCACCTTGTAGTCGAGCGCGTCCTGGCTGTACATCAAGCTGGCATGACCGCGTCTTATCTCTTCGGGTATCTGGCCATCAGGTTCGATTAGGTCGATCCGCCGCCGCCACAACTGGGCGGCACGCTCCAGCACCTCTTGGTCGTCGAGCTCGGCTCCGACGACGGCCCGCAGATACGTGCCGGCATCGCCCCAGTTGTTCTTTCGGTCCGAGGCCGCGGGCAGGATCACCTCGCGCAACCATCGATGGAATTGCCGTAGGTCCTCATCGTTCAACCTTCCTTCGACCACGAGAAGGTCAGCTACGAACACCAGGGCAGGTGCGGAGCGACTGACCATCAGCGAGGTGGAGCAACCGCCGTCGTCGGGACAAGCGTTCTCGACGCTCTGAGCAGTCGACACCCAGCCGTCGAGAGTCGCCTCGGCTGCCTCTAGATACCGATCTTCCCCGCTGAGATGGCCAGCCAAGGCCAAGGTCCAGGCCTTTCGAGCGTCGATGACGAAAGGACCGTCGGTGTCGGATACTTCGAGCGGGTCAGACGGCTCAGGCTCATGCTCTAGGGCCTCATCGGCGGCGGTCATCAGACGCTGACGGTCTTCGTCATCAACCCGGCGTTCGAACCCATCGAGACCTCGCAGCGCTCCAGGGAGCTGGCCGGGGCCGGTTCGACCCGACACGGTCGGCCCTCCTGGCAAGTCCGGCGTTTGCGCTGTCGTCCCATGGCTTTCATGAGAACAACCAGCGACAGCGCTACCGAAAACGCTGATCGTCGCCACGAACACGAGGCAGAGGAAGGGGGTTCGCCAGCGCACTCCACGATCTTCGATCGGCACCGCTCCCAACGGAGCCGGTGATCGCGGTACATCCGATCACCCACCACGGGGATCCCAGTTCGGGCGTGGGAGACGACCGTGATGTCACGAACCGACCGCACCGCGGTCTCGACGATCGAGCGCCTGTGTCAACCACTGCGACCAGACCACAACCCACCCCGACCGGCGTGCGGACGGCCCTCGCGTGCCGACTGCTGGATCAGATCCTCGAGCAAGCCGTCGCCATCGACATCGCCGTGGCCGTGATCCGCCCTCCGGCTCGCGACGGGCGATCCCACCTAGAGGTCGACGTGCTGGTGGCGCCAAAGCACCGGGTCGCATTCGAACGACTGCTGCTGGAGCACGGTCTACGCCACCGCCAGGCCTGGGGCCGCCGACCGCACCGGTTCTACGTTGCGCCCGTAGCCGATCCCGCTGGCGAACTACCGATCGATTGGCTGAAGGTCGATCTTGTGACCGATCTCGCGTTCGGGCCGCTCCACGAGCTACGAAGTGGCACTGCAGTTCGGTGCCTGGCAGCCAGAAGCGAAGAGGACCGTCGATCGGCACGACTCTCCCCCGCCGACGAACTGCTGGCTCTGCTGCTCCACGTCACCCTCGACCGAGCGAGCATCCGTGACCGCGACCTGACCCGGATGGTCGACATGGCGACGCTGGTCGATGAACCCGGAGCGATGGCCACGCCGAAGCTGACCGGGCCGCTGGGGGAACGGTGGTGGCCAGCTTTGATCGCTGCCGCTCGTCGGGGTGACTGCGACCAACTCCAGTTGCTGGCCGACCAGGCCCGAGGCGTCATGGTCTACGGCCACCGGGTCGAGGTGGCGTGGCGACGGGAAACCTCGAAGGTGCTCCGCCACAGCACGAAGGTGCTCACCGCGGTCTGCGGACGAGGCTCCCTGGTGGCCTTCGTGGGCCCCGACGGCACTGGCAAGACGACCCTCACCCAGGCACTCGGCAACACGGCCGGGATGCCAGCACGGGTCCTCTACGGCGGCACCTACCCGTCGACGACGCGGCAGTCATCGCTACCCGGGCTGACGACCGCTCGAGTGATCACCCGTCTTTTGCACACCCGGGTCCAGGTGACCTGGCATCGGGCTCGCGGACGGCTGGTGATCCTGGATCGCCATCCGCTTCAGGCTCGCCCCACCACCGCCGACCGGCAACTCACCACCAGGGCCCGCCTGCGGCGTCATGTCATCGCAGTGACCTTGCCCGCCCCTGATCTGTTGGTGACCCTCGATGCACCGACAGCCGTCCTGCACCAACGTCGTCCGGAGCATTCCGTCGAGCAACTCGACGAAGACCGCCGGCGGCATCGTGCGTTTGTCGGTCGGACGATCGGCTCTCCCTCCCTCCAAGCTGATCGTCCGGCCGGCTCCATCCGAGACGATGCGATCGTCCTCATCTGGACCCAGGCCCTCCCGGGTCGGCCACCGCGGAAGCTGGTCGATTCGTGACGGTCACATCACCCACCATCGACCCCGCAGAGGCGATCACCCCGCCGTCGGAGATCACCGCCAACCACGAGGTGACGAAGCAGATCCGGGGATCGAGCCTCTTGGTGCTCGGTCGACTGAGTTCGCTGGCCACCAACCTCGTGGTCCAGGTACTGCTCGTCCGAACGCTCACCAAAGACGACTTCGGAACCTTCTCCTACGTTCTCTCGTTGGTCACCACCGGGGCCACCCTTTGTACCTTCGGCCTGGACCGTGGCCTGTCGCGCTTCTTGGCCATGTACGAAGAGCGGGGCGATCGGGCCAAGTTCTGGGGCACGATCGTCTTGCAGACGGCCACCATCGCCGGCGTCGGCCTGGCCTTCACGGCCGTGGCCGTGGGGCTACGGAGTTGGGTCGGCGGCACCCTGCTCGACGAC
>JBDTBS010000103.1:0-18861 GCA_039924035.1 Aquihabitans sp. | reverse complement strand
GCGCAGGGGTCACCGGCGCTCGGAACGATCGAGCGAAACCACCCTGGCGAGTGGCCTGCTCTAGGCATTCCGTGGAACCTCGGCACAGCCAGGCCCCACGTCCGGGAAGTGTACGGCCGACCAGGAGCGTTCCGTCGTCGGCGCGCGCGATGCGGATCAGTTCACACTGACCTCGGCGGCGGCGACAGCCCGCACAGGTGCGGATCGGCTCAGTCAGACGGCGTCACGTCCCCATCGGACCCGGCCCCGTCGTCGGAATCACCGTCGGCCACGACCTCATCGACCGCGGCATCGCCGTCATCGGCGGCCTCGGCTTCGCCAGCAGCAGCCTCGGCGGTCTCGACCGTTTCGACGGTTTCGTCGGTTTCGTCGGTTTCGACGGTTTCGTCGGTATCAGCGGCAGGGTCCGGGGTGAGCTCGCCATCCTCATCGACGTCGCCAGCGGCCCAGGCCTCAGCCGACACGGCTTCGCCACCGTCGGCTGGTACCCAGACCTGCTCGCCGCTCTCGCGGTCGACGACCCACTCGCCCTGAGCCCAGTCGTCGGTTTGGTACGACTCTTCCTCGGCCAGTTGGGTCTCGCTCTTGATGTCGACTCGCCAACCGGTGAGGCGGGCGGCCAAACGGGCGTTCTGCCCTTCCTTGCCGATGGCCAGCGATAGCTGGTAGTCGGGCACGATCACCTCGGCGGTACCGGTGTCTTCGTGGATCCGCACCTCTTTGACCTTGGCCGGTTGAAGGGCTTTGGCCACGAAGTCGGGCAGGTCTTCGGAGAAGGGGACGATGTCGATCTTCTCGCCCCGAAGTTCGTTGACCACCATGCGCACCCGTGCGCCACGGGCTCCGACGCAGGCTCCGACCGGGTCGACGTTGGGGTCGTTGGACCACACGGCGATCTTGGTGCGGTGGCCGGGTTCACGGGCGCAGGCCCGCAACTCGACGGTGCCGTCGGCGATCTCGGGGACCTCGAGCTCGAACAGACGCTTGATGAGGCCCGGGTGGGTACGGCTGACCACGATCTGCGGGCCCTTGGCCGTCTTGCGAACCTCGACGATGTAGGCCTTGAGCCGGCTGTTGTTCTCGGGGCGCTCGTAGGGCACCTGTTCGGCCTGGGGCAACAGCGCCTCTACCCGACCGAGGTCGAGCAAGGTGTAGCGGGCATCGGTCTGTTGGATGATGCCGGTGACGATGTCGCCCTCGCGTCCGGCGTACTCGTCATACTTCATCTCGCGGTCGACCTCGCGCAGACGCTGCATCATGACCTGCTTGAAGGTCTGCGCGGCGATGCGGCCGAGGGTGTCGCCATCGGGGGTCACGTCGAGTTCGGGGCCGTAGGCCTCCCCTTCCTCGTTGATCTCCTGAGCGGTCACTCGCATCTCGCCGGTGACCGGGTCGATCGTGGCCCAGGAGTACTCGTAAGCATCGGGCAGCCGCTTGTAGGCCGACTCCAGCGCATCGGCCAGAGCACCCATGAGCGTTTCGGGCGTGATGCCCTTTTCGGTGGCGAGAGCCCTGAGGGCTTCCATCATGTCGTCGTTGCTCATGATTTCGCTGCCTTCTTCTTCTTCTTGGCGGACGGAGAGGATTTGGCCGGTGACTTGCCGGCAGACTTGGAACCAGGCTTGGAACCGGAACCGGGCTTGGGCGCCGGCCCCCAGTCGAAGACCGTGCGGGCCCGTTCGATCTGATCGAACCCGAGGCTTCGTTCGTTGTCGAAGGTGACCCCATCGGCATCTACGGCCTCGATGGCGGCTTTGAAGCGACGGTCGCCGTCGACTCCGGCACGGGTCTTCACGTTGACCTGCTCGCCGATGGCCCGCGTGAAGTGCTCGGGGACGCGCAAGGCCCGTTCGAGCCCGGGGCTCGATATCTCGAGGGTGAACTGGCCTGGGATCGGGTCTTGCTCGTCGATCATGCGCGAGATGCTCCGGGTGAGCGATCCGATGACACCTATGTCGACGCCACCATCGCGATCGATGGTGACCCGCAACACCCCACTGTCGAACTCCAAGTCGTACAGATGGGCATCGGTCTCGGCGATCAGCGGCGCGATGAGGGTGCGCATCCGTTCGGTGCTGTCCATGGTGCGGCTCCTCTCTTTCGGCCCTGACAAAGAAGTGGCGTGGGCCCTGGCCCACGCCTGCCACCCGAAAGGGTCGACACGGGGAGCATAGCGTGCGAGGGGTCTAGGGGTTCAGGCACACTGTCGCGATGACCACTGCCGTCCTCCTCCTATCGTGCGCCGACCGTCAGGGCATCGTGGCTGCGGTGGCCAACTTCTTGGTGGAACACCGGGGCAACGTGCTCCATGCCGACCAACACATCGATGCCGACGAGGGCGTCTTTTTCCAGCGGGTGGAGTTCGACCTCGAAGGGTTCGCACTCCCCCGCGACCAGATCGAGCCCGCGTTCAGAGCAGCCGTAGCCGAGTCATTTGGCATGGATGTCAGCCTCGGGTTCAGCGACGAGCAGGAACCGATGGCCGTCTTGGCCTCCCGCCAACCCCACTGCCTGGCCGACCTGCTCATGCGGTGGTCTGCTGGCGAACTCCCCGCCGACCTACGAGTGGTCGTTTCGAACCACACCGACCACGCCGCACTGTGCGCCGGATTGGGGGTACCGTTCGTGCACACCCGATCTGAGACCGAGGTTCTGGCCGCGTTGGCCGACCACCACGTCGAGTTGGTGGTGATGGCCCGCTACATGCAGATCCTGTCGCCGGCGTTCATTGCCACCTACCCCAGCCAGATCATAAACATCCACCATTCGTTCCTGCCCGCGTTCGTGGGCGCCAATCCCTACCGGCAGGCCCACGAACGGGGTGTGAAGCTCATCGGGGCCACCGCTCACTACGCCACCGACGAACTCGACCAAGGCCCGATCATCGACCAGGAGACGGCTCGGGTCAGCCACCGCGACGACGTGGCCCTGCTCACCCGGGCCGGCCGAGACCTGGAGACGATCGTGTTGGCCCGGGCCGTGCGGGCCCACCTGGAACACCGGGTGCTCGTATACGGCCGCCGGACGCTCGTGTTCTGATACCGACGGGCCCAAGACCCGCTCGAGGCTCAGTAGGCCCGAGCCACCACGGCTAGAAGGTCGGGCTCGTCCTCGGACACGGGGACCGAACCATCGGGAAGCTGCAAGCAGCGCACGGTGACAGCATCACGGGCCAGTTCGGCCTCACCGGCTTCGCCGAGCACGGCCCAGGGGATCCGAGCAAAGCCGGTCTGAGCGGCCTCACGGGCTTCGGCCACGGTGGCAACGTCGACGGTATTGGAGTCTCGATGCTCGGTGGCGGCCGCGAGCATGGCCGCCTGGATGGCCTCCAGCACAGCGGGAACGGCTGCAGCCACCGACCCGACCGCGGTCTGCGACTTGGTGCCGTCGTGGCGCTGCACCACCGTGACCTCACCATTGGCCAGGTCACGGGGGCCAACTTCGATGCGCAGGGGAACCCCCTTCAGTTCCCAATCGGTGGCCCGACGACCGAACGACGTGTCGGTGCGATCGTCGAGACGCACCCGAACCCCGACAGCCTTCAACTCGTCGGCGATGCGGACCGCGGCATCCTTCACACCGTCGTCGTCGCGGATCACCAGGACCACCACCTGGATGGAGGCCAGGCGGGGCGGGACGCGCAGGCCGGCATCGTCGCCATGGCACAGGATGAGGCCGCCCATCATCCGGGTGGAGACTCCCCACGACGTGGTCCAAACCATCTGCTTGGAGCCGTGGGCATCCTGATAGGTGATGTCGAAGGCCTTGGCGAAGTTCTGGCCCAGCTCGTGGCTGGTCCCCATCTGCAGAGCCTTACCGTCGCCCATCATGGCCTCGCAGGCCAGCGTGTTCGTGGCCCCCGCGAACCGTTCCTGGCGCGTCTTGCGTCCGACCAGGACCGGCATGGCCAGCACGTTCACCATGAAGTCGCGGTACACGTCGTGGAGGATCTGCAACGCGTAGGCGCTGGCACCGGCCTCGGTGGCGTGGGCGGTGTGGCCCTCCTGCCAGAGGAACTCGCTGGTACGCAAGAAGATGCGGGTGCGCAACTCCCAACGGACCACGTTGGCCCACTGGTTGAGCAGCAGAGGCAGGTCTCGGTGGGAGTTGATCCACTTGGCCATGAACTCGCCGATGACGGTTTCACTGGTGGGACGGACCACCACCGGCTCGTCGAGGACCTTGCCGCCGGCGTGGGTGACCACGGCCAACTCGGGGCTGAAGCCCTCCACGTGCTGGGCCTCACGGGTGAGATAGCTCTCGGGGATGAACAGCGGGAAGTAGGCGTTCTCGGCGCCGGCCTCCTTGATGCGGGCATCGACCTCGGCCACCATCCGCTCCCAGAGGCCGTAGCCGTAGGGTCGGATGACCATGGTTCCTCGCACGGGACCGTTGTCGGCCAGCTCCGCTTTGGCCAGGACATCCTGGTACCAGCGGGGGAAGTCGTCGGCCTGGGGGGTGAGAATGGGTGCTTTCGCCATAGTGGTGGCGATCGTACCGGGGCAGACTGGACCCATGGACACCCACATCGAACGACAGCAGGTCGACGGCGGTGGCGGACGATACGTCTTGCTCCACGACGATCAGGCCATCGGCGAACTGGACTACCGGGACGTGGACGGACAGCGGGTGTTCACCCACACCGGTGTGCGCGGGCCCTACGAGGGCCAGGGCTTGGCCGCCCGTCTGGTGGAACGGGGCGTGGGAGATGCCAGAGCCGAAGACCGCGAGATCGTGGCCCAGTGCTGGTATGTGGCCCGCTGGTTGGAGCGAAACGTCGGGTGAGCGCTTCGACAGGGCCGCCCGCTGCTACCGCTTGGTGAGGTTCTTGCGGATCAATTCGACGGTCTGCTCGGACTGATTGGCATCGGTCCCCTGCTCGTCGAGGAGCACGGCCCGGTCTGCGGCCGCTTCCGCCGCCGCTGACTCGTCGGCATGGCCGAGGGCCGCTTCGATGCCGCCTTCGGCGATGAGGTTGGCCCATTCCACGAGGGCCTCGACCATCTCGTCCTCGGGTACCACCTTCACCACCTTGCCATTGACGAAGAGGTGGCCCCTCTTGCGACCGGCAGCAATCCCGAGATCGGCATCGCGTGCCTCACCGGGACCGTTGACGACGCAACCCATGACCGCAACCTGGATGGGGATCCTGAAGCCGTCGAGGGCGGCCTGGGCATCGTTGGCCACCTTGATCACATCGACCTCGGCGCGGCCACACGATGGGCAGGCAATGAGATCGAGGCCCTTGCGCTCCCGAAGCCCCATGGCCTCGAGCAGTTGCCGGCCAGCCTTGGCCTCTTCCACCGGATCGGCAGTGAGCGAATAGCGAATGGTGTCGCCGATGCCTTCAGCCAGCAGGGCGGCCATTCCGGCAGTGGCCTTGATCAACCCCGCGGGGGGTGGGCCGGCTTCGGTGACCCCGAGATGCAGCGGATGGTCGGTGACCTCCGAAAGCTGCCGGTAGGCCTCGATCATGAGCGGCACGCTGGAAGCCTTCACCGAGATCTTGATGAGGTCGAAGTCGACCTCCTCGAAGTAGGCCATCTCCATCTGGGCCGATTCCACCATGGCTTCGGGGGTTACCCGGCCGCCATACTTCTGGTAGAGCCGCTCGTCTAGTGACCCACCGTTGACGCCGATGCGAATGGGAACGCCCCGGTCTCGGGCCTCGCTGGCGATGAGCTTGATGTGCTCAGGACGCTTGATGTTGCCGGGGTTGAGCCGCAGGCAGTGGACGCCGGCCTCGAGCGCGGCCAGAGCCATGCGGTAGTTGTTGTGAACATCGGCCACGATGGGCACCGGCGAGCGGGGAACGATGTGGGCCAACCCCTCGGCCGCCGCGGCATCGTTGCAGGTGGCTCGCACGATGTCGGCCCCGGCCCCGGCCAACGCATAGATCTGCTGGAGAGTGCCCTCGACGTCGGCCGTCTTGGTGGTGGTCATGGACTGGACCGACACCGGGGCATCACCGCCGACCTCGACGGGATTGCTCCGGTGGGCCAAGGTGATCTTGCGGGTGGGCCGACGCTGGGCGACGGTCACGGTGCCATCGTTCATGTGATCGGATTCGCTATGTCGAGGTACAGGGTGGAGACGAACAACAGGCCAAGACCCACGACCACCACGTAGACGAGGGGCATGAGTCGGGACACATCAGCGAAGTAGCGGCGCTGGTGCAGACGCTTCTCCTGGATCTTCTCGTAGACGGCGATCATCACGTGACCGCCGTCGAAGGGGAGCAACGGAATCAGGTTGAACACGCCGATGAACATGTTGATGAGGGCGAACAGCGTGATCAACGCGCCGGGCTGCACCTCGCCCACTTCGGAGCCCAGCATCACGAGCCCGAAGATGGACATGAGGCGGTTCTCATTGACCCCGCCGGCACCGCTCCCGTGCAACGTGGCTGATGTCTCGGTGGACGTCGGGTTGGCGGCGGCTCGATCTTCGCTCGCGCTGCCGAGTTGACCGACGAAGTCGGAGATGCCCGATGGCGTGAAGAACGACCCGAGTGCTTGCATCGACATCCAGGTGACCCGCCCGAAATCCACGGGAGCCTGCACGAGGGCCGGGAGGACACCGATGGTCTCGGGATCTTGGAACTCGGCGGTGATACCGATGAACGCTTCCCCGCCTTCGAGGATGAACGACTCGACCATCAGGTCGGTGCTGCGGATCTCCGTCTCATCCATGCGGACGTACTCCACCGGGACCGTGGTGCCCTCGAGTTCCTGGAGCACGGCATCGAGATCGCGCACGCCGCGGACCTCGATCCCGTCGATGGAGACGATCTGGTCGTCGGCCACCAGGCCAGCATCTTCTACGGGTGACCCCTCGGGCACACGGTCCACATACCAGCTGTAGAACGGCTTCAGGTCGACAGGAACGGTGAGCTCGGTGCCGTCGCGATCGATCACGAACGGAACGGTGTCGCCCTTGTGGGTGGTCGATACTTCGCGGACGTCGGCGAAGGCTTCAGTGTTCACCCCGTCGATCGACAAGACGATGTCGCCAGGCTGCAACCCCGCGCTCGCCGCCCCAGTTCCTTCGGCGACCGCCCCGATCTGCCAGTTCTTGTTCTGCTCGCGCACGTCGATGGTGCCACCGGGCTGACCGGTGACGGTCAAAGCCACGAAGATCAAGACGATGGCCAACATGAAGTGCATGGCCGAACCGGCCACCGCAACCTTCACCCGCTGCCCGAACGTCTTCTGGCGGTAGGTCCGGCCTTCGTCGGCGGGATCGACCTCCTCGAGGTTGGTCATGC
The DNA here is from genome assembly GCA_039924035.1 of Aquihabitans sp. Lineage (GTDB taxonomy): Bacteria > Actinomycetota > Acidimicrobiia > Acidimicrobiales > Iamiaceae > Aquihabitans. The sequence continues at coordinate 11,594 of JBDTBS010000103.1, read as the reverse complement.
CGATGATCTTCACGTAGGCCCCAGCAGGGATGCACTTGATCCCGTACTCGGTCTCTCCCCGCTTGATCGACCAAACCTTGGGGCCGAAGAACAAGAAGAACTCGGTGACCTTCATGCCAGCCCGTTTGGCCATCACGAAGTGGCCGAGCTCGTGAAGTCCGATCATCAGAACCACGGCGGCGATCACCACGAAGAGCCATGGGCGCCACACGGCCAGGGCAACCATGGCTGCCAGCAGCGCAGCCAGTCGGACGCCCGCGTAGGGAACGCCCGAGCTTTCAGAGGTCTCGGTCATCCCATCACGCTACGGGCTGCAGACCGGGCGCGGCCGTCGGCCTCCACCACGGCCTCCACCGACTCTGCTGCTGCCCCGTCGTAGCGGTCGAGCACGGCTTCACAGACCGAGGCAATGTCGATCCAAGCGATGGCTCCATCGAGGAAGGCAGCCACGGCCTCCTCGTTGGCCGCGTTGAGCCAGGCCGGCGCCAGACCCCCGGCCCGGCCGGCCTGATAGGCGAGGCTCAGACACGGGAACGCGGCCAGGTCCGGGGGTTCGAAGTCGAGCGAACCCAGCGTGGTCCAGTCGATGGCCCCGAACGGACTGGCTGCCCGGTCGGGCCAGGCCAGCGCATACCCGATGGGCAGGCGCATGTCGGGCCGTGATAGCTGAGCGATGGTGGAACCGTCGGTGTAGGTGACCATCGAGTGCACGATCGACTGCGGGTGCACGACCACGTCGATCTGGTCGAAGCTGATGCCGACCCCGTGCTCCCCCGCAGGAGCACCGAACAGTTCGTGGGCCTCGATGACTTCGAGGCCCTTGTTCATCAGGGTCGACGAATCGACGGTGATCTTCGGACCCATGGACCACGTTGGGTGGGCCAGGGCATCTTCGATGGTCACGTTCTGCAGGCTCTCGCGGGTCCGACCGCGGAACGGTCCGCCGCTGGCGGTGAGCACCAGTTCGGCCACCCGCGCCGGCCCCGACGGGTCACGGGAACGCAGACACTGGTGGATGGCACCGTGCTCACTGTCGACAGGTACCAACTCGGCCCCCGGGGTGCGACGGGCCCGTTGCACGACCGGTCCCCCGGCGATGAGCGATTCCTTGTTGGCCAGCGCCAGGCGCCTACCGGCCAGCAGGGTGGCCATGGTGACCTCGAGCCCAGCGAAGCCGACCACGCCGTTGACGCACACGTCGGCTTCACCACCCAGGCTGGCCAGCCCCTCGGAACCGGCCCGCACCTCGAAGCCAGGCAGACGGGCCGCCACCTCGGCAGCGGCCTCCTGGCGGGCGACAGCCACCACCTTGGGCCGCACGGCCTCGGCCTGGGCCACCAGTTGGTCGATGTTGCGGCCCGAGGCCCCGAGGGCCACCACCTCGAAGCGATCTGGCTCAGCGGCCACCACTTCGAGGGTCTGGGTACCGATGGAGCCGGTAGAACCAGCCAGAGCGACGGTGACGGTCACTGAGAGCTGATCAGCTGAGGCCGACGGTCACCGTCAGCCAGAGCACCGTGGGCAAGACGAAGAGCATCCCATCGAAGCGGTCGAGGACGCCACCGTGTCCGGGCAAGATCGAGCCCATGTCCTTCACGCCCAGGTCACGCTTCAGCAGCGACTGGCACAGATCACCGAGCGGGGCGGCCACAGCCGCACCCAGTCCGAGGATCAGCGCGGCGCTGGCGCCCGACCACGGACCCTTGTCCATGATCCCGACCACCACGATGGTGACGGCCAGGGCCATGCCCATGCCCCCGATGAGACCCTCGAGGGTCTTGTTGGGGCTGGCGGCCGACAACGGGCGGTGGCCCATGGCCTTGCCGATGAAGAGGCCGCCGACGTCGTAGGCAACGGTGGCCAGGATGGCGGTGACCAGCAGGGCTCGGCCGTCGGGGATGGCCAGCATGGCCGCAGCTGACGACCCCAGCCCACCGATCCAGGTGATGCCGAGCAGAGTGGCTCCCGTGCCTTCGAGAACACGAGGATCTCGTCCCCCTGCACCCACCAGGTACCAGCCCAAGATGGCCGCCAGCGACAGGAAGGTGAGCAAAGGGTAATAGGCCGGGCCTCGCCAGTAGATGGCCAAGGGGAAGGCCACACAGGCAGCGATGCCCAACAACGTGGCCGATTCCCATCCGACCTTGCGCAATACGGCGAAGTATTCGACGGCCGCCAGCGCCAAGGCTGCGGTGACCAGGAGCAGGGTGAACTTCGACCCCATGATCAAGGTGATGATGGCCACCAGGGCCAGCCCGCCACCCACAGCCAGCGCCATGGGCATGTCTCGGTCGCCGCCGGAACCGCCGTCGTCATCGCCGTAGCCATCGTCGCCGTAGCCATCGTCGCCGTAGCCATCATCGCCGTAGCTGTCTTCGACGTCTTCGCCATCGACAAACCCGTCGTCGGCATAGACATCGTCGCTGGGGTCGGCATCTTCGACCACCGGAGTGTCTCCGTCGGTCCAGACCTCTTCGTTCGAGGCCCGTTCTTCGACCCGCTCGTCGAAGTCTTCGAAGCCGTAGTAGGCCTCGTGGCTGGGCTTCTCGGTCGAATCGTCGAGGGCTCCGATGCGGACCTCGTCGCTGTGCTCGCTCAAGGACTCCATGAAACCATCGTCTCCCCAGTCGTCGTCGGCATCACGCCAGCGGGGCGTGGAGGTAGCGAATGACGACCAGACCTCGTCGTCGGCTTCTTCGTCCATCAGGGGACCGTTGTCGCCGATGAGCACGGCCGGGACCTCGCCGGTAGGCGGGTCGGTCCAGTGCGGGAGCTCGACTGGGCCCGTCACCGGCTCGGGAGCCGGTTCCACGGGGGGCCGCTCGATACGTGACGGGTCAGCGCTGGCATCCAACGGAAACCTCAGGGTTGGCCGGGGGCCGGCAGGCGGGGCCGGCGGTCGGTCGCCGTAGCGCAGCTGGTCGCCACCGCGCCGGGGCGCTACATCGCCACGTTCGATTGCCTCGGCCGCCTCGTCGGGGCCGATGATGCGCACACCCTCCTTGGGTGCAGCATTCGCTTCGTCTTCTGATCGGGGCCTGCGCTGGTCGTCCATAACACCTCAGTCTTCGAGCAGTTCCTGCTCTTTGAGGCCGAATGCGACATCTATGTCGGACTCGGCGGCCTGCGTGAGCTTGTCGAGTTCCTTCTCGGCTCGGGCCAACTGGTCTTCGGAGAGGTCACCGTTCTTCTCCAGCGCCTCCAGTTCCTGGCGACCGGCGCGGCGCAGGTTGCGCACCGCAACCCGACCTTCTTCGGCCATGCCCTTCACGACCTTCACGAACTCACGGCGTCGCTCGGTGGTGAGCGGCGGAAAGGAGAGCCGGATGGCGTTGCCGTCGTTACTCGGATTCAGTCCGAGGTCGGAGACGCGGATGGCCTTCTCGATGGCCCCGAGCGACCCTTGGTCGTAAGGGGTGATCACCAGGAGGCGGGCTTCGGGAACCGAGAACCCGGCCAGCTGCTGCATCGGGACCTCGGAGCCGTAGTAGTCGACGATCAACTTCTCGACCAGGGCGGGAGCGGCCCGGCCGGTGCGAATGTTCGCGAAGTCGGCCCGGGCGTGGACCACGGCTCGGGTCATGCGCTCACGCGTGTCATCGAGGATCAGGGTGGCCAGATCGTCGCTCATCGGGAAAGCCTCGCGGGGTGGGTCACCGAACCAGAGTACCGATTCCCGGTTCGCCGGTGAGGACACGCTGCAGATTGCCCTGCTTCAGCGCGTCGAACACGACGATGGGGAGGTCGTTGTCCATGCAGAACGTGATGGATGTGGGATCCATTACCTTCAGGCCCTTGTTGAGCACGTCCATGTAGGTGATCTCGTCGAGCTTCGTGGCCGACGGATCGAGTTTCGGGTCTGCTGTATAGACACCGTCGACACCCGAGTGGGTGCCCTTGACCACGGCTCCGGCCGAGAGCTCGGCAGCCCGTAGGGCTGCCGGCGTGTCGGTGGTGAAGAACGGTGCTCCAAGGCCACCGGCCAGGATGACGACCCGCTGCTTCTCGAGGTGGCGCATGGCTCGACGACGGATGTAGGGCTCGGCGATCTGCTCCATGTGCAGGGCCGTCATCACCCGGGTGGGCTGGTCGAGCTGCTCGAGCGTGTCTTGGAGCGCCAACGAGTTGATGACGGTGGCCAGCATGCCCATGTAGTCGGCCTGGGCGCGGTCCATACCGGCCCCGGCCCCGGTCATCCCCCGCCAGATGTTGCCGCCACCGATGACGATGGCAACGTCGACGCCCATCTCCCGGGCGGCGACCACATCCTCGGCAAGCTGGCGAACGACGACTCCGTCGATGCCGAAACCAGCGGCACCGGCGAAGGCTTCACCCGACAGCTTCAGGACGATCCGCGGCCAGCGCGGGGTGGTCACCTCAGGCCCCGATCGCCACCTGGGCGAACTGAACGATGGTGGCATCGCCCAGCAGTTGGGCGATGGTCTGCTTGTCGTCCTTCACGAAGGGCTGTTCGAGGAGCACCCGCTCCTTGAACCAACCGCCCAGGCGACCCTCGACGATTTTTTCCATGGCCGCTTCAGGCTTGCCTTCGGCGCGGGTGATGCCTTCGAGGGCTTCCCGCTCAGCAGCCACATCGGCCTCGGGAACATCGTCGCGAGAAAGATACGTGGGCTTGGTGAACGCGATGTGAACCGCGATGTCGTGGGCCAGTTCCTTGGAGCCACCGGCCAACTCGACGATGACCCCGAGCACACCACGGCCGTCTTGGCGGTGGATGTAGGTGTCGATCACGTTGCCTTCGGCAGCCTCGACGCGCACGACGCGACCGAGCTCGATCTTCTCCTTGAGCACGAGGCGAATGTCGTCGATGGCATCGGTCTTTTCAGCCACGACACCTTCGCCTTCAGCGGCCACGAGTGCCGCTATCTCCTGCACGAGGCTGGAGAACTGATCGGACTTGGCCACGAAGTCGGTCTCGCACTTGAGCTCGGCGATGACAGCGACGTTGTCGACCGAGGCCACGGCCACGGTTCCCTGGCTGTTGTCTCGGTCGTCTCGGGTACCGGCCTTGGCCAGACCCTTCTCGCGCAGCCACTTGGTGGCTGCTTCAGCGTCGCCGCTGTTCTCCTGGAGCGCCTTCTTGGCATCCATCATTCCCGCACCGGTGGACTGGCGCAGGGCCTGGACGTCCTTGGCGGTGAACTCAGACATCGGTGTTGGTCTCCTCGGTGGCGGGGGTTGCTTCGGCGGCGGCCTCGGCGGGGGCTTCATCGACAACGGGCGCTTCAGCAGCGGCCTCGGCGGGGGCTTCTTCGACAGCAGGGGCCTCGGCCGGCTCAGCAGCAGCAGCGGCGATGCGGGCTTCACGCTCGGCGGCGGCCTGGGTGGCCTGACGACGGGCATTGGCCTGCTGGGCGGCGACCTCAGCCTCTTCTTCAGCGCTGCGCTGACGAGGAGCAGCCGGCTTTTCAGCGGTCTTGGCTCCGGGCTTCATGGAGGCCATCAGGTGGCCTTCTTCGACGGCATCGGCGATGACGCGGCTCATGAGCGCGCCAGCACGGATGGCATCGTCGTTGCCCGGGATGGGGAACTGGATCACGTCGGGGTCGCAGTTGGTGTCGACCACAGCCACGATCGGGATGCCGAGCTTGTTGGCTTCGGTCACCGCGATGTGTTCCTTGTGCGTGTCCAGGATGAAGACGAGGTCGGGCAGCTTCTCCATGTGGGCGATGCCACCGAGGTTGCGCTCTAGCTTCACGAGCTCACGGGTGATGAGGAGAGCTTCCTTCTTCGGCATGGCGTCGAGCTCGCCGGTCTCGCGCATGCGGCGGTATTCCTGCATCTTCTTGACCCGCTTGGCCATGGTCTCGAAGTTGGTGAGCATGCCACCGAGCCAACGCTGGTTGATGAAGGGCGAGCCAGACTGCTCGGCGTAGGACTGGATGGGGTCCTGGGCCTGCTTCTTGGTTCCCACGAAGAGCACGGTGCCACCATCGGCCACCGTGTCGCGGATGGTGATGTAAGCGGTCTCGATGCGCTGCAGGGTCTGCTGCAGGTCGATGATGTAGATGCCGTTGCGGTCACCGAAGATGAACCGCTTCATCTTCGGGTTCCAGCGACGGGTCTGGTGCCCGAAGTGCACCCCCGCGTCGAGCAGCTGCTTCATGGTCACGACGGGCTCGGTCACGAGCTTCTTCTCTCTTCCCAACGGTTTGGCGAAACCCGGGTCCGTTGCGCTGACGCAGCAAGCTGCGACGACGACCGTGGGAGGATCCGGGTGGAATTGATGGATCGGACACACCAGTTGGTGGGCCGAGGGAAGAGTGTAGCGACGAGCAGGTCAAGGCGACCAGCCGAGAGCCTGGCGGGCCGCTCGACGCACCACTGGTACCAGGGACGCGCGACCACCAACCACACGTCGTCCCCACAACGATGCCGGGTCCAGGTAGGTGTCGCCCCGACGGACACCCAGGTGAAGGCGGTCGGCAGCCACGGCCACGGTGTCACCGGCCGCCACCGCGTCGCCTGGTCGGACGCGAATGGCGGCCACGTACGAGTAGGAAGACCGCAGGCCATCGGGGTGACGGACGGTGATGTGGAGCGATCCCGCCACCGGACCAGCGAAGGTGACCACCCCTGGGCCGATGGCCCGCACCGACATACCGGAGGTGGGGGCGTATTCGAGGCCTCGGTTGCCCGGTAGCCACGGTGCCGCGGGCGGGCGGAACGGATCGACCACCGGGGCATCCAGCGGCGGACGGTAGGACCGGGTGTCGTCGGCGGCTGCGGCCGGACCCGCCTGGGCCAGCGGCGCAAGCAACGCCAGAAGGAACGCCGCCAGAGCGGCTGCCGCTAGGCCAGTTCGCGCTGTGCGGCCTGCATGCGGCTCCGCAGCTGCAGCACGGCCCGCGTGTGGAGCTGGCTCACCCGACTCTCGGTGACCTTCAGCACCTCGCCGATCTGGGCCAGGGTGAAGTTCTCGAAGTAGTAGAGCGTCAGGACCACCTTCTCCCGCTCTGGCATTCGCTCGATGGCGGTGGCCAGTTGTCCACGCATCTCGCTGAGCTCGAACAGCGCTCCGGGCCCTGCCGACTGATCGGCCAAGGTCTCGGCCAAGGTGATGTTCTCGTGGTGCTCGCTCAACATCTCGTCGAGGGCCACGATCCCGGTGAGCGACAACTGGCCCAGCAGGGTCTGAAGCGTCTCCTCGGCGTAGCCGAGCTCGGAGGCCAACTCTCCTTCGGTTGGTGAGCGGTGGAGCTTGGCTTCCAGCTTGGAGAAGGCCGTCTCCACGGCCCGGGCCTTGGCCCGCACCGACCGGGGTACCCAGTCGGTGGATCGCAGCTCGTCGAGGATGGCTCCCTTGATTCGGGAGATGGCGTAGGTCTCGAACTTGAGACCTCGACCCAGATCGAACTTGTCGATGGCATCGATGAGCCCGAAGATCCCGTAGCTCACCAGATCGGCCTGCTCGATGTTTTGCGGTAGGCCCACCCCCACGCGGCCGGCCACATACTTCACCAGCGGTGAGTAGTGCAGGATCAAGCGGTCGCGACGATCCTTGGTGGGATCTTCGCTGTAGGCCTTCCACAGGGCGGCGACGACATCGGGGTTCATCGGCGATCAGGCACGGGGGTGCGTCGCTTCGTAGACCCGCTGGAGACGTTCCCGGCTGACGTGGGTGTAGATCTGCGTGGTGGCCAGATCCTCGTGGCCGAGGAGCTCTTGCACGGCCCGCAGGTCTGCCCCGCCGTCGAGCAGGTGGGTGGCAAAGGTGTGGCGCAGGGCATGGGGGTGCGTCGGACGGGACGAGCGCGCGTCTAGCAAACGCCGGACGTCCCTCGGGGTGAGTGGATTGCCCCGCCGGTTGAAAAAGACCACGTCGGCGGGGGTATCGGGACCGGCCAGGTGGGCCCAGCCGTGGTCGAGCCAACGTTTGAGGGCCACCGCGCACGGTTCGCCGAGGGGGAGCCTGCGCTGCTTTGAGCCCTTGCCCCAGACCACGACCCAACCGCCATCGAGGTCGAGGTCTCCGCGACGCAGGCCACAGAGCTCGCCCACCCGGAGACCGCTGCCGTAGAGCAGTTCGAACACGGCCGTGGATTGGAGTTGGGCAGGGGTGTCGTCGGGGGCGGTGAACAGATCGTTCAGCTGGTCGTCTTGAAGGATCCGAGGCAGACGACCGGTCCCCCGTGGCGCGCGCAGGGAGAGCGACGGGTCTGCGGCGAGAAGGCCCGAACGCGTGCACCAGCCGAAATAGCGACGGAGCGCCGACACCCGGCGGGCCATCGTGCGGGCCGCCAGTTGCCGGTCGGCCAGCGCAACCAGGTATCGACGGAGCACCTTTCGATCGACCTCCGCGGGACCCTCGATGCCCTGCTCCCCCGCCCACTTGGTGAAGTCGGCGAGGTCTCGACGGTAAGCGTCGACAGTGGCCGGTGCCGCGGCCGTGAGGCCAGCCAGGAAAGCTCCATAATCCCATGCCACCCGGCCATCGTACCGAAATCCACACGACCAGCCGGCTGATCACGGAACCACCACCGGCTCATACCACCCCGCGGATCGGACGAGGAACCCATCAGCCTCCAGGCTGACCAAGGCCGCGGCCACCACCTCCAGGCTGAGCGCCGACCGCCCGACGATCTCCGACAATGCCGCCGGTTCGGCTCCCACAGCCTCCACCACCAGGCGTTCGGCCACGGTGAGCGGCCGCACCCGAGGGGACGGCCCGGCCGCGGTCGGTGGTGGGTCGACCCCGATGGCCCCGAGCACGTCGGCCGCGGATCGCACGATGGTGGCCCCGTCGAATATGAGGTCGTTGGTACCGGCTGCGGCCCCCGATGTGGGGTGACCGGGTACGGCCAGCACGCTGATGCCGCGGTCGAGGGCTTCTCCGGCAGTGAGCATGGATCCTCCTGCAGACCGGGATTCGACCACCACTACGGCATCGACCAGCCCAGCGATGATGCGGTTGCGAGCGGGAAACCGCCATGGCACCGGCCGATGCCCGAGCGGGGTCTCGCTGACGAGGAGGCCCATTGCCGCCACCTGGCGATGGAGCTCCAGGTGGCGACGGGGGTACACGACATCGAGCCCGGAGGCGATGACGCCGATGGGACGTCCGACCCGGCCACCAGGGTGGTGACCCAGCCAGCCGATAGAGCCTCGATGGGCGGCCCCGTCTATCCCGAGGGCCAGGCCCGATACCACCGCTACGCCGGCTGCCGTGAGCTCGGCACCGAGGCAACCGGCCAGATCCCGGCCCAGGCGGGTGGCGTTGCGGGTACCGACCACGGCCACCGCCGGACCTTCGAGCGCATCGAGCCGGCCCTGGGCGAACAGCAGTGCCGGCGGCGCCGGGTCTTCCAACAGCCGCTCTGGATACCCGGGTTGGCCGTAGACCAGCACATGGCGACCAGCGACCAGGTGGCGTTCGAGCTCTCGGGCCGGATCGATCTGCCGCTGATGAGCGGGTAGGGCTTCCCACGCGGCCAGCGGCCCACCACGCAGGTGGCGGAGCAACGTGGCCGGGCCAACCCCCTCCACCTGCGACAGGGCCACCAGCGCGGCCACGTCCTGTTCGTTCATGCCGCCATCCCCGCGGCTCCGGTGACCTCTGCCCGTAGGTGCAGGGCCGTGCCCACGTGGCCCGCGGTGAGGGGCCCTTCATGGCCCGACAGATCAGCGATGGTGAGCCCGACCCGGCGGACCCGGGCCAAGCCCCGGGCGCTGAGACGTCCGGTTCGCAATGCGGTGGCCAACAGGTCGTGGGCCCCGTCGGTGAGCGGAGCCCACGAGTCGAGCTCCTGGCCCGCGAGCTGACTGTTGGCCCGCACTCCCCGGGCCGCAGCCCGCAGGCGAGCTTCGACCACCCGGGCGGCCACCACTGCAGTGGATTCGCCACCGTCTCCGCCGAGGAGCTCCTCCACCTCCGGGCGCAGTACCTCGACGCGCAGATCGAAGCGGTCGAGCAACGGCCCCGACAGGCGCCGCCGATACCGAACCAACAGCCCCTCGGGGCAACGACACCGGCCCGGCCTTCCGGCTTCGCCACAGGGGCAAGGGTTCATGGCGGCCACCAGCAAGAAGCGGGCCGGCATCTCCACCTGGAAGTGAGCCCGGCTCACGTTGATCGAGCCCGACTCCAACGGTTGCCGCAGAGCGTCGAGCACTGATGGCGGGAACTCAGCTAGCTCGTCCAGAAACAAGATGCCCGAATGGGCCAGCGATACCTCGCCCGGTCGCAAGGTGGCGCTCCCCCCGCCGATCAGGGCCACTGCGGTTGCGGTGTGGTGGGGAGCCCGGAACGGTGGCCGATCCACCAGACCCCGAGCCAGGGCCAGCCCGGCCGCGGAATGTACTCGGGTGGCCTCCAGGGTCTCCTGACGATCCAGGTCTGGCAGCAGGCCCGGGAGTCGGCTGGCCAGCATGGTCTTGCCGGCGCCCGGCGGTCCGACCATCAAGAGGTGGTGTCCGCCGGCGGCAGCTATCTCCAATGCCCTGCGCACCACGGCCTGGCCCCGCACATCGGCCAGGTCGGGCACCAATGGCAGGTGGCTGTCTAGCGGGGGAAGGTCGTGGTCGGGCCAGGGTTGATCGCCCCGGAGGGCCAGGACCAGTTCGAGAAGAGTGGCTACGGCCCGCACCCTCGGCCCCTCCACCAAGGCGGCATCTCGCGCCGATGGAACCGGCACCACCACCTGATCGGTGGTGACGGCATCTACCAGGGGCACCGCTCCGCTGACCCGGCGAACCGTGCCGTCCAGGCCCAACTCCCCGACGAAGGCCTTCTGGGCCACGCTCTCGGGGCTGAGATCTCCGTTGGCCACCAGCACGCCGATGGCCATGGCCAGATCCAGACCACTCCCCACCTTGCGGAAGTCTGACGGGGCCAGGTTGATGGTGATGCGCTTCGGCGGCCAAGCGATACCAGCAGCCATGACGGCAGCTCGAACCCGGTCTCGGGCCTCACGGCAGGCGGCATCGGGCAGGCCGACGATGGACAGGCCAGGAAGGCCCACCCCGACGTGGACCTCCACGGTCACGGGATGGCCGTCGACGCCGACCACGATGGCTGAGGGAATGCTGGCAAACACCGGCTGGGCTCCTGCGTTCGATGAACGTGAGGAAGGCCGTACCGCCGGCCAGCAAGCGTCTTGGGTTCGACCCTACCTGTGGGGTGGGACAGGCGAAAGGGTCATCGCCCGGTGTAGTGAGGTTGACGCTTCTCGAGGAACGCCCCGATCGCTTCGAGGGTGTCGGAGGTTCCGAAGTTGACCGTCTGGGCCGCCGCTTCGGCGGCCAGGGCATCGGCCAACGACGACGTTGACGACCGATCGAGCAAGGCCTTGGTCTGGGCCAGGGCAATCGGGGGCCCGGCGGCCAGCTTCTGCACCCACTCGTCGACGGCAGCATCGAGGTCCTCGACGGGCACGACCCGGTTGACCAGGCCGAGCCGTTCGGCTTCGGCGGCATCGATGATCTCAGCCAACAGAGCCAGTTCCTTGGCCTTGTGGAGCCCGACCCGTCGGGGCAGGAACCAGGAGCCACCGAAGTCGATGGACAGGCCCCGTCGGGCGAAGATCTCCGAGAACCGAGCCCGATCCGAGGCCACCACCAGGTCGCAGCCGAGG
>JBDTBS010000102.1:0-6666 GCA_039924035.1 Aquihabitans sp. | reverse complement strand
GCATCTCGTTGGAGGCCGTCCGCAGCCAGGTGGAGGAGATCATCGGCCAGGGCGGATCCTCGCCCAGCGGCCACATCCCCTTCACGCCCCGCGCCAAGAAGGTGCTGGAGCTGTCGCTCCGCGAGGCGCTGCAGCTCGGCCACAACTACATCGGCACCGAGCACATCCTCCTCGGCCTCATCCGTGAGGGCGAGGGCGTGGCCGCCCAGGTGCTCGTGAAGCTGGGCGCCGACCTGTCGCGTGTGCGCCAGCAGGTCATCCAGCTCCTCTCCGGCTACTCCGGCTCGGGCCCCCAGGGCTCGGGTGGGGGCGAGAAGGCCGGCGCCACCGCCGGCGGCGTCAGCGGCGAGACCCCGTCGGGTTCGCTCGTGCTCGACCAGTTCGGTCGCAACCTCACCCAACTGGCCAAGGACAAGAAGCTCGACCCGGTGATCGGTCGCGCCCGAGAGACCGAACGCGTGATGCAGGTCTTGTCGCGCCGCACCAAGAACAACCCGGTGCTCATCGGTGAGCCGGGCGTGGGCAAGACCGCCATCGTCGAGGGCCTGGCCCAGTCGATCGCAGCCGACAACGTGCCCGAGACCCTGCACAACAAGCAGCTCTACACGCTCGACCTCGGCGCCCTGGTGGCTGGCTCGCGCTACCGCGGCGACTTCGAGGAGCGCCTCAAGAAGGTGCTCAAGGAGATCCGCACCCGGGGCGACATCATCCTGTTCATCGACGAGATCCACACCCTCGTGGGCGCTGGTGCCGCTGAAGGCGCCATCGACGCAGCGTCGATCCTCAAGCCCATGCTCGCCCGCGGTGAGCTGCAGACCATCGGTGCCACCACCACCGACGAGTACCGCAAGCACCTGGAGAAGGACGCCGCCCTGGAGCGCCGCTTCCAGCCGGTGAAGGTGGAGGAGCCCACCGTGGCCCACACCATCGAGATCCTGAAGGGCCTCCGCGACCGCTACGAGAGCCACCACCGGGTCACCATCACCGACCAGGCCCTGGTGGCGGCGGCCAACCTGGCCGACCGCTACATCGCCGATCGTCACCTGCCCGACAAGGCCATCGACCTCATCGACGAGGCCGGGTCACGCCTGCGCATCAAGCGCATGGAGACCCCGCCCGATTACAAGGAGCTCGAGAACCAGATCGGCGAGGTCGTCCAGCAGAAGAAGGAAGCGGTCGAGGCCCAGAACTTCGAAGAGGCGGGCCGCCTGCGCGATCGCGAGAAGGAACTGCTCGGCGAGAAGGAAGCCAAGGAAGCCGAGATCAAGGCGTCCGGTGTCGACCTGTTCGACGAGGTCGACGAGGAGTCGATCGCCGAGGTGCTCTCGCTCTGGACCGGCATCCCGGTCTACAAGCTCACCGAAGAGGAGACGGCCAGGCTCCTGCGCATGGAGGACGAGCTCCACAAGCGGGTCATCGGCCAGGAGAGCGCCATCAAGGCGGTCAGCCAGGCCATCCGGCGCACCCGGGCCGGTCTCAAGGACCCGAAGCGTCCCAGCGGCTCGTTCATCTTCCTGGGCCCCTCGGGCGTGGGCAAGACCGAGCTGGCCAAGACCCTCGCCGAGTTCCTGTTCGGCGACGAGCAGAGCCTCATCAGCCTCGACATGAGTGAGTACATGGAGAAGCACACGGTGAGCCGCCTGGTGGGCTCGCCCCCCGGCTACGTCGGCTACGAGGAGGGCGGCCAGCTCACCGAGGCCGTGCGGCGCAAGCCGTTCTCGGTGGTGCTGTTCGACGAGATCGAAAAGGCCCACCCCGACGTGTTCAACACGCTCCTCCAGATCCTGGAGGAAGGCCGTCTCACCGACAGCCAGGGCCGTTCGGTCGACTTCCGCAACACCGTGCTGATCATGACCTCGAACCTCGGCACCGCGGATCTCCGCAAGGCCAACGTGGGCTTCGGCAAGGCCGACGAGGCCGTCTCCTACGAAAAGATGAAGGAGAAGGTCAACGAGGCCCTGAAGGCCCACTTCCGGCCCGAGTTCCTGAACCGCATCGACGAGACCATCGTGTTCCACGAGCTGTCCAAGCCCGAGGTCACCACCATCGTCGACATGCTCATCAAGCGCACGGCCACACAACTCGAGGCACAGGGCATCGGTATCGAGCTCACCGACGCGGCCAAGGTCGTGCTGGTCGACCGGGGCTACGACCCCACCCTGGGTGCTCGTCCGCTGCGTCGGGCCATCCAGCGCCTGGTGGAAGACCCGCTGTCGGAGCGTCTGCTCTACAAGCAGTACAAGCCGGGCGAGATCATCATCGTGGATGCCGAGCCCGACCCAGAGTCCGGCAAGCAGGAAATCGTGTTCCGGACCATCGAAGGCTTCAAGCCGACCGTCGATCCGGCCCTGGCTGCCGACGCTGAAGGCGATGCCACCACGGAACTGGCCGAGGCCGGTCCCACCACCGAATAGGTCACCCGACTCGGCCATCTGGCCTGGTCATCCGATCACGAAACGGCCTCGCCCCTGTGGTGGGGCCGTTTCGCGTCTGGTCGCAGGGTCCTGTGGTGATCCGGGTTGTCGGACCCCTTCCGTAAGGTGTCGCCCATGGCCAAGGTCCGTACCGTCTACCGCTGCCCCGACTGTGGGGCCAGCGCGCCCAAGTGGGTGGGCCAGTGCCCTGGCTGTGAGGCATGGGGCACGTTGGTGGAGGAGGTCGACGGCATGGGTACCGGGGCCCTGGCCGTGGTTGCCCCCAAGGTCGCTCCCATCCGGATCGCCGACGTCGACCCCACAGAGTTCAAGCCCCGGCCCACCGGGATCCCCGAGCTAGACCGGGTGCTGGGCGGCGGCCTGGTCCCGGGGTCGGTCACCTTGCTCGGTGGCGAGCCGGGCATCGGCAAGTCCACCGTCCTGCTCCAGGCCGCGGCCGAGGTGGCCGCGGCGGGCCGCAACGTGCTGTATCTGTCGGGGGAGGAGTCACCCCAACAGATCCGCCTGCGGGCCGAGCGGCTCGGAGCGCTGCATCCGAACCTCTGGTTGGCCGCCGAAGTGGCACTACCCCAGGTGGTGGGGGCCATAGAGGCCGTCCAACCCGACTTGGTGATCATCGACTCCATCCAGACCCTGGTCAACCCAGACCTAGCCTCCACTCCCGGGTCGGTGGCCCAGGTGCGCGAGTGCAGCCACCGACTGGTCCAGGAGGCCAAGACCCGCGGATGCTCGGTGATCCTGGTCGGTCACGTCACCAAGGACGGTGGCCTGGCCGGGCCTCGGGTGCTCGAGCACGTGGTCGATACCGTCCTGGCCTTCGAAGGAGATCGTCACCATGCCCTGCGGCTCCTGCGGGTGGTGAAGCACCGCTTCGGCACCACCCAGGAGTTGGGCCTGTTCGAGATGACGGAGAAGGGGCTGATCGGCGTCCCCGATCCCAGCAGCCTTTTCCTGGCCGACCGGCGCCCCGGCATCCCCGGTTCAGCGGTTGTACCCATCATGGAGGGTCACCGACCGCTCCTGGTGGAGTTGCAGGTCCTGGCCGTGCCCACCACGCTGCCCAGCCCACGACGCTCGGCCACCGGTATCGACAACCAACGGCTGTCGCTCATCCTGGCGGTCATGGAACAACGGATGGGCATCATCACCTCCAAGATCGATGCCTATGCCCTGGCTGTCGGTGGAGTGAAGATCACCGAACCGGCCGCAGATCTTGCTCTCGGTCTGGCCGCGGTGTCTTCCATCTTCGACATAGCCCTGCCCCGAGACCTCGTTGCCTGCGGAGAGATCGGTCTCGGTGGCGAACTACGTCAGGTCTCGCACACCCCCCGGCGCCTGGCCGAGGCTGCTCGTCTCGGGTTCAAACGGGCCATCGTGCCCTTCTCAGCCCCTGAGGCCCCGCCTGGGATTCAGACCATTCGGGTCGGCACCCTCCTCGATGCTGCCGACCGGGTCGGCCTGTGTCCGGGCATCGATGCCGGGGCATCCCCTCGGTGAGGATGCCGGAATCGGTCGGGCCCGGTCCAGAGGTCCAGTAACCTGCGCGCATGTCGTCGAGGTACTCCCCAGCGCTCCGAGCTGCCCTGGCTCAGGTGGCGCCCGGACGGCAGCTGAGAACTGGCATCGATCGGATCCTCCAGGCTGGCTTCGGCGGGCTTCTGGTGGTCGGCGATGGTCCCGACGTGCTCAACATCTGCTCGGGCGGGTTCCTGCTCGATGCTGCGTTCAGCCCACAGCGCCTATCGGAACTGGCCAAGATGGACGGGGCCATCATCTTGGCGCGAGATGGCAGCCGCATCGCCCGAGCCAACGTTCACCTGGTCCCCGATTCGTCGGTCACCACCACCGAGACCGGTACCCGCCACCGCACCGCCGAACGGGTGGCCCGTTCCCTCCAGGTCCCCGTCGTCACCGTGTCTCAACGGATGAACACCATCACGGTCTACGTGGGTCCCGAGAAGCACGAGATCGACTCGGCGGCCCGGGTCCTCAACCGGGCCAACCAGGCCCTGTCCACGCTGGAGCGCTATCGCGACCGGCTGGAATCAGATGCCGCGTCGTTGTCCACGTTGGAGATCGAAGACCTCGTCACCATTCGAGACGTGGTCAACGTGCTGCAGCGCATCGAAGGTGTGGAGCGGATCGCCGACGAGATCGAGCGCTACATCATCGAGCTCGGCGACGAAGGCCGCATGGTGCGCCTGCAGTTGGTGGAGCTCATGGGTGGTGTCGAATACGACCGTCGCCACATCGTCCGTGACTACCGGGGGGCCAACCCGTCGGTCACCCTCGATACTTTGCTCGACTCGTTGTCGGCGCTCACCACCGACGATCTCATCGACCCGGCCGAGATCGTTCACGCCCTGCTGTTACCCACGGCCGCTCTCGACGCGTCGGTTGCCCCTCGTGGCTACCGGATGCTGTCGCGCATTCCTCGACTCCCCGAGCAGGTGATCGAGAACATCGTGGCCCGCTTCGGATCGCTGCAGAAGATCATGCGGGCCACCATCGACGAACTAGACGACGTGGATGGTGTGGGGGCCACCCGGGCCACCTCTATCAAGGAAGGTCTCGGTCGCATCGCCGAATCGGCCATCCTCGACCGCTACTGAACCTGGTCTGAGGCTGCTGGCCGATCAGAGAGCGCGGCGCTCGAGCTCTTCGCGGTTGGTGATCCGGTAGCGGCGGTCCTGCTGCTCGATCCACCGCAGACGCACGAAGCTGGCTATGGCCTTGTTGACCCGTTCCCGGGAGGCCCCGACCATGCCGGCCAACTCCTCTTGGGTGATAGGCAGCGCGAACTCGTCGTTCTCGCCGGCCAACTCCAACAGACGCTTGGCGGTGCGGCCGGTGACATCGAGGAACACCGAGTCGGCCAAGGCCGAGTCGGTGGCCCGGAGCCGAGCGGCCAGCAGCCGGACAACGCCCCACAGCAGGTCTGGGCGGCTCTGGTACACAGCCTTCAGCGGCGCATAGGGGAGCTCCACCAACTCGGAGGGCTCCAGGGCACGGGCTTCGGCCGATCGGCCGAAGCCGTCGAAGAGGCCCATCTCGCCGAACAGGTCGCCCCGCTCCATGAGGGCCACCATGGACTCGCGACCGTCGACCGATTTCTTGGCGATGGCGATCCGACCCGAAGCCACCACGCAGAGCTTGTCGGGGGTGCTGGCCTCTTCGAAGACCACATCACCCCTTAGGTAGCGACTGACCACCGCGGACGCAGTGACGCGCTCCATCTCATCGGGGGTGAGCTCAGCGAGGAGTTCGACGTCATGGAGGAGTTCGATGTCGGCCACGCTTTGATCGTACCGATCGCGCCCGGCCTTGGTGGCACCGGTCACAAGGGGGCCTCGGAAGCGGCTGTTATCGGGCCGTGCCGTAGCATCGGGCGCCCATGTCTGCTCCCTCCTCTCTCGACGCCGCACCCGTGTGGGTGGTGGTGGTGGCCGCGGGCAGTGGTCGACGCTTCGGCGGTGCCAAGCAGTACGAACCCCTGGCCGGCCGACGGGTGATCGATTGGTCGTTGGCGGCAGCGCGGACGGTGGCCGATGGTGTGGTCGTGGTGGTTCCGCCGGGAGCCATGGCCGAAGAGCCGGCGGCCGACGTGGTGGCAAGCGGCGGCGAGACCCGCTCGGCCTCGGTGCGGGCCGGCCTGGCCGCCGTCCCCGACGATGCGGCCGTGATCCTCGTCCACGATGCCGCCCGCCCCATGGCCTCCCACGCCTTGTTCCGCTCGGTGGTGGATGCCGTGTTGACCGGCGTCGACGCCGCTGTCCCCGTGGTCCCCATGACCGACTCGGTGTGTGACCCGTCGGGGCTCCCAGTGGACCGCGACGAACTGCGGTCCGTTCAGACGCCGCAAGGCTTCAGCGCCGATGCGCTCCGTCGGGTGCACGCCACCCTGCCCGAAGCCACCGATGATGCCTCGCTGGTGATGGCAGCCGGTGGCCGACTCCGGCTGGTGCAAGGCGAACGCTGGAACCTCAAGATCACCGAACCAGACGACCTGGCCGTTGCGGCCCTCTTCCTGGAGCAGCGGTAGATGAGCCAAGTACGTGTCGGCCAGGGCTTCGACGTCCACCCGTTCATCGACGACCCGGCTCGTCCGCTCGTCCTCGGCGGTGTGACCTTCGAAAGTGAGCGGGCCCTCCAAGGCCACAGCGATGCCGACGTGATCGCCCATGCCTGCACCGATGCCCTCTTGGGTGCGGCCGGGTTGGGCGACATCGGC
>JBDTBS010000101.1:0-3576 GCA_039924035.1 Aquihabitans sp. | reverse complement strand
CACCTCTTCGGGGTGGTGCAGGAAGTAGTGGTCGAGTTGGTCGTCGCCGGCCACCAGAACAGCCAACGACGGTTGGCGTTCCCGTCCGGCCCGACCGGCTTGTTGCCACAGGGAGGCGATGGTGCCGGGGAACCCGTTGAGGACCACGGCATCGAGGCCGCCGATGTCCACGCCGAGCTCCAACGCGGAGGTGGCCACCACGCCGCCGAGGGTGCCGCTGAACAGTTGGGCTTCGATCTCGCGGCGTTCGGCGGTGAGGTAGCCGCCCCGGTAGGGACGGACCCGACCGGCCAGTTCGGGGTTGCGGCGGGTGACCTCGGCGACCACCACCTCGGTGCCGGCCCGGCTGCGACAGAAGGCCAGGGTGCGGTGGCCGCTACCGACCAGGTCTCCGATCAGTCCGGCGGTGACCCGGTTGGGTGACGGCGGTTTGCTGCCGCCCCAGTCGATGCGGCCGGGGTCGACCAGGGCCACCAGCCGTTCGCCCTTGGGGGAACCGTCGGTGGTCACCTCGACCACGTCGAGGCCGCACAGGTCTGAGGCCAGTCGGCTGGGTTCGCCGACGGTGGCCGACGAGAACACGAAGGTGGGCGATGAGCCGTAGAGGTCGCAGAGCCGACGGAGGCGGCGCAGCAGGTGGGCCACGTGGGTGCCGAACACGCCCCGCAGGACGTGGAGCTCGTCGATGACCACGTAGCGCAGGCGCATGAGGAACGTGTCCCAGCGGCCGTGGTGGGGCAGCAGCCCGTGGTGGAGCATCTCGGGGTTGGTGAGCAGCACGTTGGCGTGGCGGCGGGCCCAGGCCCGAGCGTCGGGGTTGGCATCGCCGTCGTAGGTAGCAGCGGTGAGCCCAGGGATGGAGAGGTGTCCGAAGGAGCGCAGCTGGTCTTGGGCCAGAGCTTTGGTGGGGAACAGGCACAGGGCCGTGCCGGGTCGGATGGGGTCGTTGACCGCTTCGGCGATGGGCAGCTGGTAGCAGAGGGATTTCCCCGAGGCGGTACCGGTGGCCACCACCGTGGATCGCCCGGCCCGCACCAGGTCGAGCGCTTCGGCCTGGTGGGAGTAGAGGTCGTCGATGCCCAGTTCGGTCAGCCGTTGGGCCACCACCGGGAGCAGGGGTCGCTGGGTGGTTGCGGTGACTGCCGCTCGTGCCGGTAGCCGTTCGGTGTGGACCAGACCTTCGCCGAGCCGTGACGACAGCATGCGCACGAAGTGGTCGGTCTCGTGGCCGTCGGCGGTCCCGTCGGCCTGCTCGGTCCACCGTTCGTCGTCCCGCGCCGCGGCCGGGCCAACCGTGGACACAGCAGCTGAAGAGGTCAGGGGGTTCGGTGGTGACACGGCGTCTCCGGCGGAGAACAGACGTTCGAAGTCTATGGCGCGTTCGACGTCTCGGGACCGTCGGCTGGGTGGTCGTTTGCCATGAATTTGCGACGATCATGAACCCCGGTGGTCACTGGGGATAGCTTGGCCTGGTGAAAGGTGACCCGGATGGGAACAATGTGGACCTTCGCATCGACGTTGCCGAACACGGTGACTGGTCGGTGCTGCAGATCCGCGGCGAGATTGACATCGCCACTGCCCCCCGGCTTCGTGAGCAGCTCATCTCGTTGGTGAACGATCAGCGCTACCAGCTGGTGGTCGACATGGAGGCCGTCGAGTTCATCGACTCCACCGGCCTCGGCGTGCTCATCGGGGCTCTGAAGCGGGTCCGGGCCCACGACGGCGACCTGCAAGTGGTCCTCACCAACACCCGGATTCTCAAGGTGTTCGAGATCACCCAGCTCGACACCATCTTCCGGATCAGCCCAACGCTCGACGCGGTGGTGGCGGGATGACCGCCCACTGTCGGTGCCAGGAGCTGTAGGACCCGATGACGTCGCCGGACGCTGGGGTGGAGACCGAGGTGGAGCTCGTGGAGCTCGACCTGCCCGCCAAGCCCGAGGTGGTGGCGGTGGCCCGGTTGGTGGTGGGAGCGCTGGCGGCCGCCGATCCGATGTTCTCCGAAGACCGGGCCGCTGATCTGCGGTTGGCCGTCTCGGAGGCCTGCACCAACGCCATCCAGGCTCAGCGGAGCCGGTCCAACGGCTCGACGGTGATCGAGCCGATCAACCTGCGCTTCGAACTGACGCCGGGATGCATCGCCGTCACCGTCGAGGATCACGGTGGTGGCTTCGATCCCGGTGAGCTCACCACCCACCCCAACATCACCGACCCAGAGCGCCTCCATCACGAAGGGGGCTTGGGCATTCCCTTGTTGCAGTTCCTGACCGACGACCTGGAGTTCAAGGCCACCGAAGAAGGCACCGTCGTGGCCATGACCTTCTTGTCGAGGGCCGACGACGGGTTCGAGCATTGAGTCCCGACCACCCGAGCGGTGCCGGCGGAGAGTTCGACGACGAAGACGGTGACTGGACCGAAGACGAGCTGTTCGACGCCTTGTCTGATGCCTTGGGCGACGAAGAGGACGACTGGACCACCGAGGTGTCGTCGGAGGGTCCGATTTCCAAGCCCGACGAGTTGCTAGCCCTACACGGGGTGACCACTGAACTGTTCGAGACGTTGAAGCGCTGGTTCGATGTGCGCGATTCGGTGCCGCTGGATCTGACCGAGGTCGATTCCGCGGTGGCCGAGCTGGGCGACCCGCAGATGGTGGCGGCATTGGCCATGCGCAAGCTTCAGGCCCTCCACCTGCTGGCCACCCCTGGGGTGCGCACGGCCACCGATGTGGTGGTGTCGATCGTCAACGATCTGGAGCGGGCCATGATCCAGGCCCCCAACATGTGGTTGAAGCGCCGGGCGGCCACCATCGACTGGGACCGGGCCTTCGAAGACATGGCATCCATGAGCGACGATGAACTGGCTGAGGCCGTCCCGGTGGAGGCCCACGACGTCGACCCCGAGGTGCTGCGGTTCCGCACCCTCCACGGGTTGCTGCACGATGCCATGTTCGCGGTCATCGAAGTGTCCGACGGCGAGATCCGCGAGCTCGAATAGTCGCCCACCGGCCATGGCGGGAACGGCGTCAGGAAGGCGACGCCGACCGACCCGCCCGATCGCCTAGCGATGTAGGGCGACCGGGCGACTGCGGTGGTCAGTCGACGTAGCGGCCGAGTTCACGCTTGGCCACCTGGCGGCGGTGGACCTCGTCGGGGCCGTCGGCCAGGCGCAGCGTTCGGATTCCGGCGTACATGGCGGCCAACGGGAAGTCGTCGCTGACCCCGGCTCCGCCGTGGGCCTGGATGGCCCGGTCGATCACCCGCAATGCCATGTTGGGCACGACCACCTTGATCGAGGAGATCTCGACGGCCGCGGCTCTGTTGCCGACGGTGTCCATCAGCCAAGCAGCCTTGAGGGTGAGCAGGCGAGCCTGTTCGATCTCCATGCGGCTGTCGGCGATCCACTCGCGGATGACGCCCTGTTCGGCCAGCGGGCGACCGAAGGCCACCCGCTCGGTGACCCGACGGCACATGAGCTCGAGGGCCCGTTCGGCGGCACCGATGGCCCGCATGCAGTGGTGGATGCGACCGGGGCCGAGGCGAGCCTGGGCAATGGCGAAGCCACCGCCTTCTTCGCCGA
>JBDTBS010000100.1:0-3641 GCA_039924035.1 Aquihabitans sp. | reverse complement strand
GGGCAGGGATCGAACCTGCGACATCCGGATCCAAATTCCGGTGTTCTACCAACTGAACTACCCCCGATCGGGCACCGGACGAGATTAGACGGCGAGTTGACGCTCGCCAGAACTGAGTCCGGACGCGGCACGACCGCTCCCTCAAGGAGCGGTCGTTGCCAAGGTCTGAGACTGAGGCCGGGGCCCGGTGATTACTTGCCGGCTGCCCGACGCTGGAAGCGGGTGCGCTTCAGCATCTTCTTGTGCTTCTTCTTGCGCATGCGCTTACGGCGCTTCTTGATAAGTGAACCCATGGTGGCGCCAACTTAGCGGCAGGTCTCTACTGGCACCAACCCGCCGCTGCTGGTTTTTTCACCTTCACCAAGCCTCGGTGGTCGAGACCACGGTGCCGGCCTCGGGGAACCGGCCGGGGACGAACCAGGTGCTCCCGGAACCAGCCAGTACCGGGGTGGCTCCAGTGGCCTCAGCCAACCGGTCACGCCACTCAGCCAGCTGCGGTTCCACGGCCAGGGCCGCCGGTTCGAGATCGTTGGGCCCGCTTCCCCTGGGCCCACCAAGGTCATCCCAAGCCTGGAACACCGCCGGTGTCGAGCAACCGAACGGTGGCGTCACGAGCGTGTAGGTCCGGTCGCGGTATGGGAGCGGTTCGACCACCTCTCCCACCCCGCCGACCCGGGCTCGTCCGCCTCGGACGCAGAAGGGCACGTCGGCGCCGAGTTGGGCCGCCAACTGCAGGTCGTCGACGCCCGCCCACCGCAGCACGGCTGCAGCATCAGCCGAGCCGCCACCGAGCCCGGCGCCGGCAGGGATGCGCTTGGTGAGCTGAACATGGGCCCGCCGGTTCACCAGGCGCAGGGCGCGGCGCACCAGGTTGTCGTCATCGCTGGTCACCGGCAGCCCGGTTGCCCCCAACACCTCGAGCCCGTCTCCTTCGGTGAAGAGCAGGTCGTCGACCAAGTCGATGGTCACCATCTCGGCATCGATCAGGTGTAGGCCATCGTCACGCACCCCGGTGATCCGTAGCGACACGGTGAGCTTTGCCGGGGCCAGGACCGTCACCGGGTGCACCTCGGGATCGTACCGACGACTACTCACGCCGTTTCCCCGGATCCATCCACCGCCACGGTGAGACGACCCCACTCCTCCACCGACAGCTGCTCGGGGCGCGACTCCGGGTCTATGCCAGCAGCCTCGAATGCTTCAGGAGAAACGACCCCCGACAACGAACGGCGCAGCATCTTGCGACGCTGGTTGAACGCGCGCTCCACCAGGGCCACCAGACGGTCCGGATCGGCATCGGTGGCCGGTTCGCTCCGGCGCACGATCTCCACGAGAGCGGAGTCGACCCTGGGCCGGGGCACGAACACGTCGGGCCCCACCCGGCCCACGATCTTCGCAGTAGCCCGCAGCGCCACCTTCACCGATGGGATGCCGTAGATCCGCGATCCGGGGCCGGCTGCCAGCCGCTCACCAGCTTCCAACTGCACCATCACCAGCATTCGTTCGATGGCCGGCACACCAGCCAGCAGGTCGAGCACCAACGGCGTGGCCACGTTGTAGGGAAGGTTGGCCACCAAGGTCCACCGTTCAGCGCCGGCCAGCACCTCGTCCCAGTCGAGCTCCATGGCATCGCCCGCGACGACCCTCACGGGATGGTCGGCCACGACCTCCCGCAACACGGGCAGTAGGTAGCGGTCCATCTCCACGGCCGTGACCGGCGCACCCGTCTCCACCAACGCCAAGGTGAGCGACCCGAGTCCGGCCCCGATCTCCACCACGTGGTCGTCGGGCCCGACACCAGACAGCCGGGCGATCCGCCGCACCGTGTTCGGGTCGACCACGAAGTTCTGACCGAGCGCTCTACTGGGCTCCAGGTCGAAACGGGCCATGAGGGCGCTCAGGTCGGTGCGGGTGTGGGTCACCGGTCCATCATGGCTGTCCCACCACAACACCCTGCGGGTCGGGTTAGGCCAGCCGGTAGGTGCGGGCTGCGTTCGCCCAGGTGGCAGCGGCCAACTGATCCGGCTCGACACCCATTGCCGCGGCCAGTCCAGCCCCGACCACGGGGACCAGGGCCGGACGGTTGGGTCGGCCGCGGTGCGGTACCGGAGCCAGATAGGGAGCGTCGGTCTCCACCAGTACCCGATCGAGGGGACAGATCGCGGCTGCGGCCCGCAGGTCGTTTGCGGTCTTGAAGGTGATGATCCCACTGAAGGACACCATGGCTCCCAGGTCGAGGCACCGCCGTACCTCGTCGGGGCCACCGGTGAAGCAATGGAACACCGTTCGATCGGGAATGCCTTCGGCGGCGAGAACGTCGAAGGTATCGGCCCATGCGTCTCGGGTGTGGATCACCAACGCCAGGTCGTGGGCCTTGGCCATCGCTATCTGCTCGGCGAACACGGGCAGTTGCGCGTTTCGGGGGGAATGTTCGTAGTAGTAGTCGAGTCCGCACTCACCCACGGCCACCACCGACGGGTCACCCAGAAGATCTTCGATCCCGTCGGTGCCGTTGGCCGCTTCGTGGGGATGCACACCGACGGTGGCATAGACGCCGTCGTGGGCCGACGCCACGACGATGGCTGCCGCGGAGTCGTCCCGGTCGCAGCCCACCGTGATCATCCGCGTCACACCCTCGGCCCGGGCTACCGCCACCGCGTCGGCCACTGCGGCGGCATCGGCATCGCGGTAGTGGAGGTGGCAGTGGTTGTCGGTCCAGGGGTGGCTATTGCTCATGGTGAGACCTGACCGGTCAGGTCGAGGCCTTGATGCGGGGGAACAGGGGGGCCGCCTTCTCCACCGGCAAGCCGCCGGGGTAGCCGCCCCAGAAGGCCGAGTTGGGCAACTGGCTGTCGGTGGGGGTCCCGGGTAGTCCGATGCGGCGCCAGACCTCACCAGTGGCCCGGGTGAGCGCGGGACTGGCCAGGATCGACACGATGCGCAGCACCTCCAACGCATCGCCGAGCACCCCGTCGACCTCGGGACCGGGCTCGGCCTTCCATGGCTCGGTGGCTTCGAGCAGTGCGTTGGCCTCGCGGATCAGGCGCCAGGTGGCCTCCAGGGCCGCTGACGGCTGCACTGCGCTCCATGCGGCTGTGGCATCTATCAGGACTTCCGCAGCCACTGAGGCCAGCGGGCTGTCGGGCCTGGGCGCCGGGCCGATGCCGCCACACTTCTTGTCGACCACGGTGGCCACCCGGCTGAGCAGGTTGCCGTAGTTGTTGGCCAGATCCGCGTTGTAGCGGCTGACCATGCTCTCGTAGCTGAAGTCGCCGTCGGGGCCGAACGAGTTGTCGCGCAGGAAGTGGTATCGGAAGCCGTCGACGCCGAACTCCTCGACCAGGTCGGCCGGGAAGATCTGGTTGAGGCTGGTTTTGCTCATCTTCTTGCCGCCGACGGTGAGGTAGCCGTGGACGTTCAGACGGTGCGGCGGGGCTTCGCCGGCAGCCAGCAGCATGGCCGGCCAGTAGACGCAGTGGAACCGCAGGATGTCCTTGGCCAGGAGGTGGTTGACGTGGGGCCACCAGCGGGCGAACCGTTCGGGGTCAGAGCCGTAGCCGATGGCCGTGGCGTAGTTGATGAGGGCGTCGTACCAGACGTAGAAGACGTGGCCCGGGTCCCACGGGACCGGCACGCCCCAG
>JBDTBS010000099.1:0-4629 GCA_039924035.1 Aquihabitans sp. | reverse complement strand
AGAAGGTCGTCGAGCCACCCTCCGAGCGAGAAGTTGCCCGACGAGTTGCCACAACCACGAAACGTGAAGGAGATGACGCGCCACCCCTCGTTGGCGATGCGGTCGGCCAACAACGGAAACGACCGTGCCGTGGCCTCGGCCCCCAACGCTCCGGACGGATAGCCGTGGCAGAGCACCAGCACCGGAGGCTGGGCATCTGACACGGGAGGGTCGACCACGTAGGCGGCCAAGCTCTCTCCACCAGACCGAAGCTCGACGTCCATCAGTGACTGGGTCCGTGGATCAGTCGTCTACGGCAGCACACGACGAGTGAGGTCGGTAGCCGCGATTGGATGCCTCCACCAGGGTGTCGGGCCCGAAGGACATGTAGGTCCGAGCCTCCATCAACTCCTCGATGAGGTCTTCGGGTGCGGTCTCGAAGTCGTAGACGACCTGGGTGCGCTTGTCGCCGACGTACCGGTGATGTTCGAACTTGGTGGGACGCTCCATGGGGCAAAGGTACGCGATGCCCCGACCACCCGGGGAACCAGGTCGACCCTGCCGGGTCCAGACCCGCTCAGTCGACCTCGTCGCCCACCTCACCACCCACCGCACCGATGAGTTCGAGGTAGGCCAAGCGCACCTCCAACACGGCAGCCACATCTTCATCGACCAGTTCGCGACCCTCGCGCTCGGCAGCCTCGAAGATGCGGGCGACAGCCATGTCCTCGTCGACGAAGCTGCCGTCGAGCAGGTCGTCGGCCTCACCCCCGGCCGGCACTGGAGTCGCTGTCGTCTCCTCCAGGAGATCGGCATCGGCCAACAGGATCCAGCGCACATCCTCGTGGGAGATCCGGGCCTGGGTCTCAGCCGGTAGCCGGTCGGCGATGAACTCCACCGCCACCGCCAAGTCGAACACGGCCGGGCGGGGGGAGGCGGCCAAGCGGGCAGTTTCGCGCCCGATGACCACGAGACCGATGACCACGATCAGCAGCAGACCAACGATGGCGAACACCCAAATCACGTCGTCAACCTACCGTCGTCCCGGCCATCACTCCTGATCGTCGAAACCGAGGCCGGACGCTCGTCGCTCGAGCGCATGGTCGACCATCAGGCTGTACAGGAGCATGACCTTCGGCCCGTACCCCGGGTCGGTGGCCCATACCGTGGTCAGGTCGTTCCAGGTCTGGCAACATCCCGCCGGTCCCCGGAGCCGCCGGTCGACCATGTCGTGGACGTAATCGGGGCGGGCCACCGCATAGGACTTGAGCAGTTGGATCTGAGCCCGTACGCCCATCTGGGGCGAGGGAAAGGTCCACCCTGTCGGACACGAGTCGCAGTGGCCGATGCCGGCGTAGTTGTTGGCCCGAACACTGTCGTTGTTGGTGAAGCCGCCCGTCTCGAGGATCGCCTGGGCGAAGGCCACGTCGCCACGGATCCCCTCGGCCGCACCCTCTTCGATGAACCAGGCCGCCAGATCGGCGATGGGCGTCGCCACCCTCGGCCGGTACGAGCTCCGCTCGAACCAGGAGGCCAGATCCTCGGCGCTGAGTCGAGGTAGGCCGATCAGCGCGGTCTCCAAGGGAACCTGGGTTCCCCGTCGGGCCGACGACACGGCCACCTTGGCCTGCTCGACGCTGGCCTGAGCTTCGGTGAACGCTTCTTCAGCGGCGACCCGTTCCTCAGTTCGCTGCCGGGCCACGTCGAGTGCAGCGGCCAGGTCTTCTTCGACAACTCGCTGGGCCGACCGAGCCACCAACAACTGGGTCTTGACCGTGGTGAGGTTGGCGGTGGCGGCGTTGGTCACCTCTTCCTGACGGGCGATGACCTGAGAGAACATGAGCTGCTGTCCTCCGGCGCGGTCGGTGGTATCTCCTTCGAGCAGCGATCCAAACTCCTCGAGGTCGTCATCGCCGGCGGTCACGTAGGCCCGCACGGTGAGCTCGGACATTCGTGATTTCTCCACCGAGACCCTGATCTTGGCGAGATCGCGACGGCTGGCCGTGAGTTCGGAGAACTCACGCGCATCGGCGGCCACCACTGCAGCCTCCACGGCAGATACGTCGGCGGCCCGAGATTCCACGGTGGCCGCGTAAACGCTGAGCGCGGCTTCGGTCATCGCCTCTTGACTATCGACCAGGCGGACGAAGACGTCGTCGGCAGCCGGCGGAGCGTCGGGAGCGAGGTCGAGGGTGGCCTCCAACGCGGCTTGCGCTCGTTCGTCCGGCTTATCCGCGTCGGGCCCGACATCCTGACCGAGAGCCGGTCCGGCGACGGCCACCACGAGAACGGCCAGCGCGGCACCGATCACGGTGCCGCGCCAGCTACGTCGGGCATACCGATCACCGAACCGAGAGGAGGTCACTATTCCCTCATCGGCCAATAGGACCGGGTGGTGAAGGTTGTCGTCAGATGCCGATCCGCTGGGCCAGCAGTTCGCGGTGGTATGTGGGGTCACCGAACAGCAGCTCAGACGACTTGGCCCTCTTGAAGTAGAGGTGAGCGGGGTGCTCCCATGTGAATCCGATGCCACCGTGGATCTGGATGTTCTCGGCCGCAGCGTGGAAGTAGGCCTCGGAGCAGTAGGCCTTGGCCAGCGAGGCCACCGACGGCAGTTCGTCGTTGAGCTCAGCAGCGCACCAGCCGGCGTAGTAGGCGGCCGACTTGGCCGACTCGACCTCCAAGAGCATGTCTGCACACTTGTGCTTGATGGCCTGGAAGGAGCCGATCGGGCGACCGAACTGGACCCGGTCCTTGGCGTACTGGACGGCCATCTCGAGCACCTTCTGGGCTCCACCGACCTGCTCGGCGGCCAGAGCCACCGCCGCGAGGTCGAGCACCTGCTCGAGGACGGCCCAGCCGCCACCGTCGGTACCGATGAGGCGACCCGGCGTATCAGCTAGCTCGACCTTGGCCTGCTTGCGGGTCTGGTCCATGGTGGCCAGCGGCGTGCGGGTGAGCCCGGCAGCTTCGCCGTCGACGGCGAAGAGGCTGACACCGGCATCGGTGCGGGCAGCCACGATGAGGAGCGATGCCGTGTGGCCGTCGAGCACATAGCTCTTGGTGCCGTTGATCTTCCAGGAGCCACCATCGGCGACGGCGGTGGCAGTGATGCCCTCCTCGTCCCAACGGCCGTTCTCCTCGGTGAAGGCCACCGTGGCGATGGTCTCACCGGAGGCAATGCCCGGTAGTAGGTCGGCCTTGGCCTGATCATCTCCGGAGTGGACCAGCGTGTTGCCGGCCAGCACCACCGTGGAGAAGAACGGGGCGCACAGCAGGGAGCGGCCCATCTCCTCGAGGATCACGATCAATTCGATGTAGCCGTAGCCGGAGCCACCGAACTCCTCGGGGATGACCAGACCCTGAAGCCCCATCTGCTCGCCCATCTGCTTCCAGACAGCGGCATCGAAGCCGGCCTCGGTGTCCATCTGCTCACGGACGGCTGCTTCGGAAGACTTGGCTTCGAGGAAGGCCCTGGTGGTCTTGCGGAGCTCTTCTTGCTCCTCGTTGAAAGCGAAGTTCACGTTGGTCCCCTTGGGATCGGTCGGCGTAGAAGGGCACATGCTGTCATGGCCACGCACTTACCGCAGGCACTGAGGTGTACACCTCTGTACGCATTGCCGGTCTGGACCACTAACATCTCGGAATGGCCGACGAACGTCTGGGTATCCGAGACCTCCGCAGCCGCCTCACCTCCCTGGTACGTCGGGCCGGTAGCGGCGAACGGATCGTCATCACCATCGCCGGACGGCCGGTGGCCCAGCTGGGCCCCGTCGAACCCACGGGTGCGGAACCCACCATCGACGACCTGGTGGCCCGGGGTCTCGTGGAACCTGCTCGCCGCGGCGACCGGCCAACAGACCCGGCCATCGTGGTCGACACCTGGACGGGCCCTCGACTCGACCGGGCCCTGCGAGAGGTACGCGGAGCATGACGTTGGCCCTCGACACGTCGGCATTGCTCGGCCGCTACCTGTCTGGGCCCCATCGGCCCGTCGTCCTCGATGCCATGGCCACAGATCCGGTGTGGTGCGCCTCGGCCCTCGCTCTGGCCGAAGCGCTCGGAATGGTCGACCGGGTGTGCGACATCTCTTCCGACGGAGACCGGGTCCGTCGCGCTCTACGTGACGACTGGGAACGGATCCACGTGGTTCCCCTCGATCAGCTCTGCTTGGATCGGGCCGCCGAGCTCACCCGAGAGCACCCGCTGCGCACTGTGGATGCCCTTCACCTGGCGGCCGCCCACCGACTCCCGGGGCCGGTCCGCTTCCTCACGTTCGATCCTCGTCAGATCCCTGTGGCTTTGTCGCTGGGCTTCGACGTGATCTCCACCTGAACGGACTCTCGGCACGGCTCCGACGAGAAACCGATTGGACGATGCGCATCGAGTCGGTAGCGCCTAGAGTTCCCGACACAACAGGGCAACGAGCGGAAACTCCAAGAGCGGAACCAACGCTCAGCCCAACATTCGAAGCGTCCACCACCTTGGACCCACCTCCGACGGCGCCCTGGCCACCCTCCCCCCCGGCTGGGGCGTCGTCGTCTTCGCCAGGCGGCACACTGGTGTCCATGGACACCGAAGCCCCCGACACCTTGCGCTGGTCGGACGCCCAAGCGGAGATCCACCAGGTCGTGGTGGGCCCCGTCGACA
>JBDTBS010000098.1:0-3007 GCA_039924035.1 Aquihabitans sp. | reverse complement strand
CGCGCGGGCCGTGGCCTCGGGGTCGTCGGCGCGGCTGGGGCGAATGCCGACCACCACGCTGCCGCCGGACCCGGTGAGGTTGCGCCCCTCCTTGTCGAGGATCTGGCCACGGGCAGAGGAAAGACGGCTTGCTTTGAGCAGGCCACCGCTCTGGAGGGTGGGGTGGACCGTGCCCGGTGTGAAGTCGACGAGCCACCGGTCTTCAGCGCCGTCGCCGCTGGTCTGAGCGCTGTCGGGTCGGTCTTCGGCGAGTTGCTTCACGAAGGAGATCGATGTCGGGTAGGTCCATTCCCGGGTGTCGTCGAGCTGCCAGGTGACGTTGGCACTGGCCACGGTCCGGGTGTCGTCGGTGCTGCGCTGGAGCTCGATGATCTCCACGGTCTTGGGGTTGCCGTCGACGGCATCGAGCCCGGTGGTGAGCAACGCGGCGACGTTGGCGATCTGACCGCTGGCCTCGGTGGCGGGGACGGTGTCGAGGGTGCCGCTCTCCCAGGCCCGGGCGAACGCGTCGACGGCCTCCTGGGCGGTATCGGCCTGAGACCCGGCATCCTTGCCGTCCCGATCGTTCCACGGCCCGAACCAGGCGACGCCGCCGATGAGGGCGAGGATCGCAACGGTTCCCACCGCTATCAACGCCGTGCGTTTCTTGTTCAACAGGTGCCTTCCCGACAGGTGCCTTCCCGAGCCTGTCATCGAATCTACCGCTCCACGACCGTCATCAAACGGCCCCACTCGGCGAACACGGACCGAACCCCGGCTTTGGGCTACCAGGACTTGAGGCGGGCGGTGGCCGACGGGTCGTAGAGGCAGACCACGTCGGACAGGTATCCGAGCTCGGTGGCGGCTCGGAGCATGGCCGCCCCGGAACCGGCTTCGGGTAGGTGTGAGGTGATCACGACGTAGGGCGCAGGGTCGGGATGGTTTCGCAGCAGGGCCCCGTTGGCAATGGCCTTCTTCAGGGTGTCGGTGCGACGCAGCCCGGGTCGGTGGCCCTGCACGCTGCCCTTGTATTCGAACCACACCAGCGTCCCCGCTGGGCTGATGGCTTCCTGGTCGATCTCCACGCCGACATCGGCGAGCACCCGTCGTCCCTGCAACTGGAAGCCGAGGTGGGCGAGCAACGTGTCGCACTGCTCGGCGAACTGACGGCCCTGGATGCCCGCGGCAGCCTGGAACGATGAGGACGGTGCCGTGGCCGGCTGGGCCTGCTCAGGCTGCTTGCCCTGCTCGGCTGGCGAAAGGAGCGACGGGTCGGGGCCACCGGTGAAGGGCAGTTGGTCGGAGGCATCCATGCCACGGTCACGCTAGGAGACAGCCGAGCGCAAAGAGGGTAAGCGCATGCTCGGGTGAAGAATGGGAGATACTCGCCAGGTCATGTCTCGTCGCCGCGAGCGACCCGTCAACCAGGAGCGACCATGATCCTCGACCGTCCGGTTTCGCCGAACCCCTACGACCTGCTGCCCGCCCTGCCGTCGTTCGAAGTGACCAGCAACGATGTAACCGACGGGTCCCCCCTGTCCGACGACCAGGTGCAGCATCTGGGCAACACCTCCCCTCATCTGAGCTGGTCTGGTGCCCCTCAGGCGACGGGTAGCTACGTGGTGACCTGCTTCGACCCCGATGCCCCGACCCCGTCCGGCTTCTGGCACTGGTGTGTGGTCAACATCCCCGCGTCGGTGACCAGCCTGGCTCGCGGAGCCGGTTCCGAGGGCGGCTCCCTGCCCGGTGGTGCCTTCGCGGTCCGCAACGATTCGGGTCTCACCGACTACTACGGCGCGGCACCGCCCCAGGGAGACCAGGTCCACCGCTACTTCTACGTGGTCCATGCCGTGGGACCCGAGGTGCTGGGCGTCGACGAGTCAGCAAGCCCAGCAGTGGTGTCGTTCAACCTGGCCTTCAAGGCCGTTGCCCGTGCCGTCATGTTCGGCACCTACCAGCACTGACCTGGCTCAGGGGTCCGCTGGTCGGGGACCAGGCCCTCGACCAGCGGTTGTCCGGGCCGACGCGTGGTGTCGGCAGGCATCGATAGGCCCGAAGGGCCATGGGTCATACTTGTCAGCGGCGTGGTCCTCTCGGCACGCGCCGTGACCCCCCATAGTGATCGAGATAGTGATCGAGCTCCGAGGACGTGCCCGAACGTGTCGTTGAACCCCACTGAAATGTCTCGCAAGGCCACCGACCTGGCCGGCCGGGTGACCACTGAACTGCGGGCGGTGGCGGCCTTGGCCCGAGCTGGGGCCATCGGCGTGGCCATGCCCCATAACCTCCTCCGGGGGCTGCGGGCCATGACCCGCTTCGGAGCGGTGGGGGGCGGCATCGTGAATGCCGCCATCCTGCACGGCGACGAAACGGGCGTGGTCGACGATCTCGGCACCCTGTCGTTTCGAGATCTAGACGAACGCTCCAACGCTCTGGCCGACAGTCTCGTGGCCCGGGGCCTGCCCGACGGGGCCACCATCGGGGCCCTGTGCCGCAACCACCGGGGCATGCTCGACATCACCTACGCGGCGGCCAAGGGTGGCTACAAGCTTCTCTACCTCAACACCGACTTTGCCGGTCCTCAAGCCCGTGACGTCAGCGCTCGCGAGGGCGTGCAGATGCTGGTGGTCGACGAAGAGTTCCTGCCGGTGGTGGAAGGCATCGAGCCCGAGTTCGGCACCGTGGTGGCCTGGAGCGACGAGGCGGTGCGAGCCGACGGCCGCGAACTCTTGGAAACGATGATCCAAACCGGTGACCCGGGCCCTCGTCCGGCGCCTGCTCGGCCCGGAGCCATCGTCATCCTCACCAGCGGGACCACCGGGTTGCCCAAGGGCGCACCTCGCAGCCAGCCCAAGTCGCTGGCCGCGCCAGGGGCGATCGCGTCGAAGATCCCGTTTCGCAGCCGGGGCACCGTCCTCATCGGGCCGCCGATGTACCACGCCTGGGGTCTGACCATGTCGATCCTGGCTGTGTCCACCGGCTCCACGTTGCTGCTGTCGCGACGGTTCGACGGACGTGGTAGCCGATG
>JBDTBS010000097.1:0-3687 GCA_039924035.1 Aquihabitans sp. | reverse complement strand
CGACGACACCATGGCCAAAAGCACACCGCTGCGGTAGGTCGGTTTGGCGGACTGCACATCGGTGGCGATGGCGGCGAAGCTATCTCTGACCGCCTCGAAACCCACCATGAGCGGATCGGCACCACTTCCCGTTGTCCGCAGTGAACCGCAGGTCAGCCCCACCATATGGGGTGTTGAACGGCGAGGGCGCAGGCCGTGAGCAGGCCGGCGATCTCGGCTAGTTGTTCGGCCGCTCCAAGGTGATCTCCGTTCACACCACCGAACGAAGTGCGGGCCAAACGAGCAACCAGCAGTGCAGCCAAACCGGCAGCCACCAGCATCGGAGCCGCCCACCACCCGACGGCCACCACGGCGATCACCACGGCAACGACCACGGTGCCCGTGGCCCGCCGAGTCGACACGAGGTTCCCGAACGACTGCCCGAGCCCCTTGGCCTCACGGACCGGTTCCACCGCAGCCATGAGCGATACGCCCGCACCACGGGCCAGGGCATGCGCGGCCACCACGGCTCCGACGGTGGCCGGCCCACCCACCACCACCAAGGTGGCCACCGTCGATACCCGGACCAGGATCGTGCCGCACACCGCGGCGGTCCCGTAGGTGCCGAGCCGGGAGTCGGCCAAGATCTCGTAGCGCCGCTCCCGGGTGGTACCGCCAGCGATGGCATCGGCACTGTCGGCCAGACCGTCTTCGTGGAAGGCCCCGGTGACGATCACTCCCACCATCACGGCGGTAGCGGCCGCTGGGAACGGAGCTATGAGGGCATCGAGCCCGACGGCTACGCCGGCCACCACCAACCCGACCAGGGCGCCGACCACCGGGAACCAGGGCACGATGGCAGCGCGCCCGGCGGCCCTCGAGGTGTGGATCGGCACCCGGGTCAGGAACTGAGCTGCTCCAAGTGCATCGCCGAGCCAGCCGATCGACCCGATGTCGTCACCCGATTGATCCTGGCCACGCACGTGGTCGGGTTCGCTCGACGGATCCGGTGGGGCGCTCATCGGGGATCGACTCCATCGAACCATTCGGGGAAGGTCGGCACGTCGGTTACCCCGGCACAGGCCATGGCCAGCAGGGGCACCGCGGCCATGGCCCCACTGGCTTCACCGAGGCGCATGCCGAGATCCAGCAGCGGCCTACGACCGAATCGTTCTAGCAGGCCCTCGTGGCCAGGTTCAGCCGAACAATGACCGAAGGTGCAGTGGTCGATGGCTTCGGGATGAAGCAGGAACAGCGGCAGGATCGAGGCCGACACCACGTATCCATCGATCACCACTGGTAGCGAGCGGTGACGGGCGGCCATGACTGCTGCGGCGATGGCCACCAGTTCCGAACCACCCACCTGACGGAGCACCTCTATCGGGTCGGTGACGCTGGCGATGCGGTTCACTGCGTCGCTCACGGCGGTGTGTTTGCGGGCCAGGCCGTCATCGTCCACACCGGTACCACGGCCCACCCATGCCGCTGGGCCGCCGGGGAGGAGGGCGGTGGCCACCGCAGCAGCCGCGGTGGTGTTGCCGATGCCCATTTCCCCGATCACCAGCAGGTCAGCGTCGATCGCATCGACAGCTTTCACGGCTAGGTCCACGATCTCGTCGAACCGCTCCAGGGACAGTGCCGCTTCTACGCGAATATCGCCGGTGGGCTTTCCCACGCCCACGTCGACAGCGGTGACCGACGCTCCTGCCACCCGGGCCCAGGCATTGACGGTGGAACGCCCAGCTCTGAAGGCATCCAGCATGGAGGCCGTGACCGCGGGGTCATAGGCGCTCACGTCAGAGTCGAGAGCCACGCCGTGGTCGGCAGCGAAGATCAGCGCTGCCGGGCGGGCCACCACCGGGCGCGGTGTTCGCTGCCAACCGGCCAGCCAGGCAGCAATCTGATCGAACCGGCCCAGCGCTCCTGCGGGTCGCAGGATGATGTCGGCCCGTTCGGCCACCGCGTCCGAGGCAAAGACGTCGGGGTTCGGCAGATCGACGAGCAGCCGGTGGAGACGGGTGGGTTCGGTCATGGTCAGTAGTCGATGCCCCGTTGGGCGATGATGCCGGCGTCGTAGGCATGCTTGATCTTGGTCATCTCGGTGACGGTGTCGGCCACTTCGATCAGCTCCGCGGGGCAGTCACGTCCGGTGATGATCACGTTCACGTGGTCCGGGCGGCCACGCAAAGTAGCCACAACGGCGGCGGTGTCGATCCACCCCCAGGTACACAGGTAGGTGATCTCGTCGAGGATGACCAGGCGGTGGTCACCAAGCGCGATGAGCGCGGCGGCCTGTTCCCACCCAGCCTGTGCCAAATCACGGTCGTGGTCGAGGTCGTTCGAGTCCCAGGTGAAGCCGTCACCCACGTCGACCCAGTGCACCCCGAGGCGGCGGCCCATCTTCTCCTCGCCAACCTGCCACTTCCCCGACTTCACGAACTGCACCACCGCCACCGGCCAGTCCCGGGCCAACGCCCGCAGCATCACGCCGAACGCAGCGGAGCTCTTTCCCTTGCCGTCTCCGGTGTTGACCAGCACGGTGGAGGGAGCCCGATCCATGCCGGGGGGACGGGGGTCTTCGGTGGGGGCGTCGCTCGTCACCCGGCGAGTGTAGGAACGGATCTTCGATGGCCGATCACCCGGTGCGCAGCATCCCCAACGCGGAACGCCAGGTGATGCGAGACCCGCGGTGCAGCAGGACCTGCCCGTAGATCTGGCCAGCCAGCTTCCAGACCCCGAAGATCGAGGCCAGGAGCAGCGCCACCGAGAGGAGCACCTCGACGACCGAGGCCGCTCCAGCGGCCATGCGCATCGGCATCAGGAACGGGGCGACAGGTGGAAGTAGCGACAGGATCGTGCTGGCTCGGGACTCCGGATCGAACCCGAAGAGGAACACCACCATGTAGGCCCCGATCATGGCGGTCATGATCGGCGCCGACGCTGCCTGAGCGTCCTCCTGTCGACTGACCAGCGATCCCGCCAGGGCGAACAGTGTGGAGTAGAGGGCGTAGCCGCCGAGGAACCACAGCAGAGAAAGGGGAACGGCCGACCAGACCTCGCTGGGGACCTCCCCACCGGAGATGACCAGCGACACCAGCCCCGCAGCCACGGCTGCCGAGAACTGAACGAGGGCGGCCACCCCGATGCCGATCACTTTGCCGGCCAGCAGTTGGTCGGCCCGGACCCGGGCCAACAGCAACTCCACCACCGCGGTGGACTTCTCCTCGATCACACAGCACGAGCAGGTCGGGTTGGCCAAGGAGGGCCAGGGCCAACTGCACCCGCTGCTGGTTGCCGCTCGACAGGGCCTGAACGGTGTCGTCAGCGCGGCTGGTCAGCCCCAGTCGCTCGAGCCAGGAGTCGGCCCACTCCCCGGCCTTGGCACTGCTGCTCCCCGACAACCGGGCGTAGTAGACGAGATGATCCCGCACCTTCATGCGTGGGTACATGCCCCGCTCGGCAGGCATGTAGCCGAACTGCCTCCGGGCCGATCGATCGAGCAGCTTCCCGTCCCAGGTGACGGTCCCGGCATCGAGGGCGACCAGGCCCATGATGGCCCGCATCGTGGTGGTCTTCCCGGCCCCGTTGGGTCCCAGGAAGCCCAGGATCTGGCCTCGCTCCACGTCGAAGCCGACCTCATCCAAGGCCAACAGGGCCCCGTAGCGTTTCGACAGTTCGTTCACGATCAACACGGCGGCGAACCTACCC
>JBDTBS010000096.1:0-3098 GCA_039924035.1 Aquihabitans sp. | reverse complement strand
GACGCCGCCGCCAAGTCCGGTGACACCGCGAAGGCCACCGAGTACAACCGGGCCGCGGAGACCATCGCCACCCAGCTCATCTCCGTCGAGGGCCAGGTCCAAGAGCTCAAGACCATGCACTACAGCGCCACCCAGGCCTCGGACCAGGCCAAGGCCGCAGTCGCCCAGAACGGCCAGCTCCTCCAGAAGAAGCTCACCGAGCGCAATCAGCTCCTCGGTCAGCTCGAGCAGGCCAAGATGCAAGAGCAGATGAACAAGGCCATGGAATCCTTGTCGGAGACCGTGGGCCAGGAAGTTCCCACCTTCAACGAGGTCCAGGAGAAGATCGAAGCCCGCTTCGCCAAGGCCAAGGGCATGTCCGAGCTGTCCGACACCTCCGTCGAGAGCCGGATGATCGAGATCGAACAGGCCGCCAGCAACTACGAAGCTCAGGACCGTCTGGCCCAGATCCGTTCCGAGCTCGGTATCGCCGAAGAGCCCACTGCGGCTGCTGCTCCTGCCGCCCCGGTGGAGACCCCGGCGGTGGCCACCGAGCCGGCCACCCCGCCCACCAGCGAACCGTCGCCCGGCGTCTGACCTTCGCCAGGTACCCACGCCCGCAGTTGGCCCGGCTACGGCTGATACCGAGCGGGCCACTGAGGTGAAAGAACTAGGGGACGATCACCAGGTCGTCACGATGGACCACCACCGGTGAGGTGCCTTCGGGTAGCTCACCGGTGTGCAACCCGGCGACGGCCTTCAGGTCGGTGGCCGACAGTCGGCTGAGCCCCTTGGCGAACACGACACCGTCGGGGCCGACGATCTCCACGGCCTCGTCGGCATGGAACTTGCCCTCGGCCTGACGGATCCCGGCGGCCAACAGCGAAACACCCCGGTCCAGCAGCGCCCGGCGGGCTCCTTCGTCGACCACCACCCGACCCCGGGCGGCCACCGCGAACGCGATCCACAGCTTGCGGGCCGCTATTCGCTTCGGGCGACGGTGGACCACCGTGCCCACGTCGGCTCGTCCGTTGACGGCATCGATGAGCACATCTTGGCGGTGGGCGGCCGCGATCACGGCCTGCACACCCGACCACGATGCCATCTTGGCCGCCGCCACCTTCGAGGCCATGCCACCACTTCCCCGCACGGTGCCGGTGCCACCGGCCATGGCTTCGAGCTCGGCATCGAAGTCGACGATCTCCTCGATCAGCGAGGCCGAGGTATCGATGCGGGGATCGGCGGTGAGCAAGCCAGCAGCATCGGTGAGCAGCACCAAGAGGTCGGCCTCGATCAGGTGGGCCACCAGGGCACTGAGCCGGTCGTTGTCACCGAAGCGGATCTCGTCGTCGGCAATGGCATCGTTCTCGTTGACGATGGGGACCACGCCCAGGTCGAGCAGGCGCCGCAGCGTGCTGCGAGCGTGGAGGTACTGCTGACGGATGCCAAAGTCGAGCGGAGCCAGGAGCACCTGACCGCTGACCAGGCCGTGGGCCGCGAAGGCTTCGTCATACACCCGCATGAGGCGGCTCTGGCCGATGGCTGAAGCCGCCTGGAGGGTGACGGCATCGGTGGGGCGACGATCGCCGCCCAAGCCCACCGCAGGCAGTCCAGCGGCGATGGCCCCTGAAGTCACGCACACCACCCGGTGACCCTCGGCCCGCAGGGCGGCCACGCCATCGCAGAACCGAACAACCGCCGACACGTCTATGTCGCCGTGATCGTCGGTGATCGACGACGTCCCGATCTTGGCCACCACCAGCTTGCTCACGGCTGAGAGGTTGCCCGTCTCGGTACCGCCACGTCGAACCAGTTCACGATGAGCGGCTCGATCAGTCGGCGAAGAAGTCGAAGCTGAAGCCACCGATGTGGACAGTGTCGCCTTCGGTGGCCCCAGCCTTGGCCAGGGCCTTGTCGACACCCAGGCTCTTGAGCCGTTGCTGCACGTAGGCCAGGGCTTCGATGTTGGTGATGTCGGACAGGGCCACGGCCCGTTCGACGGCCCGCCCTGATACAACCCAAGCACCAGTGTCGAGACGTTCGATGGTGAGACCTTCGGCCCGGGGCTGGTGGACCACGTACGGCTCCGGTTCAGGCTCGACCGCCCGGGCTTCGCGTACGGCAGTGGCCATGGCCCCAACCAGATGGGGAATGCCCTCACCGGTGATGGCCGAGAACGTGGGGCCGTCCCACTCAGGGGGGTGTTCAGAGTCGATCATGTCGGCCCGGCTACCCACCACGACGCGCGGACGTTCCAGCAACTCGGGCCGGTAGCCCTCGAGCTCCTGGAGCAGGATGCGCTCTTGTTCGGCCGGCGAGTGCTCGGCGAGTGGGGCCAGGTCGATGAGCAGGGCCAGGGCCCGGGCCCGTTCCACGTGACGAAGGAACTGGTGACCGAGGCCTCGTCCTTCGCTGGCTCCTTCGATGAGGCCAGGGATGTCGGCCACCACCAGTTCGTCGCCCTCATCCAAGCGCACCACACCGAGATTCGGTTCGAGGGTGGTGAACGGGTAGTCGGCGATCTTCGGCTTGGCCGCCGAGATCCGCGAGATCAGCGTGCTCTTGCCCACGTTGGGAAAACCGACCAGGGCCACATCGGCCATCAGCCTCAGTTCGAGCTTCAGCCAGCGCTGCTGGCCCACCTCGCCCTGCTCGGCGAAGGAGGGGGCCCGACGCCGGTTCGACAAGAACCGGGCATTGCCCTGACCACCACGGCCACCCGCGGCCGCCAGCCAGCGGTCGCCGGCCCGGACCAGGTCGGCCAGCAGCACGCCATCCTGGTCGTAGACGGTGGTGCCTTCGGGGACCGACACGATCAGGTCTATCCCCGACCGGCCGTGCATCTTCTTACCCTGACCGTGGGTACCGCTGGTGGCCTTGCGGTGGGGGTGGTCACGAAAGGCCAGCAACGACGAAACGTTGCGATCGGCCACCAACCAGATGTCGCCACCCTTGCCGCCGTCACCACCGTCGGGACCACCGAGGGGCACGTGGGCCTCGCGACGGATGGCGACCGCACCGGCGCCACCGTCTCCCCCCTTGACGTTGAGTTGGGCTTCGTCGACGAATCCGGACATGGTCGAAGCAGGCTACCGGCAGTAGCCCACCGGCCCACCGCC
>JBDTBS010000095.1:0-12939 GCA_039924035.1 Aquihabitans sp. | reverse complement strand
GAGCGACTCTGGCGCAAGCAACGCCTGGCGCTGGCCTTCCGGATCTTCGGACGTCTCGGCTTCGACGAGGGAGTGGCCGGTCACATCACGGTGCGCGACCCCGAACGGACCGATTGCTTCTGGGTTAACCCGTTCGGCCTCAGCTTCAAGTTGATCACCGTCGATGACCTGATCCTCGTAAACCACGCTGGCGAAGTGGTGGAAGGTACGTGGCCCGTGAACCAGGCCGCGTTCGCCATCCATGCCGCCATCCACGAGGCCCGGCCCGATGTGGTGGCCGCCGCCCACAGCCATTCGAAGTTTGGACGGGCCTTCTCCACTCTCCACCGTCACCTGGAGCCGCTCACCCAGGACAGCTGCATCTTCTACAACGACCACGCCCTTTTCGACGACTACACCGGCGTCGTCAACGACCCCGAGGAGGGCAAGCGCCTGGCCCATGCGCTCGGAGGCAACAAGGCCGCCATCCTGGCCAACCACGGGATCATCACGGTGGGGCAGTCCGTCGAGGAGACCGTGTTCTGGTACGTGACCATGGAACGCACCTGTGAAGTGGAGCTACTGGCCCGGGCCGCTGGCGAACCCCGAGTCATCGATGCCGACGTGGCCACCTCCACCCACGCCCAGATCGGCTCCCCGCTGGCCGGCTGGTTCAGCGGCCAACCCCTGTTCGACTGGATCGCCGAGCAGGACCCCGACGTGTACGGCACCACCACTCCGGTCAGCTGACCAGCATTGGGCTGAGCGAGGACCCTCCCCCACCCGGGACTGGCACCTCGGCTGCTGACGAAGCCGGGTCCCACAGTCCCGCACTGTTAACCTGACGACGCCGCCGAGCACGTGCGGGAGAGTGCCTTCGGGCACGCCGAAGGAGCAATCCCTCCCCGGAATCTCTCAGGCCCCAGGACCGTACGAACGAGGCAACGCTGGAAAGCAGGCGCTTCGGCGCCTCACCGAAGGGGAAAGCCCGCCAGGGTGAAGCTCTCAGGTTCCATGACAGCGGGGGAGGTCGACTCGACGCGTACCGCCAGGAGACCACCCATGACCGTCCGACCCCTCAGCGAACTGGAAGGCGTGTCCCCCTTCGAGACCCGCCACATCGGCCCATCCCCCGACGACCAGGACAAGATGCTGGCGGCGCTCGGTTACGACTCGCTCGATGCCCTCGTCGATGCCGCGGTACCGGCTGGGATCCGCCAGCTCGAGGACCTCGACCTACCGTCGGCCCGTTCAGAGGCGCAGGCCCTGACCGAACTGCGGGACCTGGCCAACATGAACCAGGTGGTCACGTCGATGATCGGACTGGGCTACCACGACACGGTGACGCCAGGCGTCATCCTGCGCAACGTGGTGGAGAGCCCGGCCTGGTACACGGCGTACACGCCTTACCAGCCCGAGATCTCCCAGGGTCGTCTGGAGGCCCTACTCAACTTCCAGACCATGGTGTCCGACCTCACC
Source organism: Aquihabitans sp. (assembly GCA_039924035.1). GTDB lineage: Bacteria > Actinomycetota > Acidimicrobiia > Acidimicrobiales > Iamiaceae > Aquihabitans. Next base: position 11,481 of record JBDTBS010000095.1, on the reverse strand, counting down.
GGCATGGCCCTGGCCAACGCGTCGCTGCTCGACGAGGCCACCGCCGCAGCCGAGGCCATGACCCTGGCCCGCCGGGCGGCCAAGGGCTTCGATGATGATGCTGTTTTCCTGATCCACTACGACTGCCACCCTCAGACGATCGAAGTGGTGCGCACCCGGGCCGAGCCTCTCGGCATCGAGGTGGTGGTCGCCGACCTTCGGGGCGGTCTGCCGGCCGATGCCACCGCGTTCGGCTTGCTCCTGCCCTACCCGGGCTCATCAGGTGAGATCGTCGACTGGTCGACGCTGATAGACGCCGTCCACGAGACCGGGGCCATCGTGGCCGTGGATGCCGACCTGCTCAGCCTGTGCCTCCTGCGCTCCCCTGGATCCATGGGGGCAGACGTGGTTATCGGCGTGACCCAGCGCTTCGGGGTGCCGCTCGGATTCGGCGGTCCCCACGCCGGCTACATGGCCGTTCGTGATGGCCTGCATCGTTCGATGCCTGGACGCCTGGTCGGAGTGTCGGTGGATGCTGATGGCAACCCGGCCCATCGCCTGGCCCTGCAGACCCGTGAGCAGCACATTCGTCGGGAGAAGGCCACCTCGAACATCTGCACCGCTCAGGTGCTCCTGGCCGTGGTGGCATCCATGTATGCCGTGTACCACGGCCCCGAAGGCCTCACCGACATCGCCGACCGCACCCACCGCTACGCCGATCTCCTGGCCGAGGCCCTGGAGTCGGCCCACACCGATGTCAGCGTCGAGGACCACCCCCGCTTCGACACCCTCACCGCCTCGGTTCCCGGTCGGGCCAACGCGGTGGTTGCCGCCGCACTTGAGGCGGGGATCAACCTCCGTCGAATCGACGGCGACCGCGTCGGCGTGGCCTGCGACGAGACCACCACCCGCTCCGACCTAGATGCCGTGGTCGCCGCCTTTGGCCTCTCCCCTGTCGACTGGGATGAACTGGATGCCACCACGGCATCATCGATCCCCGAAGCGCTACGCCGTGAAGACCCGTTCCTCACCCACCCGGTCTTCCACCAGCACCGATCCGAGACGGCCATGCTGCGCTACCTGCGGCGGCTCTCCGACCGTGACCTGGCCCTCGACCGGTGCATGATCCCGCTCGGGTCCTGCACCATGAAGCTCAATGCCACCGCCGAGATGGAAGCCATCACCTGGCCCGAATTCGGAGCCATCCACCCCTTCGTTCCCATCGAACAAGCCGCCGGCTACCTGCAGCTGATTCGCGAGCTCGAGTCCTGGTTGGTGGAGATCACCGGTTATGCCGCGGTAAGCCTTCAGCCCAATGCTGGGTCCCAAGGCGAGTTGGCCGGCCTCCTGGCCATCCGGTCCTGGCACCGGGCCAACGGTGATCTTCAGCGAGACCTGTGCCTGATCCCCTCTTCGGCTCATGGCACCAATGCCGCCAGTGCAGTGATGGCCGGCATGCGGGTGACGGTGGTGGGCTGCGATGAAGACGGCAACGTCGACGTCGACGACCTGCGGACCAAGATCGCCGAGGCCGGCGACCGCCTGGCCGCGCTCATGATCACCTACCCGTCCACCCATGGCGTGTTCGAAGAGTCGATCACCGAGGTGTGCGCCGCCGTCCATGATGGCGGGGGGCAGGTGTACCTCGATGGAGCCAACCTCAATGCCATGGTCGGTCTGGCCCGCCCCGGACGCTTCGGGGCCGACGTCTCCCACCTCAACCTCCACAAGACGTTCTGCATCCCCCATGGTGGAGGCGGTCCCGGTGTTGGTCCGGTGGCCGTGGGCGCCCACCTGGCCCCCTACCTACCCAACCACCCCCTGTCCCCTGAAGCCGGTCCCGCAACCGGCCCCGGGCCAGTTTCTGCGGCTCCGTTCGGTTCGGCTGGCATCCTGCCCATCCCGTGGGCCTACGTGCGGATGATGGGCGGCGAAGGTCTGCGCCGGGCCAGCGAGGTGGCCATCCTCAGCGCCAACTACGTGGCTCAGCGACTTCAGGCCCACTTCCCGGTGCTGTACACCGGAAAGGGTGGCCTGGTGGCCCACGAGTGCATCGTGGATCTGCGTGGTCTCACCAAGGCCACCGGGGTTTCGGTCGACGATGTGGCCAAGCGTCTCATCGACTACGGCTTCCACGCCCCGACCATGTCGTTCCCGGTTCCGGGAACCCTCATGATCGAACCGACCGAGTCCGAGGACCTGGACGAGATCGACCGCTTCTGTGATGCGATGGTGGCCATCCGCGCTGAGATCGAACAGGTGGCCGAAGGTGTGTGGCCCGTCGACGACAACCCTCTGGCCGGGGCTCCCCACACCGTCGATTGCCTGGTTGGCGACTGGGACCACCCCTATCCACGCGAGCTGGCCGCTTTCCCGGGCACCGTGGCACGCGGCGACCGCTACTGGCCACCGGTCCGTCGCATCGACGGTGGATACGGCGACCGAAATCTGGTCTGCTCGTGCCCGCCGGTGGAAGACCTGGCCACCTGACGTTGGTCTGTACCGGGCTGGTTCACCGGCCCGGTACAGACACCATCATCAGATCGGTGCGGAGGGCGTTGGGGCCACGAACGGGGGCTTCACCACGGTGGCTGGAACCGACGTGCCACGGACGTCGATGGCAACTTCGTCGTGATCTCGAGGTGGGGAGGTACGAAGGCCAAGGCAATGCCCTTCTCGAGGATCGGCGAGAAGTTGCCGCTGGTGATGATGCCAACAGGCTCACCGTCGACCAGCACAGCCTGATCGGCACGGGGTGGGCGCCGTCCTTCGACGGTGAGGGCCCGCAACCGGCGGGTGATCCCGCGCTCCTTCTCGGCCAACAAGGCATCGCGTCCGCGGAAGTCGCCCTTGTCCCAGGCCACCACCCAACCAAGACCCGCCTGTAGCGGGGTGATACCCGCGCCGAGTTCATGACCGTGGAGGGGTAGGCCGGCTTCGAGACGCAGAGTGTCACGGGCCCCGAGCCCAGCAGGGACGAAACCGGCGGCCACGACGGCATCCCACAGAGCCGGGCCGTGCTCGGTAGGGACGGCGATCTCGAGGCCGTCCTCGCCGGTGTAGCCGGTGCCAGCCACCGTGCAGGCAACACCGTTGAACGAGGCGGAGATGACCCGGAACCGTCCGACCGTGGCCGCTTCGGGCCAAAATGTCGATAGCAGCCGACGGGCCGCCGGACCCTGCAATGCGATCACGGCGCGCTCGGCGGTGACATCGACCGCTCCCCCACCGAGAGCCGCGACCACCCCGTCGGTGTTGGAAGCATTGGGCATCACGTCGAAAACGTCGGGTCCGGTCCACCAGATGATGATGTCGTCGGTCACCGAAGCATCGTCGGCATCGAGCAGGTGTGTGTACTGCGCTCGACCGGCCTCGATCTTGCCGAGGTCGTTGGTGAGTACGCCTTGCAGAGCTTCGAAGGCTTCTGGCCCGCTCACCCGGACGGTGCCCAGGTGGCTGACGTCGAAGGCCACGGCCCCTGTCCGACAGGCCCTGTGCTCGCCCAGCGTGCCGAGCGGATACGACAGGGGCATGTCCCACCCGCCGAAGGGAACCATCTTGGCTCCGAGGGAACGGTGGGCGGCGTCGAGTGGCGAGGTCCTGATGGTCACGACTTTGGACCTTACTGGTCCCCCGTGGCCCCTCTGGCCGGGAGCCGTCGTGCTCGGTGGGTCAGCTACCGACCGCAGAGCGGCCGGTGGGCTTCTCGATGACCGAGGCATCGGTCTCTGCTGGTGGGAACAACTCGATGATCGACTCGTCGACCTCACGCTGCACACCACCGAGCGACAGGACGCTGCCCATCACGAACTGACCCTGGCGGAGCAAGTCGACCAGTTCGTCGTTGTCTCGCACGAGAACGGCGCTTCCACCGGTGATCACCAACTGTGCCGATGCGACGTCTTCGCCTAGATGGTCGCGCAAGTAGGTGAACACCGTCCGTACCGACTCCAGCTTGATGCCAGCATCGAGCAGGGTCTTGATCACCTTCAGTTCGAGCAGATCCCGGTAGGAGTACTGGCGCCGTGAACCGCTCCCCGCAGCGTCGGTCACCGACGGCCGCACGAGGTCGGTACGGGCCCAGTAGTCCAACTGGCGATAGGTGATGCCGACGATCTCCGCCGTCTTCTTGCCACTGAAATGCTGGGTCACCGGTGCTCCTCTGGGGCCTGCTCCGACACCACCGGTGACGGACCGCCTTGACGACATGGGTGAAACTACGTCCATGTCGTGTGCCACCCTACGGATCGGCGCGCGCGGGGTCAATGGGTTCCTTCGGCGAACGGTATTCAGCGGGCGCCAAAGCCTGTCGTGATGGTCAGTAACTGAAGTCTTCGGGGTTCCAAAGGGTCAACGCTGTGTCACCTGCAGTCCGTTCGCAGGTCTTGGTCGATCCATACCTTCATCGCCCTACCTCCAGGTTGGAGAGTTTGTAGTTTGCGAAACTCTCGACCCGTTCGACCCAGGCCGGCGTGCGGCGCAGGCGCGACGCGATCTCGGGATAGTCGATGCCGGTCTCCAAGGCCTTGAGCACGTGACGTTCGACCGGGCGCAGGCTGCCTTGGTGGGGGCGGTATGGAGTCGACCGGGGAATCTCGCTGATGCTGCGCACACGGTCGACATAGCTGGGACTGCGGCGCAACCGCCAGGCAATCTCCTGGCTGGACAAGCCTTCGTCGGTGTTTCGGAGCACGACTCGCTCGAGCGGACGCAGATGCCTTCGCTTGTGTTTCATCTTGTTCCTCTGGGGCTGGGATCTGAGTGTGTGATCGACCGTATCGCTCTCGGTGAGAGGTTGCCCCGAGTCCAGTCCCCGAAAACTAGGAACTGAAGTCTTCGGGGTTCACCGAATCGATGAACTCCTTGAACTGCTCCACGACTTCGGCCTGCTCAGGGCCTTCGCCTTCCTCAGGCTCTTCGAGATAGCTGGCTTCGGCCATTACATCCTCGGTGGCGAAGATAGGCGACCCGGTTCGGGCCGCCAGGGCGATGGCATCAGACGGTCGCGACGAGATGGTGTGAGTACCGTCGCTGCCGACCAGTTCGAGTTCGGCGTGGAACACGCCTTCACGTAGGTCCGTGACGGTGATCTTCTCCAGGCTGACCCCAAAATCCTCCAAGACCTCTTTGAAGAGGTCGTGGGTCATGGGCCGAGGGGTGACCACTTCTTCGAGAGCGAAGGCAATGGCCGTAGCCTCGGGGGCGCCGATGAAGATGGGCAGTACCCGATGTGCGCCGCCGATCTCGCGCAGGATCGCGATGGGTGAACTGCTGGGCATTTCCACGCGTACGCCGACCAACTCCATCTCGATCACGACATGAGCCTACCTTCGGTCACGGACCGCTGGGTCTTCAGGACCGGTCGAGGTGTCTACGCAGGTTGGACCGCAGGAGTGCCGCCCGGAGATCGTGGCCAAGATTGGCCAACTCCTCGACCAAGAGCACGGCTTGGCGGCGAGCCTCGGGATTGCGCTGCTTGAGCATGGGCATGGCCACCTGTTCGAGGAAGCCGGCTTCCCTCTCGGCCGAGACCTTGAACATGCGCAGGTGGCGGGCCTCGATGCCATGGCCCAGGAACGCCCCCGACCGGGTGGCGATCAGCAGGGCATCACCGTCGTAGTAGGTGTCGTCGCCATAGGACCGACCCGCCAGCAAACCGAACTGTTCGAGTTCCCTGAGGGACTCGATGGTGATCCCGGCCGTGGTACACAGCTCTGAAGCGGTGAGGCTGACCTCGGTGGGTCCGGCATCGAGGGGCAGCGAAGCCGCGGCCTGGATGCTACGAGCGCCTTTGCTGGCGGCCAGGTCGGCCATCCAGATCGGCTGCGGCTCGCGTGGGTCTTCCCCCGCGGGCATGGAAGCCCACACCTGGGGGTTCGATGCTTCGGTACCGTCAGCGTCAACGACGGTATCTGGCCCGGTGGCGGTGTCGGGTGTGACGGTGGGCGTGGGAGCGGCCCCGTCTGGGCCGTGGTCGACAGCCACGCCGGCCGTGGAACCGTTGGTGGCTGTCTGGTCGAGATCGAGCGGGATGCCGGCGGAGGCATCGAGCCGTTCCTTGATCACCTTCAAGGGCAGGAAGTTCTCCCGCTGCTGAACGAGGATCCACCGCAGACGCTCTATGTCTGGTGTGTAGAACTTGCGATAACCCGACGGGGTCCGTTCGGGATCGATGAGGCCCTGGCTCTCGAGAAACCGGATCTTGGAGATCGTGACGTCGGGGAACTCGTCCTGCAGGAGGTTGAGCACCTCTCCGATGGAAAGGTGGGTTTCGGTCATCGAGTCAGCTCTCGGTTCCGGCGACGTACACCAACTTGAATCGGCCGACCTGGAGTTCGTCGCCGTTGGCGAGCGGTTGGTCCCCGTCGATGAGGGTTCTGTTGACGTAGGTACCGTTCAGCGAGCCCACGTCGCGGGCGACATAGGAATCACCGCTGCGCTCGACCTCCACATGAAGTCGAGAGACGGTCACGTCGTCCAAGAAGATGTCTGAGTCGGGATGGCGTCCCACCGTGGTGGTGTGGTTCTCGAGCGCGAACTTCGATCCGGAGTTCGGGCCACGGGTGACGATCAGCGTGCCACCCGGAGAGATCTCGTCGATCGGCAGGACGAGGTCTTCGACTCCGCCGGTGGGGTCGAGGGCAAAGGTGATCGTGGCCGGTTCATTGGTCGGCTGATCGAGCGGCTGACCGCACGATGAGCAGAAATTGGACCCCACGGAATTGCGGTGTCCGCAGTTGTTGCAGAAGACATCGGCCATCTTTGGCACCTCGTCGAGCGGTAGACCAGCGGGTTGACGGACTGGATCAGCCGTCGGTCAGCCTTCAGTTAGCTTGCGGTAGGCCTCGGCATCGAGCAGCGCATCTAGTTGCGATGCATCCGCGACCTTGATGGTGAAGATCCACCCCTCACCGTAGGGGTCAGTGTTGATCCGGTCGGGATTGCCGTCGAGTTGGGTGTTCACCTCCACGACCTGACCGGTGACCGGAGCGTAGATGTCGGACACCGACTTCGTGGATTCCACTTCGCTGATGGTGTCGCCGATGTTCACGTTGGCGTTCAGCTCGGGGATCTGCACGAAGACGACATCGCCGAGCGCGTCCTGGGCGTAGTCGGTGATGCCGACCTGAACCCGGTCGCCATCGATGCGCACCCATTCGTGATCGGTGGAGTAGCGGAGTTCCTCAGGCACGTTCATGGTCGCGAAGGTTATCCCACCGCACCGACGGGGGGATTCGAACCGTCGACCATCACCTGAGGGTCTGGCGAATACGGCGCACGTACTCCCGAGCAAGGCTGTCGGCCTCGGCCTGGCTAGGGCCTTCAGCCCAGATGTGGGTGACCGGTTCTTCGGGGTCGGGTAGGGCCAGTACCCAGCCGTTCTCGTGGATGACCTTGACGCCGTCGATCAACTCGAGGCGTCGGTCCTTGCTCAACTCGACCAACGTCCGCATCACCAGGCCCTTCTGCTCCCAAGGGGTCACCACTGTCTCGTGGGCCTGGTACGAGCGGGGCAGGGATTCCCGGACTGCCGACAGCGAGGTATCGGCACGGGCCAAGAGTTCGAGCATCTTCACGAGAGCAGCACCGGCATCGAAGGCCGGTAGGAAGCCAGGAAGGATGAAGCCTCCGTCGCCGCTGGCCGCGAAGCCCACGCCAGATTCGGTGGCGGCAGCCATCAAGGCGGTGGTCGAGGTCTTGGTGCGCTTGATGGTCACATCGTTGGCCGCAGCCAGCTCGTCGGCCACGGAACTGACGTTGACCGGCAGGGCAATGCGGTTGCCAAGCATGTGGCCGCTGACCAGCGAAACGAAGGCCAGTCGGGCCTCGTCGGCCGTGAGGACCTGGCCCTCGTCGTCGACCAGCGTCAGGTGCTCGCCGTCGGCATCCATCAGGGCCCCGAGATGTGCTCCGGAAGCCTTGACCAGACGGCTGACGTTGGCCTCTGCATCTTCCCGGTTGGCGGTGATGCGCTGCCGGGTGGAGGCATAGGGGTTCACCCCGAGCACGTCGGCATTCAGCTTGCTGAAGACATTGGGCATGACGAACGCGTTGGCGCCGTAGCCATAGTCGACGACCAGCTTGAAGCCTCTGGCCCGCACGGCCGACAGGTCCACCGTCTCGCCGAGCGCCGCTGTGTACTGCTCGAGGGCGCGGGGCGGGAAGCCGATGTCACCGATCTCGCTGGCCAGGACCCGCCGGAAGTCTTCCCTGGAGAACAGGCGCTCGATCTTGCGCTGGGCATCGGTGGTGATGTCGAGGCCATCACGGTCGAAGAACCGGATCATCACCGATTGCGGGTCGCCGTCGACCAAGCGGATGGTGACGCCGCCGTCGGACTGAGGCTGCCGGGTGAGGAAGCGGGTGACCGGTACCGATGCCACTTCGAGGTCCATCACGTTGATGCCGCTGGCGTTGAGACCGGCCATGAACGCCCGCTTGAGCATGCGGGCCGCCCGGGACGAGTCCCGCGACGTGATGACGGTGGCATCTTTGCGCAGGGTGGTGGCAAAGGCCATGGCCACCCGCACCGCGAGGTCGGGGTTGATGTCTACGTTGGCCAGGCCCGACACGCCGTCGCGTCCGAACAGGCTGCGGGCTCCCTTCGATTCCCAGATGATCGATGAGTTGATGACCGCCCCAGCTTCGACGGTCTTGAACGGGTAGATCTTGACGTCGGCTGAGACGTGAGCGTTGTCCCCGATGAAGCACTCGTCTCCGACGACCGATCCGTCGTCGCAGCGGGCACCGCGGCGTACATCGGTGGACCGCCCGATCAGAGCGCCGCGCAGCTTCACTCCTTCGCCGAGATAGGCGTTCTCGTGGACCACACTGCGTTCGATGTCGGCGCCACCACGTACCCGCACGTTGTTGCCGAGCACGGTGTAGTCACCGATGCGGGCCCCGGCCTCCACCCGACAGTTCTCGCCGATCACGGCGAAGCCTTCGATGCTGGCATCGGGGTGCACGTCGGCGCCTTCCCCGAGCCACACGCCCTGCGCCATCTCGAAGCCCGGTACGTCGACGTCGACCTTGCCGTCCATGACATCTTTGTGGGCCGACATGTAGGCCTCGAGCGTGCCGACGTCCTCCCAGTAGCCCTGGGCCACCGCGCCGAACAAGGGCTTGCCTGCCTCCAGCAGCGCCGGGAAAACCTCGCTCGAGAAGTCGACGGGCCGGTCGGGCGGGATGAAGTCGAAGATCTCCGGTTCGAGCACGAAGATACCGGTGTTGATGGTGTCGCTGAACACCTGTCCCCAGGTGGGCTTCTCCAAGAAGCGTTCGATCGATCCATCTTCGTGGGTGATCACGATTCCGAACTCGAGCGGGTTCTCGACCGCCACCAAGCCGATGGTGGCCATGGCCTGCTTCTCCTCGTGGGCGGCCAGGATCTTGCCCAGATCGATGTCGGTGAGCACGTCGCCGGAGATGACCAGGAAGCGCTCGTCGAGCACATCCATGGCATTGCGAACAGATCCAGCTGTGCCGAGCGGTTGTTCCTCGGTGGCGTAGACCATCTTCACGCCGAACTCGGAGCCATCGCCGAAGTAGTTGCGGATCTGGTTGGCCAGGAATGCCACCGTGACCACCACCTCGTCGACCCCGTGACGCTTCAACAACGTGATGATGTGTTCCATCATCGGACGGTTGGCCAACGGGAGCATCGGCTTCGGACAATTGGAGGTGAGCGGGCGGAGTCGAGTTCCTTCGCCGCCAGCCATGATCACGGCCTTCATGCCACTGAAGCTACCCGTCCCCCGTCACATCAATCGACCGATCGGCGAGGAGCGCCGCTAATGACAGCCGAACCGACTCCCGTGGGTGGCGGTTGTCAGGCGGTGGTCAGGCGGTGGTCGAAGGACTGGCCGCGGTCCGGTCGGCGCGACCCTCGCGCAAAGCCTTCATGCCCAGCGGCGCATACATGATCCAGGCGATGTAACTGAAGACGAGGCCGGGGATGCCGGTGGCCCAGGCCAAGAACCGTGCGGTGTCAGCCCAACCCAGCGTGGAGTGTGAGGCCAGGAAGAACGGGAAGGCCATCATGAGCGCGAACGTGCCGGCCTTGCCCCACCATGTGACGTCGATCCGACGGGCACCGAGCATGGCCAGGACCACTGTGGTCACCGCCACCACGAGCTCGCGCACCAGCACCATCGCCGCGAACCAGACAGGTACAGATCCGTCGATGAGGATGCCGCCGACGCCCACGAAGAAGAGAAGTCGGTCGGCCACCGGGTCGAGGATCTTGCCCAGGTCAGAGATCTGGTGATAGCGGCGGGCGATGTAGCCATCGATCCAGTCGGTGGTCCCGAGGGCAGCCAGCAACCAGGCCGCCGCGGCCCGGTTCTCTTGAACGAACAGGAGGTACACGAACACCGGCATGCACACCAGCCGGATGAGCGAGATCACGTTGGGGATCGTCAGGATGGCGTCGTGTGCGGGTTCGTCGTCGACGGCAGGCTCGGTTCCGGTGACCGGAGGGACGGCGGCGGGCATGGCGGGATCCTACCGATGAGGCCTTCGCGCGGCAGGACCTGCGCTCGGACCTGCCGCTAGTTGGGCTCCCTAGGCTGCGGGTATGGCCTCCATCTTCACCCGCATCATCGACGGCGAGATCCCCGGCCGGTTCGTTTGGAAAGACGAACAGTGCGTCGTGTTCGGCACCATCGCCCCGCTGCGCCCCGGGCACATGCTCGTGATTCCCAGGGTGGAGGTAGATCACTGGATCGACCTCGATCCGGAGCTCAACCGTCACCTGAGCGAGGTGGCCCAGATCATCGGACAAGCCCAGCAGCAGGCCTTCTCCCCCACCCGGATCGGGCTCATCATCGCCGGGATGGAGGTTCCTCACACGCACCTTCACGTCATCCCGATCGAAAGCGAAGCCGATCTCGACTTCTCTCGGGCCGACCCGTCCGCCAGCGCAGAATCTTTGGAACAGGCGGCTGAAGCCGTCCGTGCTGCTCTTCGTTCCATGGGCCGCACCGAAGTGGTCGATGCCTGACCACGGCTTGCCCACCGGCTAATCCCGTTCGAGCAGGTAGACGCCTTCGGCGGCGTAGACGACGGTGAACCCCTGGTCTCCGAATCGAGCCAACACGGTGTCGCGACGGACCGCCGACCACACGGGGATGCCGTCGCGGTCCATGTCCTTGGAGGTATCGAGGAGGACCTTGTCGACCTGGTTGGCGATGCTCGACACCTGTTCCTCGGTGAAATCCAGGGGGTCTAGTGGAACCTCGACGAGCACGGCCCGCCGTGCGACTGCCGCAGTGAACGTCGGTGAGACGGCAACTGCATCCGCCTCTACCACCAGATCAGCCGCTTCAGTGGCCGCCACCTCCACCGCCTGACGATTGCCCCAGTCCCACGGTTGACGGTATGGCGATGCTGGGGCCTCGGTGACGAAGAGCAGCGTTGCCCCGATGAGCAGGGCCAAGATCACCCGGCGGTCGACGTTGACCCGAGAGACGCTCGGTTCGCCGATGCGTTCCAACGAGA
>JBDTBS010000094.1:0-35305 GCA_039924035.1 Aquihabitans sp. | reverse complement strand
TCCCGTCGAACTTCAGCCGAACCCGCTCGACCGACGGCTGGCTGTTGGTCACCTGCACCACGAGATTCGGAAAGGCCGTGAGCGCTGTTGCGTTCGACGGGCCGCGGTAGGCGACGTCTACTGGGCGTTCCCGGACGACTTTCGACGGCTTGTTCTCGCAGGTAGCCCCGGTATCGGCGGAACCGTCGCCGCACGCCGGCCCAGTGAGGACGCCCAGTAGCAGTACCAGCCCCAGACCTCGGCGTCGGCGCCTCGCCGATGAACTCCCTAGCACTGCCGTACCCATATGCCCCAGCGTAGAGCGCAACCTCACCGCGAGGGCGGCTTGGCGTATCCCCAAGGTGCCGTTGCGGGACACCTCAGCTTTGGCTCAATTCGAGCCTTCCGAGTCACCGTCCCGTGAGTATTCGGCTAGCTCTTCACCTTCTCGCTCACGGCTCGGCTGGAACCGCCGGGAGCCATGGTGACGCCGTAGAGCAGGTCGGCTGCCTCCATGGTGCGCTTCTGGTGGCTGACGATGATCAGCTGCGCGTCGGAACGGAACTCCTGGATCAACCCGAGGAAGCGAGACAGGTTCACGTCATCGAGGGCCGCTTCCACCTCGTCCATCACGTAGAAGGGGCTGGGCCGGGCCCGGAACACCGCGAACAGGTAGGCCAGAGCGGTGAGCGACCGTTCACCACCTGATAGCAGCGACAGCTTCCGGACGTTCTTGCCCGATGGCCGGGCTTCCACCTCGATGCCGGTATCCAGCAGGTTCTCGGGATCGGTGAGCTTCAGCCGCCCCTGACCTCCGGGGAACAGGGTCTCGAACAGCTGGGTGTAGTTGAGCGCCACCTCGGCGAAAGCCGAAGAAAAGACGCTCACGATCTCGGCATCGATGGCCTTGATGACCTTGCTGAGGTCTCGACGGGTCGACTTCACGTCTTCCAACTGTTCCTGCAGGAACTCGTGGCGCTCCTGGAGGGCGGTGAACTCTTCGAGGGCCAAGGGGTTGATCGGCCCCATGATCCGCAGGTCTCGTTCGAGCTCACGGACTCGGGCCGGGCCGGTGGTGTTCTCGGGCAACTCGGGCGCCACTGCGGCCATCGCTGCCTCTGGTTCCAGATCCAGGTCCCGACGAACGGCCTCGACAGCTCCTTCCAAGCGGACTCGCACCTCGGCATCGGCGAGCTCGGCACGCTGAGCCCGTTCACGGATCTGCGCCAGCGACTGTTCGGCCGCGGCCCTGTCCTTGCGGGTGGCTTCCAGGTGGGTGGTGACGGCCCTGGTGGCCTCGGACTGGACCCGACGCCGTTCCCGCAGTTGACCGAGCTCGTTCTCTACCAACGTGAGGCGTTCGGCGACGTAGGTCGACAGTGCGTCGGTGGCGGTGGCCTTGCGATCCAGTTCGATGCGACGCTGCTCGGCCTGACGCCGCGCTTCCACATGGCGGGAAAGCCGTTCTTCGATCTCGGTGATGCGTCGGGTGAGCGAGGCCCGACGTTCTTCCAGGCTGGCCGCCCGCACGTCGAGGTCGTTGCGGGCCGTGGTGACGGTCCGGGCCCGTTCCTCGAGTCGAGACCGGGCTTCAGCCATGGCCCGCCCCTGTTCGACCACCGCCGACTCCTCGGCTTCGAGCGCGGGAAGACGCGCCTCCAACTCGGCGACACGGTCGGCATCGCGACGGGCCCGCTCCTCCAGTTCGACCACCGCGGCCCGCAGGGTCTCGCCCTCGGTCTCGGCATCGGTGCGCTCCCGCTCGGCCCGCTTCAGAGCGTCGGCTGACGATGAGATCCGGGCGGTGTTGCGGTCGACCTGCTTCGACAGGTCGGCCTCCGCCTGCCGGGTCTCGACCATTGCCTCCCGTGCCGCGATGGCCTGCTGGCGCGCGTCTGCGGCCGTGGCATTGGCAGCTTCGGCCCGGCTGCGGGCTTCTTCGAGGGCCGCGCCGGTGGCTCCAGAACCAGCAGCCCCGACTCGCCAGCCCGTGGGCCCGAACCGGTCGCCGGTCATGGTGACCACCACGGCATCGGGTTGGGACAGGGCCACGTCTACCGCCGCGGTCCAGTCGGCCACAGCCACACAGCCGCCGACCAGCACGTCGAGCAACTCATCGACACCGGGACGGATGCCCCGCACGTGGGCCCGCACCGACTCCCCCGGCAGACGGGTGCTGGCCACCCGGCCAGCACCCAACGCCAGGACGGCACCAGCAGCATCGCCACTGCGCAGTTCGGCCAGGGCGCGACGGGCGGTGTCTACCGAGTCGACCACCACCGCAGCCACTGCTTCGCCGACCGCGGCTTCGAACGCGGCTTCCCAGCCAGAATCGACCTCGACCACGTCGAGCAAGGTGCCCACCACGCCGTCGACGGCTGCCAACCGCTCGGCCCCGGCCCGGGCTCGGGCCTGATCGAGAGCCAGCGACAGGGCATCGGCTCGGGCCGTCCAGGTGTGGCGTTCGGCCTCGGCCAGCCGGGAAGCTTCTTCTGCTCGATCACGGGTTGATTCCGCAGCGACCCGGGCCGTTTCGGCGTGGCGAAGCTGATCGGCCAAAGGCTCTTCGGCGGCCTGGCAGGCGCTAGAGGTTTCGGCGAGCCGTCGGGCCTCTTCGGTGAGGCGGGCCAGCTTCTGCTCGAGGTTGTCGAGGCGACTGCGGGCCCGGTTCACCTCGGTGTCATTTCGTTCTACCGAGGCTCGCACCGCGGCCAGTTCGCCCCGGACCTCAGCGGCGGCACCGGCCACCGCAGGAACCCCGTCAGCCCATTCGGTCTGGAAATCCTGGCGGGCCACGGCCAGATCGGCTTCGGCCCGGTCCACCTCTTGGGCCTGCGGTTGAAGGGCGGCCACCAGCCGGCCCACCTCGGCGAGTTCGTCGGCCAAGCGGGCCCCCTCGGCTTCGAGGTTGGCCACCACGCCTTCGTCGACCGAAGCTCCGCGGTCGCGTTCGATGCCTCGGCGGCGCTCGGTGAGCACCGCCCCAAGGCCCCGGGCCTTCTCCCGCAAAGACTCGAAGCGGACCAGCGCGTCTCCGAGTTCATCGCCACCCATGGCCGTGAGCCGAGCCTCGGTGGTCAGCACGTCGGCATCGAGTTGGCGGAGCCGGGCCCGCACCTCGCGCTCCTCGGTCTGCAAGCTGTGTCTTGTCCGTTGGCCGGCCTCTAGGCGTGATCGCAGGCGGGTGAGCTCCAAGCCAGCCATGTAGATGCGCAGGGTGGTGAGCTCGGCCACGACGTCGCCATGACGGCGAGCAGCATCGGCCTGCTTCTCCAGCGGTCGGAGCTGACGCCGAACCTCGCGCAGAAGGTCCTGGAGGCGGGTGAGGTTCCCTTCGGTGGCCACCAACCGCCGCTCGGCCTTCTCCTTGCGCCGCCGGAACTTCAGCACACCGGCTGCTTCTTCGATGATCAGACGACGGTCTTCGGGGCGAGCATTGAGCACGGCATCGATCTGGCCTTGGCTGACGATCACATGCTGCTGACGGCCCACTCCTGAATCCGACAGCAACTCCTGGATGTCGAGCAGGCGGCACGGCACACCGTTGATCGAGTATTCGCTATCACCACTGCGGAACAGGATCCGGGTGATGGTGACCTCGTTGAACTCGATGGGGAGCATCCCCGAGGAGTTGTCGATGGTGAGCGATACCTCGGCTCGCCCGAGAGCGGGCCTCTTGGACGTACCGGCGAAGATGACATCGTCCATCTTCTGGGACCGCACGGCCTTGGGGGCCTGGGCGCCGAGCACCCAACCGATGGCATCGACCACGTTGGACTTGCCGCTGCCATTGGGGCCCACCACCACGGTGACGCCCGGTTCCATCGTGAGCGTGGTGGCATCGGCGAACGACTTGAAGCCTTTGATGGTCAATGACTTCAGGAACACCAGCAACTCCTGGGAAACGGCCGACGGGTCACGTTAGTTCGTCATCAAACCGCGGGTATCAGCTGGCGGCAATACCGGTGAGCTCGCCGCGCCCCGAACCGTGGGATCAGCGTCTACCGCCACCTGCACCATCGATGTCGCTGATGACTCCAGGACGGCGAGCGAGCCGAACCGGTGGCGATCACCGTTCCCGCTTCGCCGACGACAGCCACCTCGACGGTGAAGGACTACGGAAATTGATTCGGAGCGTGCTCGAATGCTGAGTCGTTCCACGCATTGTCGACCCCTGCCGCTCACCGTCGGACACGGTGGCGGCAGGGCGACCGGATCAGACCTGGCAGTCCTCGCACAGGTAGGCGGTCTTGTTGCTGAGACGGATCTTCGAGATCACACCTCGGCACCGACGACAGGCCAGACCATCCCGCTCGAACACCTGGAGCTCGCTCCAGTTTCCGGGCTTGCCGGTCAGGTCGAGGTACTGACCATCTGAGGCAGTGACGCCCCGGTGCTTGGCCGACTCGTGCAGTGTTTCCACCACAGCCCGAAAGAACCGGCGGATCTCTTGGGTGGACAACGACGACACCACTCGGTCGGGACGAAGGCCGGAGGCATACAGGATCTCGTCGGCGTACATGGGGCCGACACCGGCCAGCACCGTCCGGTCGAGTAGCAGGTTGCGCAGGCGCACGTTGCGGTGCTGGAGGATCCGTTCCCCGAACACTGTCCAAGACACCGGCTCGTCGAGCACATCGATGCCTAGGGTGGCCAAAGCGGGAACGGCCTCGGCCAGGCCATCGAAGGGGACCACGAAATGCTCGAGCTTGCCGTTCGTGTCAATGGACCTCAGGTGGCCGCCTTGGGTGAAGGTGATGACCATCTTCGTTGCCTTGTCGAGCGGGTCCTTGGCCGCGTGACGACGGAAGTGGCCGCCGCCACTCAGGTCGGTGACCAGCGCGTCGCCGGAGTCCAACTTGGCCACCAGTAGAAGATCTCGCCGGACCACCTGGGTGATCTTGGCCCCTTCCAGGAGGCTGGCGAACTGCTTCTTGCTGGCGTGCCGGGGGATGGCACCCGATCCGGGTACCTCCACGGTCTTGATTCGCTTACCGCCGATATCTCGGTCGAGATCTCGGCGCAAGGTCTCGATCTCGGGTACTTCAGCCATCAGAATCCTCTCGTGCGGGGCGGTCCCCGTCTCGTGCAGGGCTGGAAGCCCCGTCTTGGGTGTCGAGCAACAGCCACGCTTCACGCGCCGCAGCCTGCTCGGCCTGTTTCTTGGATCGGCCGGAGCCGACCCCGAACGGGGCCTCGTCTAGGAGGACCACCGCTCGGAAGGTCTTGTCGTGTTCGGGGCCGGCATCGGTGATCTCGTAACGGATCTGACGGTCGTGCTCCTGGGCCACCCGCTCGTGCAGGCGGCTCTTGTGGTCGGGGACGCCGGCATCTTCGAGCCGAGGCTCCACCATGCTGAGCACCAGCTTACGTGCTGCGGCGATGCCTCCATCGAGGAACACCGCCCCGATGACCGCTTCCATGCCATCAGCAAGGATCGACGGCCGCTCCCGTCCGCCTGAGGCTGCCTCGCCCTTGCCGAGCAACAACACTTCACCGAGGCCGAGGTCGGCAGCCATCTCCGCCAGAGCGGTGGAGCAGACCACCGAAGCCCGGATCAGCGACAGCTGACCTTCTCCGGCATCGGGATGAGAGCGGAACAGGTAGGCCGAGACGATGACCCCGAGTACCGAATCCCCCAGGAACTCCAGCCGCTCGTTGGACTCGAACCCGGCATGCTCGGCACACCAGGAACGATGGGTGAGCGAGCAGCCGAGCAACCCGGGGTCGACGAAGTCGTGGCCGAGCTGCTCGATGAAGCGGGCCAGCTTGTCGGCCGGGATGGGAAATTCGAGACCGGACGAACTGCGAAGTACCGGAGTGGAGGTTCTTGTTTCGGACATGGATGTGTCGGGCTCGGCCAGGCCCGGGGCGGGCACTTGGCTACTTGCCGTCCAGCTTCGCGAAGACGTAGTCGACTGCGTCGCGGACGGTCTTGAGATCTTCGAGGTCTTCGTCTTCGATGCGGAATCCGACCGAACGTTCACCGAGCTCCTCTTCGAGCTCGTCGACGAGCTCGATGAGGGCCAAGGAATCGGCTCCGAGGTCGTCGCTGAACGAGTCGCCTTCAGAGATCCCGCCTGGTTCGGTCTCGAGGATGTCGGCGAGACGGTCTCGGACCAACTCGAACACCTGTTGGCGCGTCATGGGCACCATCTCGACATTGGACTCTGCGGGCACGTGATTTCTCCTGATCAGACGAAACGAGCGAGTAGTACTGTACTCGGTCTAAAACTTTGTGCGCTCGTGAAAGGATGCCCTGCTCTCGGGTCGGGTTCCGATCAGCGGTCCAGTCCGCCAAGATAGGACGACCGAGCACCGAACTCGACCCCGGAGATGCTGTGAGCGACCCCACCGAACCTTCCGACGTCGACCCCGTCGATGACGCGTCCGAGCAGGTCAGCGAGGTTGTCGAGCCCGACAGGCCCGCTCACGCTGAGACCGGAGCGACACTCGAACTGTCGCCGTTGGAGGAGGCCATCGCTGATGCGGTGGCCTTGCTCTCGGGGCCTGCGCTCACCATTCCCGACGATGCGCCGTCGGCCGACGAGCTGGAGGCATTGTGGGGGGAAGAGGCCACCACCGCCCTCGAACGGGTGCGGGGGGAACTGGCCGGCAAGCGGGTCGGCCTGGCCATCAGCGGCGGTGGGTCCCTCGGTAGCTTCGAAGCCGGGGCCCTGCGGTTCGTGTACGACCACCTAGGCGTGCGTCCGGTGGCCATCACCGGCAACTCTGCGGGAGCGTTAAACGCGGTCGCGCTCGCCCATGGTGACGACGACGAGCACGAACCGGCCATCGACAAGGTCGAGAGGCTGTGGCGGGACATGCGGGTCAACGAGCACATGTGGGAGCCCGAGCCCTGGCTCGAACGGATCCTGGCTTCGGCCTCGTGGGCCTCTGCACTCCGGCAGTCGAACGGCGAGGGCAATGCTGCCGGGGCCGTCCGGGTGGCAGTTCGAGTGGTCAACAGCTTGGTTCGGCGCCCTGAGGAGACCGACGGGACCGTCGACGCCATCAAGGATGCCCTGAAGGCCCAGTCGCTGCTCTCGCTCCAACCGGTGGCCAACCTCATCGCTCGCGAGCTCGACCTGGAGCGGGTGGCCGAATCAGGGATCGCCCTGAGAATCGGAGCGGTCTCACTGGAATCAGGAGAACTGCGCTACATCACCGAGAAGGGCGAGATGCTCGACCGGGCCGGCAACCCTCTCGACCATCCCCGCGTCCCCTTGGCCGATGCCCTGGTCGCGTCGGCTTCGATCCCGGTGGCCTTCCCGCCGGTGCGCATAGGCGAGGAGCACTACGTCGACGGCGGTGCCCGCGAGATCCTCCCGCTGGCCATCCTCCTCGACACGCTCGACGTCGACGTTGCCATCGCCATCTCGGCCAGTTCCCCGGCCATCACCCCGTCCTACTCCTATGCCGAGCGAGGACTCTTCGACATCATGAGGCGGGTCACCGCCGAGATCGCCACCAACGAGACCCTTCGCAAGGAGCTCGACCCCCCACGCGGGTGGGGTGAGAAGGTACGGCTGGTCATCCCCGAGATCGACGTTCACGACACCATGACCATCGATCCGGCCCTCATTTCGATCTCGTTCGACCACGGTTGGATGAGAGCGGCCGATCAACTACTCGGTCTCCCCGAAGACCTCTGCCATCTGACCACCCTCCTCACCAAGACCAGGATCCAGTTGCGAGACCTGGCCGGGCCGCTGCCATCGCTGTTCGGGACCAACCCCGACAAGTCGCAGCGTGACGACCTGGCCGATGCCGCAGGAGCGCGGTCCGAGCAAGACCGCTCCAAGCACGGATGGACCGATGGCGAGGCGACACTCACCGCCCGACTCCGTGAGCAGGTGACAGCCCGCCGCGAGGCCGGAGGGCCGATCCCCAAGGCCTTGGCGGCATGGCTTGCAGCACCGGTGCTGCCCCTACCCCCGGTGCTGCCCCCGAATACGGCGAGCGAGCCGAGCATCGAAGCCGAACCAGAGTCAGAGCGCGAATCAGTGGTCGATGACTATGACCCGGCCACGAGCACCAAGGCCAAGGCTCGACTCAAGAGCCTGGTCAAGGGCGATTCGTCGAAGGAGAAGAAGCCGGCCGTCGTCGACGACGACCGCTGATGGGGCTGCCGTTCAGGCGGAAGCGGGGCGGATGGTCTCGGCCACTGCCCCCACGAGATCGACGTCGACCATCTCCACGGCAACCTTCACCGCGTTGACGATGGCCGTGGCCGACGAACTGCCGTGGCTGATGATGCACGGGCCCTTGAGCCCGAGGAGCATTGCCCCACCGGTGTTGTCGGGATCTAGCTGGCCGTAGAGCGGCAGCAGCGCCGGGAAGAGCACATCGCCGGCAGCCTTGGTGGCCTCGTCGGTGTCGAAGGTGGCCAGGATGGCCTTCACGAGGGCCTTCATGCTGCCCTCGAGGGTCTTGAGCACCACGTTGCCGGTGAAACCATCGGTCACCACCACGTCGACGTCGGGCGACATGATGTCTCGGCCCTCGACGTTGCCCACGAACGTGCCGCCACACGTGGATGCCCAACTACCTTCGGCCAACAACGCGTGGGTCTCCTTCACCAGGGCATTGCCCTTGGTGGGTTCCTCACCGATGGACAGCAGACCGACCCGGGGCGAATCCAGGCCGTAGCGGTGTCGGGCGTAGACGGTTCCCATCTGGGCGAACTGCACCAGCCATTCAGCACTGCACTCGGCATTGGCCCCCGCATCGAGCAGCACGGTGGGCCTGTCGGCACCGGGGCACGGGATGGGGGTGGCGATGGCCGGTCGGAACACCCCGGGTAGCCGCTTCATCCGCAGTAGGGCCGAGGCCATGGTGGCTCCGGTGTTGCCGGCAGAGACCATGGCCGAAGCCTTGCCGTCGCGCACGGCTTCCGCGGCGCGCACCAGCGACGAGTCCTTCATGGTGCGGACGCTCTTGCCAGGATCGGCATCCATGGCGATCACCTCGGATGCCGGGATCACCTCGATGCCCTGGGTATCACCGATCTCGTCGGGCCGACCCACGAGCACAACTGCCACCCCGAGCTCATCTCGGGCGCGCACAGCCCCAGCCACGATCTCGGCTGGGGCTCCGTCGCCTCCCATTGCGTCAATGGCAACGGGCAGGCGGTTGTTGCTGGTCATCGGTACGACGCTACTGCCGACAGACCGCGGCCGAAGCCAACGGGGTCAGTCGACCTCGATGGCCTGGCGGCCGTGGTACCAGCCACAGTTGCCGCACACGATGTGGGGCACCTTGGCGGCGCCACAACGGGGGCACACGCTCCGCGAGGGAGCGTGCAGCTGCCAGGCCGAAGCGCGGCGGCTGCGGGACTTGCTCTTTGAGGTCTTCTTCTTTGGGACTGCCATCGTCGTGTCCTGGAGTTGATGTCGGAGGCGCGGCGGTGCGCCCGGCGCAAGGGACAGATGGTAGCGGGGACAGGCGATCGGATCGAAGTCGAGTGCTGCCGACCTCGCCGAGGGCTACAGGTCGAGGCCGTCGAGCGCAGCCCACCGTGGGTCACGGGGAGGCTCGTCGGCATCGGGCGCATCGTTGACTTCGTCGGCCTCGACCATCGCGGGAAACGAGTCGGGGGCTGGGCCGAGACAGTCGTCCCCGCACAGGGGGGCCAGTGGAAGGGCCAACAGGGCGGCGTCGCGCAGCATCGGGCCGAGGTCGACCTCTTCTTTTATCAACGGCCAGGTCTCGCCATCGGTGGGATGGACCTCATAGATCTCACGGATGTCGACGGTGGCCGTACCCCCGACGTCGGTGAGACAACGTCGGCAGTCACCCGACCAGGGCACGGTGGCCGTACCCGTGAGCACAACCCCCTCGGAGATCGACTCCAGTTCACCGTCGAAGACGACTTCGGCACCATCCTCCACCCCGACACCAACGTCGGGGAGGGTGAGGCCCTCGGCAATCACAGCACCGTGCACGGGGAGGCGACTACCGGGGTGGCGACGGATCTCGGTGACCGAGACGCGCAGATGAGGCCGGCGCGCCGGATCGGTCACGGGAGGTCCCCTCGCTGATGCTCCGCTAAGGGTTCGTCGAACGGGTCGTGTCGGTCGAGGTTCGAGGCCTGGAGCTTGGCCCGCCCAGCCATGACCACCTTCATGGTGCGCTCGAGCACGATCTCGAAGGTGGCCAGCTTCTGGTCGCAGTAGTCCTCGCATTCCAGACGGAGGCGACGGGCTTCGGCCTCGGCGCCGTCGACGATGCGACGGGCTCGATGGTCGGCGGCCTTGACCACTTCGGTGCGCTGCACCATCCGTTCGGCGTGGGCCCGGGCGGCATCGGTGATCTCCTCGCCGTCGGATCGCATCTTGGCCAGGAACTCTTCGCGTTCCTTCTTGAGCCAGCGGGCATCGCGCAGGTCGTCGGGCAGCCGCTCGAGCGCTTCGTAGAGCAGATCGAGGACCTCGTCCTTGTTGTTGATCTTGGCTGAGGCCGACAACGGAATGGGCCGGGCCCCTTCGATCAACTGAGCCACCCGCCGCAGCAGATCTTCGGCCTCGGCCGGCTGGCTACGCCGACGCAGACGGCCCCGTTGCTCCTCGGGCCCGCTGTCTTCGTCGACATCTTCTAGAAGGTCGTCGGCCGCGTCGTATGGCGCTTCGTCTTCGTATCTCATCGCCGTTGCTCCTGGGTGATCATGGGAAGCGGGCCGCCAGCGCTTCGGCCACTGCCGGGGGGACGGTGGAACTGATGTCGCCCTTGAAGCGGGCGATCTCGCGGATCAACCTCGACGACACGAACGAGTGGGTGGTGGCCGACGGGAGGAACACGGTGTGCACCCCGGAGATGGCCAGGTTCATCTGAGCCTGCTGAAGCTCCGACTCGAAGTCGGAAACGGCCCGGAGGCCTTTGACGATGAAGTCGGCATCGAGGTCACGGGCCAGATCGACGACCAGGCTCGAGAAGCTGGTGATGGACACGTTGGGCAGATGGGCCACCGACTGGCGGGCCAGCTCCTGGCGCTCGTCGAGGGTGAAGAGCCCCTTGTCCTTCTGGGGATTGCTGATGGCCGCCACCACCACCTCGTCCCATAGGCGCGAGGCAACCTCGATGAGCTCGACATGTCCGTTGTGGATGGGATCGAACGATCCCGGATACAACACCCGAGTCACGTGTGGGCTCCTGTGAGTGCGGCGAAGACCACCACCGTACTTCCGTACTGCTTGGTCCTGATGGCATGCAACGACGACGGCAGCTCGATGGCCCGGTCCGATTCGAGAACGGCGACCCCGGCGGGGGCCAGGCACCCGGCGACCACATCGAGCAGCATCGGCCACTCGGAGAAGGCATACGGGGGGTCTATGAGCACCAGGTCCCACGGTTCCCCCGAGGCTACCGCCCGCATCCCGTCGCCGCCCTGCACCGTTGCTGTGGCCTCCAACCCTGTGCTCTTCAGGTTGTCGACCAGCACGGCCCGAGCGGCATTGTCCCGTTCGACATAGGTCACGTGGGCTGCTCCCCGTGACGCCGCTTCGATGCCGAGCGCCCCGCTACCGGCATAGGCATCGAGCACTAGAGCCCCCTCGACCGCCCCCAGGCTGTCGAGGGCGTTGAACACGGCTTCACGAACCCGGTCTGAGGTGGGGCGGGTATCGGTTCCCGGTGATGTGGTGAATCGCAGGCCACGAGCGGTACCCGACACCACTCGCAACGTTCCGCGGCGAGAGCTCTTCACGAGACCGACTCCACGAGGCGCCGGCTTTCGGCCCACAGCCACTCGCCGGCAGCCACGTTTCGGGCCCGTCGTGAGGGTGGTCGACGATGACCCTTCGGGAAGTAGCCACCGGTGGCCGTGGCGATGCGGGGCGCCGACGACGAGGCCATCAGCACCGAAGCTCGGGCTCCCTTGGTCGGTGATATCAGGAGGTACCTACCGAACGTGGAGATCAGCGGACCGATCAGTCCGGAATCGCCTTCCCCACCGAAGTGACTGTTTACGCTGCCGGGGTGCACGGCATTGACGGTAACGCCGGTGCCGTCGAGTTGGCGGGCCAGCTCACGGGCGAAGAGCAGGTTGGCCAGCTTCGAACGGGCATATGTGCTGAAGCCGTGGAACCGGCGCTCGGCCTGGAGGTCGTGTCGGTGCAGACCGCGAACGGCCACGCGGTGGGCCAGCGACGACACCACGACCACTCGGGACGGGGCCGAGGCCACCAGCCGGTCTCGAAGCAGGTCGGTCAGTAGGAAGTGCCCGAGGTGGTTGACGCCGAACATCTCTTCGAATCCGTCCTCGGTCTCGGAGCGGGAGTCGACGATGAGACCGGCATTGTTGATCAACACGTCGAGGCGGTCGAACTCGTCGAGGAACCAAGCCGCGAACGACCGGATGGACGCGAACGACGCCAGGTCGAGGCGACCGGGTACGGCCCGGCCGCTATCGGACCGATGGTTCACGTAGGCCACCGCATCGGCGCCCTTCGCAGGGTTGCGGGCTGCCATCACCACGGTGGCTCCCATGCGGGCCAGCGCCAAGGACGTCTCTCGTCCGATCCCGGCATTGGCCCCTGTCACCAACACCACCTTGCCGGTCATATCCGGCTGCTCCGTCGATGTCACTGGGGCAGTCTCGCAGCTACCGTGCCCGCCATGGCCACCGAACCGACCGACAGTTCCGGCGCACCACTGGTACCCGAGACGATCACCTGCGTCGACTGTGGAGGCCGATGCCACCTGCTGACCCCAGTGGACGACACCGGCCGGTTCTGGCCCGGTGACCTCGTGGCCTACCGCTGCGAGGACTGCATGGATCGCTGGGACCTCGAGGTCCCCGAAGAGGGCGACGCCGAGGGCGACTGGTAGCGAACCACCGCGGCCGACAGAGCCGCCAAGAGGCAGGCCGCCACCACCACCAACGACGGTTCGCCGAGCAACCGGTAGCGGGGGTTGCCCCACGTGGCGAAGATGGCGGCATTGGCCACCACCACCGGGGCCAACAGCGGGGCCAGCCGGGTTCCAGTCCGATGGATCACAACGATGCCACCGAGGCTCACCGCCAGGATCCCCCACCACCAAGCCATCTGGATGTCGAAGCCTCCCGCCGGCCAGTTCTGCTCGAACTCCTGGAGATCGATCGTCTTGGCCGGGAGGAACAGACCGTTGGCTCGCAGCACCTTCAAGGTCGATACGCCGACCACCTGCCCGGGCCCAGCATCCTTCAGGTTCTCCACCAGGAGCTCGCGTGGGCGCAGGCTCTCGTTCCATCGGATCACTTCAGGGTTGTCGTCGGAACCCAGACCGATGCAGGGGTAGGACTTCCATGCCATCAACGGCCCGGCCCGGTAGGCACTCTCACAGTTGCCGGCCAAAGCGGTGACCCCGAACGAGCTCATGCCCTGTTCTTTGATCTGGCCGGGTCCTTCGTTGGCCGTCGACCACGATCCCCAAGCCAGCAGCAGAGCCACCGGTACCACCGCCACCAGGCCGAGTCCGGCCATGCGAGGGGCCACAGCCCCGTCTGACCGCTGACGCCACGTGCCGATCAGGCCGATGGCCACCACCACCAGCAACACGACGATGCCTTCTGCCTTGGTCAGCACCAGCAGGCTGAACAAGCCGGTGACAGCAGCCGCCCGACCCAAGGTGGGCCGGTCGTTCCAGCGATACCAGGCCAGCAGGGCCGCAGCCACGATCGGAACCACGAGCGACTCGCTCATCACCCGGGGGCTGGCCAAGATCACCGCCGGCGACAACGCGGTCAGCCAGGCCGCGATGATGCCCGCCCGCCGACCCCCGACGTAGCGGGCCAGCAAGGCCACGGCCACGATGCCGGCCACGCCTGGAAGGGCCCCCGACAGCGCGAAGATCCGTGGGCCGGCCAGACCGAAGATGCCATCACCAGCGCTGCCGTGCAGGCCGCCCAACCGGGCCACAAGCCCGTAGTAGGCCTGCGGCACCATCGGGTAGTAGGCCGACACCTTCTCGGTGCCGTGGTCGTTGATGAAACGACCCAGGAGCATGAAGCTGAAGGAGTCACCCCGCAGGTCGTCGGGCGGGATCTGCACCGCGATGACGATGCGGGCCACCAGACCCACCACTGCGGCGATGGCCACATGGATGCGCCAACTCACCGGAGTCCGATCCCCTGTGACTCGGTCACCAGCGCGAGCACCACGGCCACGACCACGATCGTCAGTCCGACCAGCGTCCACACCCACGGGAACGTCACCTCGGTGGCGTCGATCCGATCCGTGGCCAGGGCGACGTCGGCCTGGTCGGCCGGTGGGGCGATCTCTTGGTCGGCCACTCGATCGATCTCGTCGCCGCCCGCTCTGTTTTGTGAACTGGCCTGGTCGTTCAACGTTCTCCTGGTCCGGGCCAGTTGGCGTGACCGGTCATCTCGACATCTCACCGGTCGGGCCGGTACCCGCTCGTGGGGTGGCCCCGACGATACCGAACGGGCCTCGACCGCCGGGCCACGAGCCGAGGTAGGTCGGTTCAGACGCCGTTCTTGTGGATCTTGTCCACCTCGATCTGCAGGATCACCCGATCTGTGCCGATCTGGTTGGCGTAGGGAACGCCGGTGTACTTCTGGGACAACTCGTCGATGTGACTGCGGGCCTCGTCGCCGCCGACGGTGCCGACCACCCGCCCTCGTGCTTCCACGTAGCGGTAGGGGTTCTCGCGATCGAACACCGTCACGGTGACTCGGGGGTCGGCCTGCACGTTGCGAAACTTCTGACGACCGACCTCCGTGTTGATCAGCACCTGGTCGTCGGACGCATGCACCCACATGAGCTGTGTCTGCGGCTGGCCATCGGGCATCAACGTGGTCAGCGCCGCGAAGTTCGGTTCGGAAGCGAAGGACCGGAGATCAGAGTCGAGTGCCATGGCCGTCAACCTACCGTCAGGCCCCGACCCGTGTTCGGTGGTTTGAACACCACCTCTAAGACTTGAGCAGGAAGTCGGCGTCGGCCTCGCCGAGGACCACGGTGACCTCGTCGGCCAAGGCCTGATGGCCCGACAGATCGGGGTCGTCATCGATCAACTCGAAGGCCACCTCGCGGGCCTTCACCACCCATTCCTTGTCCCGGCGCAGAGACGCCAACTTGAGGTCGTTGCGGCCCTTCTGCCGCTCCCCCATCAGCGTCCCTTCACCCCGTAGGTCGAGGTCGACCTCGGCCAGTTCGAAGCCGTCGGTGGTGCGGACCATGGCCTCCAGACGGGCTTCGCCGTCGGGCGTAGCCCCTGCCCCCACCAGCCAACACGAGGATGCCGCGGCACCACGCCCGACCCGACCACGAAGCTGATGGAGTTGGGCGATGCCGAAGCGATCGGCATCGAGGATGACCATGACCGTGGCATTGGGGACGTCGACGCCCACCTCGATGACGGTGGTGGCCACCAGCACGTCGAGCTCTCGGGCCCGAAAGGCAGTCATGACCGCCTCCTTGTCGGCACTGGTCATGCGACCGTGCAGCAGCCCGAGTCGGAGTCCGGCCAGATCTTGGAGACGGAGACGTTCGAAGGTCTCCTCGGCCGACGAGACCTCCAGCTTCTCGGATTCCTCCACCAGAGGGCAGACCACATAGGCCTGGCGTCCGTCGGCCACCTCGGCATGAACATGACGCCACACCGGACCCTCGGCGGTCTCATCGCCCGCCGCCGCTTGCACCCATTCGGTGCGGATCGGGGTGCGACCGGGGGGCAGTTCATCGAGCACGGAGACGTCGAGGTCGCCGTAGACGGTCATGGCCGCGGTGCGAGGAATGGGGGTGGCTGTCATCACCAGCACGTCGGGGGTGGCCCCCTCTGCCCCCTTCTGGCGCAGGGCATCGCGCTGCTCGACACCGAAGCGGTGTTGTTCGTCGATCACCACCATGCCGAGCGACCGGAACGCCACCTTGTCCTCGATGAGCGCGTGGGTACCGATGAGGATGTCGACGGTGCCTTCGAGCAGCGCTTCGGCGAGCTTGCGGCGGTTGGCCGCGGTGGTGCGGTTGGTCAGCACCTCCACCCGCACCGGTCGTACGGCGGCCTGGCCTTCGAACAGTGATCCCTCTTGGTCGTCGCCGGGTACCCGCAGATCGGCCAACAGGTCTCGAATGCCCAAGAAGTGCTGTTCGGCCAGCACCTCGGTGGGGGCCATGAGCGCCCCCTGGTGGCCACCTTGGACCGCAGTGAGCAGGGCGGCCACGGCCACCACCGTCTTTCCCGAGCCCACGTCTCCCTGGAGCAGACGGTGCATCGGGTGGGGGCCGGTCATGTCGCCGGCGATCTCGTCGATCACCCGGCCCTGGGCTCCGGTTAGCGGGAAGGTCAACGTGTCCTGGAACTGGGTCACCAGCTCGCCAGATCCGTCGTGGACGATGCCCTTGGCCGTGCGCTCCACGGCCCGCTTGCGCAGCACCAGAGCCAGCTGCACCCGGAGCAGTTCATCGAACACCAGTCGGCGGCGAGCCTCGGAGACCTCGTCCATGGCATCGGGCGAGTGCATGCCCCGTAGGGCGGCCGTCCGGTCGACGAACCCATAGCGCTGCCGGTACACCTCGGGGAGGGGCTCGGCCAGGCCCCGCTTGTCGGTCTTTGCCAACGCGATCTGCACCCAGGTGGCCATGTCCTCGCTGGTGATGCGGGGCTTGTCCGACTGGGGGTACAGCGGGATGATCCGACCGGTCTTGTCACCGATCAGGTCGACCACCGGGTTGGACATCTGGCGGCGCCCCTGAAACGTGTCGACCTTGCCGAAGAACACCGCTTCGGTACCCGGCGGTAGCTGTCGTTCCCGCCACCCTTGGTTGAAAAACGAGATGCGCAGGTAGCCCGAACCGTCGCCCACCTCGGCGGTCACCAGTGTCTTGGGCGGCCGGCCCTTCGTGCGGCGGCTGGAGATCCGGGCCACCTTGGCCAGCACCATGACCTGGTCACCGGGCTCCAGGTCTCGGATCTGCTCCTGACGAGACCGGTCGATGTGGCGCCGGGGATAGGTGGTGATCAGGTCGAGGACCGACTCGATGCCCATCTCGGCCAGCCGGGCGATCTTGGCCGGATGGGACCGCAGAGCGGCGATGACCGAAAGGTCGTAGCCCTCGAGCTCCCCATAGGTGATCGGCCCGTCGTTCATCAGGGTGGAGGCTAGGACCCGGACTTCGCGACCGGGGACCGGCGTGCCAACTCTCCTTCGGCCAACACCGCTATCTGCAGGACCAGGGCGATGCGCAGCACCACGGCAGGCACGACGGCCAGGCGGGGGAGCTCGGGGGTGGCCCCGTGCCAGGCCGCGTAGAGCCCGGCCACCGCCAGCAGTGCCGCTGATAGGGGGACGATCCACCGTCGACCGATCCATCGCCACCGAACCAGGCTCCACGCCGTGACCGCGAAGAGCCCGATCAGCACCACGCCGGTCTGGCCCGGTCCGAACAGGATCTGCTCCAACGATTCGGGGATCACCGGCCGGGCCGAGCCGTAGCCCTCCCCTGGCGACAGCATGGCGGTCTGGGGGAGGATCTCGTCCTGATAGGACGGTCGGGCGTAGACGAAGTCGTCGAGCGGCTCGGTGGCGGTGTACCAGGGATGGGCGATCAGGAACCGGAGGTAGGTACCCGAACCTTCGTCGGCGACCCAGCGCTGGAAGTTCCGGTCCTGGTCGAAATCGTCGAACGACCGGCCGCCCGATGCCGGCAACGGCATGCCCTGATCCTCGAACCACTGGAGCCGCTCGGCATCAGGGGCCATGCGGTTCATCACGATCACCGTCAGGTTGTGGCGCACGATCTCCTGGTTGCGGGTGTAGGACACGGTGGCCACACCGCATAGGAGGGCCAACCCGGCCACCACCACGGCCAGCGCCCGCCACGCCTCGGTGCGACGCCCCCGGCGGACCCACGTCCACACCAACCCGATCGATGCTGCCAGCACCAGAATCCAGACCGTGGGCATCAGGCTCTGGCGGACGAACACCCACGGTAGCGACACTGCCAGCAGCAGAGCAGCAGCACCCAGCGCCGGGCGTCGTACCAGGTTGAGCCACGCGGCCAACACCAGCATGGTCAATGACAGAGCCAACGATTCCGACAGCTTCGTGGTGTCCCAGTTGGTGACCGAGGTGGTCAGTCCGACCATGGCGATCGTCACCGCCACACCGATCTGGATGTGGCGATGGCGGAACCATGCCGCCGCGGTCAAGGCCAGCACCGTCCAGGCCACCGCGCCGAGCAAAGCCTGGGTCACGATCATCGCCCGAGGGTCATCGGGCAGCAGCGCGTAGAAGAGCGGCGTGGCCCACGGCCGACGGGACCGACCGGTGAAGTCGACGATGTCGTACTCGGCCGAGTCGAAATATCGGTACAGATGGATACCCACCACCGCCACGAGCCGGAGCAGCACCATGGAAGCCAACAGCCAGGGAGCCCACGGCCAAGAGCGGATCGACCTGTGCAGAGGTGCGTCGGGAACCGCCGGCTGATGACGACGACGGCTATGGCCCCCACCGGTCTGGTCGGCCACGCTCGCCGCTCCATCGGTCATGCGCGCGGGCCCACCGACATGTTCATCTTCATCCCACCGGAGCCGTTCAGCCCCGAACAGACACGATCATTCGACGCCGAAGAAGTAGGGGTACAGCGGCTGGCCGCCGGGATGGACCTCGGCTTCGATGTCGGGGTGATGCTCGTCGAGCCACTCGGTGATGAAACGAGTATCAGCAGCGGTTGCACCTTCGCCCTCGATGATCGACAGGATCTCGTGCTCTTCGTTCACCAACTCGGCCAGCAGATCGGTGGCGGCAACAGCAAGGCTGGGAGCCACCGCGAGGATGCCCTTGCGGCCGATGCCGAGGTAGTCGCCTTCGGCGATGGGGCCGACGTCGCAGCTCGAATCACGCACCGCACGAGTGACCTCACCGGCAGCCACCGCGGCGGCAGCGGCGGCCATGCGATCGGAGTTGGCCTCCACCGGCGACTCGGGGTCGTAGTCGATGAGAGCGGCGAAGCCCTCGGGAATGCCACGGGTGGGTACCACCCGGACCTTCTTGTTCGTGGTGGCATCCACCTGCTCGGCCACGGCGATGATGTTCTTGTTGTTGGGGAGGATGATCACCTCCTGGGCGTTGACGGCCTCGACCGCTTCGAGGATCTGTGCGGTGGACGGGTTCATCGACTGGCCACCGGTAATCACCTGTTGCACACCGAGCGCATGGAAGATGCGCCGGATCCCGTCGCCGGTGGCAATGGCCACCACCGCGGTGGTGACCGCTTCGGCCTCGGGCAGTTCTCCGGCATCCACGCCCGCTTCGCGCACCCACCGCTCCTCCTCGACCTCTTCGAGCAGGTCGGTGACGCGGATCTTCTTGGGCTTGCCGATCTCGATGGCGGCCTCGATGGAGGCTCCGATGTCGTCGGTGTGGATGTGGCAGTTGTAGAGCCCGTCGCCTCCCACCACCACGATCGAATCGCCGATGCCGGCCCACACGTCCTTGAACGCGGGAATGGTCTCGTCGGGGGCTTCGAGGAGGTACATGACCTCGTAGCGCAGGTCGGCCAGGCCCGTTCGGTTGTGATCATCGTGATCGTGGTCGTCCCCATGGGCCAACGCTTGGAGCACCTCGACGTTGCCGGCATCGGCCATGGCCTCGGTCTCGGCTGCTTCGGGCACAGGACGGCCGTCGATCACGTTGAGCATCGAGTGGAGCAGCAGCATCAGGCCGGTCCCGCCCGAGTCGACCACGCCCGCATCGGCGAGCACCTGAAGCATCTCGGGGGTGCGGGCCAACGCGTCGGCCCCACGGACCAGCGCAGCATCAGCCACGGTGACAAGGTCTCCGGGGGCAGCCTCGGCGGCGGCCTCGGCCGCTTCGCGAATCACGGTGAGGATGGTGCCTTCCACCGGATTGCCCACTGCCTCATAAGCCCCACGGGCCGCTTCGGTGAGGGCAGCAGCAAAGACGTCGCCATCTATGGCTGGCGATTCACCCGCCACCTGGGTGAAGCCCCGCAGGATCTGCGACAGGATCACACCGCTGTTGCCCCGGGCTCCCATGAGAGAGCCGTAGCCGATGGCCTTGCAGGTGGCGACCAGATCGGCGGCCGCTCCTTCGAGCTCGGTCACCACCGATTCCATGGTCAGGGACATGTTGGTGCCGGTGTCACCGTCGGGCACCGGATACACGTTGAGGCGGTTTATGCCCTCTTTGTGGGCCCGCAGTGCATCCGAGAAACCCGTGATCACCTGGCGCAGTTCTTCGGCACCGAGCCGGTCGAGGGAAGTCATGGGCGCGCAGCCTACCTAGTTGCCGTGAGCTGGTCGGGTCCGGTCAGCTTGTGATCGCGACCCCTGTGGCTCTAGCGTGGCCACTCGGCCCAAACGGGTCGATGGGATCCCCGAACCGTAGCGATGGAGTGCAGTGATGGCGTCGACGTGTGAAGTGTGCGGTAAGAAGCCGTCGTTCGGCATGAGCATCAGCCACTCCCATCGCCGCACCAAGCGGCGTTGGAACCCGAACATCCAGCGGGTGCGGGCCATCGTGTCGCCCGGCACCGTGCGCCGAGTGTCGGTGTGCACCGGTTGCCTCAAGGCCGGCAAGGTCCAAAAGGCCACTCGGGTCTGACCCCCGGACGCACCGGCGGTGCGTCCACCCAATCTGAATGCCCCACGGCATCGGCCTCGGCCGGTGCTGTTGGCTGCATGGCATCGTTGCCACACATAGCCCAGAACGCTGCCATCGCCCACGGCGATCGGCATCATGTCTGGTTGGTATGCCCACCGACACCGCCTCCGTGTGCACCCGTCGAAGCCCGACAACTAGGGTGACGCCACCGCATCGACAGGTGGAGGACCGTGTTGTGCAAGGTGTGATCAAGTCCTATGACCCGGGAACGGGCGACGGCATCATCATGTGCGACACCGACCTCGCCGACTACGACCTGGCGGTCGGGGCGCTCCACGGCACCCTGTTCCGCATGCTCCGTCAGGGGCAGAGGGTCATCTTCGACCTCGACGAACAGGGGCAGGTCACCGGCCTCCGCCTCGGATCCGAAGTCGACATGGGGACCCCGGGCTTTGGCCCGGCTCCCGAAGTCTGAAGCGGCCCAACGTCTGTACTGGAGAACCATGACTGCCATGACCAGCAACAAGAAGCTCCAAGCGTGGGTCGACGAGTGGGCGGAGATCTTCCAGCCCGACGCCGTCCACTGGTGTGACGGCTCAGCCGAGGAGTACGACTCCTTGTGTCAGACCCTCGTAGAGACCGGCACCTTCGAGCGGTTGAACGACGCCAAGCGGCCCAACAGCTACCTGGCCCTGTCCGATCCTGCCGATGTAGCGCGCGTCGAGGACCGCACCTACATCAACTCGGTCGACGAGGCCGATGCGGGGCCCACCAACAACTGGCGGGACCCCGTAGAGATGAAGAGCGTCGTGAAGGAGCTCTACACCGGGGCCATGAAGGGCCGCACCCTCTACGTGGTGCCCTTCTCCATGGGTCCGCTCGGCTCCCCCATCGCCCACATCGGCGTTCAGCTCACCGACTCCGCCTACGTGGCTGCTTCCATGCGCATCATGACCCGCATGGGTCAAGGCGCTCTCGACGTCCTCGGTGACGGCGACTGGGTCCGCTGCCTGCACTCGGTGGGCGCCCCGCTGGCCGAAGGTGACACCGACGTCCCGTGGCCCTGCGACGCAGACAACAAGTACATCACGCACTACCCGGAGACCAATGAGATCTGGAGCTACGGCTCCGGCTACGGCGGCAACGCCCTCCTCGGCAAGAAGTGCTTCGCCCTGCGCATCGCATCCACCATGGCCCGAGACCAGGGCTGGATGGCCGAGCACATGCTAATCATCGGGGTCACCAACCCCGACGGCGTGAAGCGCTACGTCGCCGCCGCCTTCCCGTCGGCCTGTGGCAAGACCAACATGGCCATGCTCATCCCCACCCTCCCGGGGTGGAAGGTCGAGACCATCGGCGACGACATCGCCTGGATGAAGTTCGGCGACGACGGCCGTCTCTATGCCATCAACCCAGAGGCCGGCTTCTTCGGCGTTGCCCCCGGCACCGGCGACAAGACCAACCCCAATGCCGTGGCCAACCTGACGGAGAACTGCATCTTCACCAACGTCGCCAAGACCGACGACGGCGACATCTGGTGGGAGGGCCTCACCGAGGAGACCCCCGACCACCTCATCGACTGGAAGGGCAACGACTGGACCCCCGAGTCCGGCACGCCGGCCTCGCATCCCAACGCCCGCTTCACCGCTCCGGCGTCGCAGTGCCCGTCGATCGACCCGCTGTGGGAAGACCCCAAGGGTGTGCCGATCTCGGCCATCCTCTTCGGCGGCCGACGCGCCACCAACGTCCCGTTGGTCACCGAGGCCTTCAACTGGCAGCACGGCACCTTCCTCGGCTCGATCATGAGCTCCGAGAAGACCGCCGCTGCCGCTGGCACAATCGGCGAGGTCCGCTTCGATCCCTTCGCCATGCTGCCCTTCATCGGCTACAACGCCGGCGACTACATGAATCACTGGCTCGACATCGGCAAGGCCACCGACGCCGACAAGTTGCCCAAGCTCTTCTGGGTCAACTGGTTCCGCAAGGGCGACGACGGTTCGTTCATGTGGCCGGGCTTCGGAGACAACAGCCGAGTGCTCAAGTGGGTGCTCGAGCGTGTCGAAGGCAGCGTCGACGCCGTCGACACGGCCATCGGCCGGGTACCGCTCGACGACGGCATCGATACCACTGGCCTCGACCTGTCGACCGAGGTGCTCCACGAGTTGCTCAACGTCGACAACGAAGCATGGCGTGGTGAGATCTCGCTGATCGAAGACCACTTCGAGTTCATCGGTGACCACCTCCCCGCCGAGCTGGCTCAGGAGCTCAAGGAGCTCGAGAAGCGCCTGTCCAACTGACGCTCGTCATCAACTGATGCGGTTCGACGCTGTGGGTCCGTTCCTTCGGGAGCGGGCCCACGGTCGCGTCTGGGCGCTCGTCCATCGGGTGCGGGGCCCCGCAGGCAACAGGTGGGGCGGCGGGCCAGCAGCGGTCGCGGGCGGGCCAGCTCCGGTCGTTCACCTCCGTCAGGCGTTCGGCCAACACGCGCCGCCTGTGCCCATCTACCATCGGTGTCTCCCGCACCGCCTTTCCCCTTGGAGCAGCAGGTCATGTCGGTTTCCGCGTACATCCTCATCCAGACCGAGGTGGGCAAAGCCGCGTCGGTTGCCTCCGAGGTCCGCCAGATCCCCGGCGTGATCGCCGCCGACGACGTGACCGGCCCCTACGACGTGGTCGTGCGGGTCGAGTCCGAAACCATGGACGATCTCGGCCGCATGGTGGTCAGCCGGGTTCAGATGCTCGACGGCATCACCAAGACCACAACCATGCCCGTGGTGAACCTCTAGCCATCCTGGAATGGCGTAGATTTTGGTCGTCAGGCGACCAAAATCTACGCCGTTTCGCTGGTTTTGGGCTGGAGGGCACGGGTGGGGTGACCGAGTGTGTGTGGCTGATTGGTTACGAAGGTTGCGGTTTCATTACGGTCTAGATGTTCTAGTCCTCACCCGTCAGGAACAGCTGCTGTGAAGTCCACTCGTCGCCTCGCCCCGCTCGCCCTCGCGGCCACAATGCTCGTGGCCGCAGCGACCATGACGGCATGCGTCCCGAAGACCAACGGTGTCATCGCCTCAGAGGCAGCCATCGCTCAGATCGGCATGCCCTACAAGACCGGTGGTTCCACACCAGCAGCTGGTGGCTTCGACTGCTCCGGTCTGGTGCTCTACTCGTGGAAGCAGGCCGGCGTCACCGTCTCGGGCCGCAGCGCCGCCGCCCAGTACTCCTCGACCACCCGGATCAAGGAATCACAACTGGAGCCCGGCGATCTCGTCTTCTACAAATCGGGATCCAGCATCAGCCACGTTGCCCTCTACGTCGGCGATGGCGACATCGTGCAGGCCCGCAAGCCCGGCGTGAACCTGAGTCGGGACAAGGTGGCGACGTTCTGGCGCAGCCAGCTGGTGGGCTTCGGCCGCGTCCCCGGCGCCTGACCCACCAAGCCAACACGTCAGCCCCAAGCCCTAGAAAACCTGGAATGGCGTAGATTTTGGTCGTCTGTCGACCAAAATCTACGCCGTTTCACTGTTTTGGGCGGGGTGGGGTGCTCAGGCGGGGTTGAGGTAGATGGCTCGTAGGCACAGGCCCATCAGGAAAAGGCCGCCTAGGCCATAGAGCAGGTAGCGGTGGGGCTCCAACTGAGCGCGGTAGCTGTAGACGATGGCCACGGTGAACGCGGCCACGAACCCGTAGAACATGTGCATCTTGAGCCCGTCGCCGCCATAGCCCTGGGCCAGGACCACTCCCAGCACCACCTGGGCAAAGATGG
Source organism: Aquihabitans sp. (assembly GCA_039924035.1). Taxonomy (GTDB): domain Bacteria; phylum Actinomycetota; class Acidimicrobiia; order Acidimicrobiales; family Iamiaceae; genus Aquihabitans. Next base: position 10,994 of record JBDTBS010000094.1, on the reverse strand, counting down.
CCAGCTCGGCCACCGCAGTGAACCACCACAGCGCGCGGTGACGAACGGCCTCCACGTAGTGGCCGATCAGCGACCATGCCCCAGCCACTCCGTTGGTGACCACCACAACCCATGCGAACACGGTGTGCACATCGATCAACATGGGCGAAGCCGCAGCGAAGGGTCCGGTCGACACGTCGGCGACGTTAGCGACCACCGGCCCCTGCGCCTCACCTCGATGACCGACTAGCCACCGGCGATGCTCAGCTGGTTACCCGGGCCGACTGGCCGGGCCTGAAACCAACGATGCAAGTGGGTCACTCCCGACCGGGAGTGGAGCTCAGCCGGTGTAAGCAGGCCGGGTGGCCACTGGGGTGGCCCCCGGCGCCTGGCCGACGCCACCGGGCCCGGTGGCGGGCGGGGTACCGGCCGGCGGGTTCGGTCTGGTCTCATCAGGCAAGGTGATGGTGGTCGGCGCCACTGGTGGGTCGATCGGCGTGAAGATGGTGTCGAGCTCGGCTGACACACAGGTGGCAGGCCCGTTGACCGGATTGCAGCGGGCCACCGTGCCCCCGGGGATCTGAGCTGAGTACGAAGTGGTGAAGCCGACGGCCATACCGGGCATCGGGTAGTCGGTGCTGACCCACTGCGCTCCGCTGCGCAGCGCAGCGTCGCGCAAGGTGGTGTCGTTGGTCCGTGCCTCGCGAGTGTCTCCGTCGGCCCGGGTGCGGACCACGTAGCCCGCCTCCACCAGGCTGCGGATGCGGGCCTCCTTGGTGGCATCGTTCTCCTTGACGAACGCAGCATCGGCGTTGCCTGGTGATGCGTTGGTGAAGAGCATCCGGCCCTGCAGCGACGGGTGTCCAGCGAGGTAGTCGGATCGGTAGCCACCTCCGTTGTCCATGAGGAACATGACCTTGCCGCGGCTGTCACCGAGCGTGGGCCAACCATCGGACAGGACTGCTTCCTCCAGGGTGGCGTGCGAGCCTCGAACGTCGTCGGGAGTGATCACCTGATCGGGTCCGAAGACCGAACGGATCTCGTCGTCGAGCGTGTCCATTCCACTGGCTGTCCACGGGTCGGGGATCTCGAACGAGAAGCCGTCGAAGGGCACCTCTTCGTCTTTGAGCTCGAGGAGGATGGCGATGGGGACGTGGCTGGAGTTGGCATCGCTCCAACCCTTCACCTGCTCGAGACATTGCACCAGGGTGAGGCACGAGGAGCGGTAGTCGACGTCCTGCACGTGCAGGACCTTGATGCCGGGGGTGTTCATGATCGGATCCATGGGTCCGTCGCCGGCCACCGATCGCAGCAACGGGTCGGCGTACTTGCCGCCGGACGGGTCGAGGAAGATGTCCAGTTCGATCTGGCGGACCTTCTGCGACGCGAACTGCGTGGGCAGCGGGGCGTGCTGGTAGGTCATGAGTTGGTCGCCGGCCCCGATGAACGACCGGCGGATCTCCGCCTCTTTTTCGGAGGGCAGCAGGTGGTAGCTGTTGTGGCTACCGATGGTCTGGATCTGGTTGATGGCTACGTCGTCGTCGACACCCCGGGTCTGGGCCGACGACTGCTGAGAAGCAGTGGGGTCGGGGGTGGCCCCGACCAGGGCCGGAACGGCCACAAGGGCTGTCGCAACCGCCAGTGGCGCGAGCACCGTACGAAACCTGAACATCTACCGACCCCCGTGGTGAAACCCCTGAACCAGAGGGCGACCGTACCCCACCACGACCGAGTCCGACCACGACCCACCTGGGCGCCCCCGTCGACGGACGGGATGGTCCGATCAGCGCAACGGGTGGAAGAGGGTGGCGAACAGCCCGCCCTCAGGTGCATTGGGAGGCACCGGCGGATCGAGGATGAACCACTCGGTGCCGAAGACGTAGGCAAAGGCCTCGTCGGGCATCGACACCATGAAGTGATCGGGTCCGATCTGGCTGGCATGAGCCCGCATCGAGGCTCGCTTGCGGTCGACCACTGCCGTCACGTCGACCCTGTGGGTGATCTCGGCCTCGGGTTTGCCGAAGGTGTCGGACTGAACCCGTTCGACGGTGCGGCTGCGCCCGTGATCGCCATCGCGTCCACCGGCGGTGGAGGGGGCCTCGCTGGGACTGGCACCACCGTCGACCTCATCGAGGTCTATGCCGAACTCGGCAGCCATGGCCATGGCTGTCTCTATGTGGTCCTGGTTGATCGTGCCCTGGGCCACCACTGGTACCCCGGCCAGTTCTGCGGCCCGGCGGCCGACCCGGTGGACCTGGATGTGATCGGGATGGCCGTAGCCACCGATGTCGTCGTAGACGGTCAGGATCTCGGGCTGCTCCTCCTCTAGAACGGCAGCAAGCCGCCGGGCGGCCTGGTCCACGTCGGCCTGCCAGAAGCACCACGGAGCATCGTTGGTGTCGTCGCCCATCATCCCCGAGTCGGTGTAGCCGAGGAACTCGACACGGTCGACCCCGAGGACAGCGGCCGAGTCGTAGCACTCGGCGGTGCGCCGCAGGGTGAGTTGCTCACCGTCGGCCAAAACCCCGGGTACCGGAGTACCGAGCTCACCGCGGGTGGCGAACACCAGGACCACGCGATGCCCGGCATCAGCAGCCGTGGCCAGCAGGCCACCGGTACCGATCGACTCGTCGTCGGGATGGGCGTGAAAGCTGACGATGGTGGACATTGCTTCGGAACCTACTGCCGCTCCCACGGTTCTGTCGGCCACTGGTGGGCCCAGCGTCCTCCGACGAGACTGAGATCAGGCGATGGCTTTGCTCTCGCGGAGCTCGGCGATGCGCTCAGGCGACAGCCCCCAGGCCCCGAGGATCTCGTCGGTGTGCTGGCCGGCGTGGGGCGGCGGCCGCTCGATGCTGCCAGGGGTTCGGCTGAAACGGGGGGCGGGAGCAGGCTGGGTGATACCGGCCACTTCGGTGAACGTTCCCCGGTGGGCCATGTGGGGATGTTCCGGGGCTTCGGACATGGACAGCACCGGGGCGTAGCAAACGTCGGTACCTTCCATGATCTCGTCCCACTCGTCGCGGGTCTTGGTCCTGAAGATGGTGGCCAGCCGTTCCTTGAACGCCGGCCACTGCTTCCTATCCATCTGGTGGGGCAGGTCTTCGCCTTCGAGGCCGGTCAGACGGAGGAGCTCAGCGTAGAACTGGGGCTCGATGGACCCGATGGACACGTAGCGTCCGTCGGCCGTCTCGTAGGTGTCGTAGAAGTGTGCTCCGGTGTCGAGCATGTTCGTACCCCGCTCGTCGTTCCAGACGCCCATGGCTCGGAGCGACCAGGTCATGCTCATGAGGCTGGCGGCTCCGTCGACCATGGCCGCGTCGATCACCTGGCCTTCACCGGATCGACCCGATTCCAGCAGGGCCGCGCAGATGCCGAAGGCCAGCATCATGCCGCCGCCCCCGAAATCGCCGACGAGGTTTAGTGGAGGCGTGGGCTGCTCACCGGCCCGACCCAGCGGTTCGAGAGCGCCGGCCAGGGCGATGTAGTTGATGTCGTGGCCGACAGTGGGCGCGTAGGGGCCGTCCTGGCCCCAACCGGTCATGCGGCCGTAGACGAGCTTCGGGTTGCGGGCCAGGCACACATCGGGTCCTAGGCCGAGCCGCTCCATCACCCCGGGGCGAAAGCCTTCGATGAGGGCATCGGCATCGGCTATCAGGTCGAGCACGGTGGCCACACCGTCGGGGTGCTTGAGGTCGACGCCTACGGACCGCCGGCCCCGGGTCAGGGTGTCGCCGGGTGGCGTGGCGGGATCGCCGCCGCTGACGTTGGCCGCTCGGTCGACGCGGATGATGTCGGCACCGAGATCGGCCAACAGCATGCCGGCGTAGGGGCCGGGGCCGATGCTGGCCAGTTCGACGATCTTGATTCCAGAAAGGGGACCCATGGGGTAGCGCTCCTGTGGGGCTGGTGGTTCGAGTGGCTGACGGTCGAGGTGTGGCTCGCGGTTGGCTCAGTTGGCCCGGCCGGCGACCTTGTTGATCGAGTCGGCTACGGCGGGCCAGTGGGCCACGGGCAGGTCGTGGGCCATGTCGTCTATGGCCAGGAAGTCGGCCCCTGCCACCAGGTCGGCGGTGCGTTGGCCACCGCTGAAGGCCACCAGCCGGTCTTGACGACCATGGACCACCAGGCAGGGAAGATCGAGCCGTTCGAGCCCTTCGGCCCGCGACCCCGAGGCCAGGATGGCCAGTAGTTGGCGAGGTGTCGCTTCCGGGTTGATGCCCACGTCGGTCTCGGCTGTGGCTCGGGCTCGGGCCCGATCCTCGTCGAAGTGGTCGGGGCTACTGATGGCCTTGATCACGCCGATACCGAACTCGATGGAGGCTTCCCGCTCGGTCGGTCGGACTGCCACCAGTGTGCCGAGCAGGTCAGCGTCGGGGGTACCGACGTCGGGGTCACCGGTGGTGGACATGATCGAGGTGAGTGTGCGGACCCGCTGGGGGTGCTCGATGGCCATGGTCTGGGCGATCATGCCGCCCATGGATGCCCCGACGACGTGGGCAGCATCGATGCCAAGGTGGTCGAGCACGCCGACTGCATCAGCGGCCATGTCCGACAGGGTGTAGGGCGCGTTGGTGTTGTCTCCCCCGAGGGCAGCCAGGACGGCGGCGCCGAGGTCGAGCCCGGGGGTGGTCGACCAGGTGGAATTGCCGACATCGCGGTTGTCGAAACGGATCACGTGGAAGCCACGGGCCACGAGCAAGGCACAGAAGCCTTCGTCCCAACCCAACATCGGGGCACCGAGACCCATGACGAGCAGAAGCGGCGGGTCCCCAGGGTCCCCGAAGGTTTCGTAGGCGATCGCGAGGCCATTGACGTCTGCTTTTCCGGTGGTCACGTCGTCATGCTGCCACAGTTGACCGCACGGTCAAGAAGGTCCGAGGCCGACGGTCAGGGTGACGTCGGTGTGGTGCGCAGCCAGCGGTCGGTGGCCGCATCGAAACGACGGAGCCGGCCCTGTCCGACCCACGCTGCCTGGCCACCAGCTACCTCGTCGAGCTCGTGATGCACGGCAGCGATGGTGTCGTCGATGTCGTCGGGAACTGTTCGGTCGACGATGCCCAGATCGACGAGATCGGTGCTGGTGAGACGAAGCAGGGGTGCAACCTGCGGTGCTCTGGAGGCATCCCGTTCGAGGATGGCAGCTGCCCCTTCGGGTCCGATGACCGAGAACACGGCCTCGTCCTGCAGGAGCAGGCGATCGGCGGCAGCCAAGGCCAGAGCACCGCCGCTGCCGCCCTCTCCCACGCACACCGAGATGGTGGCCGTGGGTACCTCGGCCATGGCGGCAAAGGTACGGGCGATCTCGACGGCTATACCGTCGTTCTCGGCCGACGACCCAGGCTCGGCACCCGGGGTATCCACGAAGGTCACCACGGTTAGTCCCAGGCGACCCGCCAGATGAATGCCCCGCTGGGCAAGGCGGAAGCCAGCCGGGCTGGGCCGGCCACTACCGGCATAGCGATCGCAGGCCACCACCACGGTCCGGTGGCCACCCACGGTGGCGATGGCCGTGCGCAGGGCGGGATCGGTGCCGACGCCGAGCTCGATCCACGACGTGGATGCCGCGGCGGCAACGTGGATCCCCGACGGGCGTCCGGGGTGGCGGGCCGCCAGCACGGCATGCCAGGCCGAGTTCGGTTCCGCGGCCGGGTCGGGGGCAGGGCCACCGGGAGGGTCCGCCACCACCAGAGGGGTCTCATCGATGCCGAGAACGCCTCGAACCCAGGCCAGGGCGGCGTCGTCGCCGACCACCATGTCGTCGACCAACCCGGCATCGAAGGCCGTCTCGGCGGAGTGCGAACGGTTGGCCACTTCCTCACCCGTGGTCTGCTCCACCACCCGGGGCCCGGCGAAGCCGACGGTGGCTCCAGCCTCGACCACCCGGAGGTCGGCCAGCGACCCGTAGGACGCGAGGACGCCCCCGGTGGTCGGCGAACGGTGCACGGCCACCGACAAGAGACCGGCCGCCGCATGACGTCGGGCGGCAGCCACGGTCCGGGCCATCTGGACCAGCGCCACCATGCCCTCCTGCATCCGGGCGCCGCCCGACTGGGTCACGACCAACACCGGTAGCCGGGCATCGGTGGCCCGGTCGAAGGCTCGAACCACCTTCTCGCCGTGGACGAGGCCCATGGACCCGCCAATGACCTCGAAATCACCCTCGATCAGCACGATGCGAGTGCCCGATAGGTCAGCCAGGCCGGTGCGGACCGACTCGTGGTCCAGCCCGTCGAGCTTGGCCCGGTACCCGGGAAACGTCAGGGGGTCGCCGCTGGCCAGATCGACATCCCATTCCTCGACCAGTGCCGTCAGCATCGTGAGAGCCTGCCAGAATCCCCCGCCCCCTCTGCCAACCGGCGCCGACCACCGGAAGTCACGGGGCCAGCCGCGCCACCACCTACCATTCGCCGAGCGGGTCACCCATGGCCCGGTTTCATATCGCCTAGTTGGAGGCTCCTGTGCGTCGTTCCACCAAACACCCCTTCCTGGTTTCCGGGCTCGCCGTTGCGCTGATGTTCGGCGCCGTGGCCTGCGGAAGCGACAGCGACGGCGGTGACGCAGCCGGCTCGAAGTCGACCACCACCGTGGCCAACGACGGGGCGAACCCCCGCCTGGCCGAACTGGCCGGCAAGCGCATCGGGGTCCAGTCCGACACCACCGGCAAGGACTACGCCGACGAGAACAAGCCAGAAGGCGCAGAGGTGGTGGCCTTCGACGACACCGTCGGCCTCTTCGGTGCTCTTGCTTCGGGCGACATCGATGCCATCCTCCAGGACTTCCCGGTGAACGCCTACCGGACCATCGCCGACGACACGGTCGAGGTCGTGGAGACCTACAAGACCGATGAGCAGTACGGCTTCGCGGTCAAGAAGGGCAGCGACCTGAAGGGTGAACTCGACGAGGCGCTGGCCGCGATGAAAGACGACGGTACCTACGACCTCATCTTCGCCAAGTACTTCCCCGAAGACGGCAAGGCCGGGCCCGGCCCCGAAGCCTCCGACGTCGATGGATCCCGGACGCTCAAGGTCTGCTCGGACATCCCCTACCCGCCCATGGAGATGGAAGGCGAAGGCCCCCGCGGCCTGGCTTACACCGGCTTCGACATCGAGCTGCTCGATGCCATGGCCGCCAGCATCGATGCCAACCTCGAGATCCTGGCCGTCGGCTTCGACGGCATTCTCGGCAACCTGGCATCCGGCTCCTGCGACGTGGTCGCCTCGTCGGTGACCATCACCGAAGAACGGGCCCAGGAAGTCGATTTCACCGAGCCCTACTTCGATGCTGACCAGTCGCTCCTCATCATCAAAAGCTGAGTGACCCGTGGGGAGATCGGAGGCGCCCGGCGGTGACCAGACATCCATGACCGGTCCGATCGTCACGCCTCCGACCTCACCCGCGGACCCCGACGCCGTTCCTGATCTCTACCGGTCGGGGCGGCGCAAGCGGCAACGCAGCCGCACCCGTCGTTGGTTGGCCTATCTGATCGGCATCGTTCTGGTGGTCGCTTTCGCGACCCTCGCCGACTGGGCCACCATCGGTCGGGCCTATTTCAACGTCGCCGTGGCTCGGGACATGTTCCCTGAGGTGGTGGCCATCGCCGCCAAGAACACCTTGATCTACACGGTGTGCTCGTTCATCGGCGGCACCGTCCTCGGATTGACGATGGCCCTGCTGCGGCTCAGCAGCATCAGGGCCTATCGATGGTTCGCGGCCATCTACATCGAGATATTTCGGGGCCTGCCCGCTCTGCTGACCATCACCATCGTGGGCTTCCTCACCCCCATTGCTCTCGGCATCAGTTTTCCAAAGATCTTTGGCGTCAACTCAGCCGGAATCGTGGCCCTTTCGTTGGTGGCTGGCGCCTATCTGGCCGAGACGATCCGGGCCGGCATCCAGGCCGTCCCCAAGGGTCAGGTGGAGGCGGCCCGTTCGCTGGGCATGAGCCACACCGCCACCATGCGGTCCGTGGTCATTCCGCAGGCCTTCCGTGTCGTCATCCCTCCGCTCACCAACGAAATGGTGCTGCTGTTGAAGGACACCTCCTTGCTGTCGGTGCTCGGTGTGACCATCCAGGACAAAGAACTCATGAAGTTCGGCAAGGACGTCATGGGCGAAGGGTTCAACGGCACGCCCCTGATCGTGGTCGGCGTCCTCTACTTGGTCATCACCATCCCGCTAACCCAGTTGGTGGCAGTACTCGAACGACGAAACGCGAAGGCTCGATGACCGTCCCCGCCATAGAACTCCGCGGCCTACGCAAGTCCTTCGGGACCAACGAGGTGCTGAAAGGCGTCGACCTCACCGTGCGCACCCGTCAGGTGGTGTGCGTGATCGGGGCCTCCGGCTCGGGCAAATCCACCCTTCTGCGGTGTGTCAACCGCCTGGAGGAACCGTCGAGTGGGCAGGTGCTGATCGATGGCATCGACATCACCCACCCCGATTGCGACCTCGATCTCGTGCGCCGCAAGATCGGCATGGTGTTCCAGCAGTTCAACCTGTTCCCGCACCTCAAGGTGTTGGACAACATCACCTTGGCCCAACGAAAGGTCCTCGGCCGGTCCAACGGCAAGGCCAAGAAGGTGGCTAGCGAGATGCTCGAGCGGGTGGGCCTGTCGGACAAGGTCGACGCCTTCCCGGCCCAGCTGTCCGGTGGCCAGCAACAACGGGTGGCCATCGCCCGGGCCCTGTCCATGAACCCCGAGATGATGCTGTTCGACGAGTCGACCAGCGCTCTCGATCCGGAGTTGGTGGGCGATGTCCTCGAGGTGATGCGCCAACTGGCCACCGACGGCATGACCATGCTGGTGGTCACCCACGAGATGAGCTTCGCTCGTAGGGTGGCCGACCACGTGGTGTTCATGGACAATGGCGTGATCTGCGAGCAGGGCCCGCCAGAACAGGTTTTGGAGCACCCAGAGACGCCCCGGCTCCAACAGTTTCTCCAGCAGGTCCTGGAGCACTGATCAGCGAACCAGCGCCGAGGCTCTGACCTCGCCGTCGCAGGTCAACCACACGCGCAATGTGGAGCCGTCGAAGTCAGTACGGCACATCACCTCGTCGTTGGGGCCGATGGCCCCCGGGTATTCGAGTTCTGCCACCTGCGGTTGCACTCCCGCGGCGGCCATCTCCTGTTCCACTACGGCCCAGGTGGCGGCGTTGTTGACGTGGCCCAGCCCGTCGAGGTCGGTGACCCGAAGCGGCCACAGTCGACCTTCCAGGCCGTCGGGCGGCGGCCCATGGCGCAGTCGCGATGTCACCTCTCGACCACCAGCAGCTTCGCCGTAGGTGGCGTGGAACTCGTCGGTGAGCCGGGCCGGTCGACCGGTGACCGGATCGACGTGGACCCACAGGGCCGCCACCTCCACCCGACCACCGTCGGATCCTCGCAGCGAGGTGCGGCGCTCGGCCCATCGGCGACCGTGGCCGCCGCTGAACGTGGTGAGGGAAACCATCTCGCCGAGGGCCATCGGTTCGAGCACGTGGATGACCGTGCGCCGCACCAGCCACGGGGCCATGGGGTCATGGCCAGCATCACGGGTGTCGTCGTTGGCGACGTCTTGGAGGTAGCGGGCGGTGGCATCGAGCCGAAGCTGCCGGTCAGCACCGGCATCGCCCCAGCGCACGCGACGGTGAGCGGTGAAGCGCCGACCCCGCTCGGGTAGCGGCACCATCTCGAACTGGACCGACTCTGACGACATAGCCGGCGAAGCTACCTGGGCTGCCGCGTCAGGCGGCACGGAGGGTCACGGATGACCATCCTTGGCCAAGGGGCGAATGACGGCGTCGGCGAACCATTCGAGCGACTCGAGTTGGTGGTCGTAGTCGTCGGGGTTGCCGCCAGAGAAGTACCAGGGCTGAGTGATGACGCCTGTGAGACCGGCTTCGACCAGGTCAGCCATGGCCTCGGGAGTGGCGGCCACCAGCGGTGTGGCCTGCACCTCGAACCCGGCCCGGTCCCGACCTTCGGCCTCCAAGGTGGCGTGGAGGCGCCCAAGGAGGGCCACCAGGTCGTCTCGGCCGGCCTGGGCTCCGATCCAACCATCGCCGAGCCGAGCGGCCCGGCGCATGGCGGCATCGCTGTGGCCGCCGACGTGGATGGGCACTCCGGGGCCGGGGGCTGGGTCCATGCGCAGCCGGTCGAAGTCGTAGTGGGGGCCGTGATGCTCCACCCAGCCACCGGCCAGCAGCGACCGGATGATGGCGATCTGCTCGTCGAGCCGCTTGCCCCGGGTGCGCATGTCTTGGCTCAGCCAGGCGAACTCCTCGGCCATCCAGCTGAGGCCAACGCCAAGCTCCACCCGGGCGGGGAACATTGCCGCCGCCGACCCGACGGCCTTGGCCACCAGCAGCGGTTCGCGCAACGGCGTCTTCAACACGTTGGTCACGAAGCTGATGCGGTCGGTCGCCGCGGCCATGGCCGGTATGGCCACCAACGGGTCGACGAACGGGGCATCAGCCGGCCAGAACCGCTCCCCGTCGGCCGAGAACGGATAGTCGCCCCTGACCGTCTCCGGATAGAAGACCGAGTCGGGCACTGCCACTGCGTCCCAGCCGGCCGCTTCGGCGGCCCGGGCCAACGGGATGATCCGGTCCGGTGAGCACATCGCTAGAGCCAAGGTGAACTTCACGCTCGCCAGTCTGACCGATCCAACCGATCCCGCCATGCGGTGGCCCACACATGGCGGAGGACCGGCCGAAGCCGGTCCTCCGCCATTGCTACCAACGAGCCATGGTCCTGGCTTACTGACCGTTCAGTCGGCGTTCAATTCGAAGCCGCACTTGTCTTTCACGAAGGCCTCGACCCGGTCGCTGGCAGCTTCCATCTTCTCGTCGGAGTAATCCGCTTCGTCGATCGTGCTGGTCGCGATAGAGGCCATGTAGTTCATGTCATCGCTGACCTCAGCGGGAGCATCTTTTGCGAGCTCTTCCCAGGACTTGACGAAGTCGTCCAGTCCGTCATCATCCACGACCTCGTCACCTTCATCGTACGCTTTGAACTTCTCACACCAGGC
>JBDTBS010000093.1:0-11212 GCA_039924035.1 Aquihabitans sp. | reverse complement strand
CGGCGATCAACCGGTTGCTCCACTGGAAGATCTTGTGACGGTCCTCGCGGGGGACGCCGATCAACTCGGCGATCACCTCTAGAGGTAGTTCGGCCGCTACGTCGACCACGAAGTCGACCTCACCTGTTGGGATGGTGGCATCGAGAATGTCGGTGGTGAGGTCCCGGATGTGGTCCTCCATCTTCGCGATCATGCGGGGGGTGAAGCCCCGATTGACCAGCCGGCGATAGCGAGTGTGGGCCGGCGGGTCCATGAACAGCATCAGGCTGCCGGTGACCTCGCTGATGTCCTCGGTGCCATGGTCGACCTCGGCGAGGCCTACCACGCCGCCGAGCGCTGCGGCCGAGGAGAAGGTGGTGTGGTCGCGGCTGCACGCGATCACGTCTTCGAGCTTGGTGATGACCCAGAAGCCGGGGCCGTCGGGTTCGGGATGGAAGTAGACCGGATCGTTGGCCCGTAGCCAGGTGAACCAATCGTGGGGTACCCCATCGGTGAACCGGTCGAGGTCGAGCAGATCGATCTCTGGCATGGTCAGGTCGGTCACGGTCGCGTCCTTCCGGTCGGCTGTCTTCATGCCGAACCGCCCGCAGTAGAACACATTCTACTTGGGTGGTCCACCGCTCTTCCGAAGTGTGGGAACCGACCGCCGTCGATCGATCGCTGGCACGGCCTGCGAGAACGTGTTCTACTTCGACCGACATACGATGTCGGCATCGCCCTCGCGATCTACCGGCACTCGCCGACCAGCCCCCTCACCGAAGGTTGTCTCCCATGACCCTCACCGACCCTGCCCCCACCGGGACCGCCGAGCGGTACACGATCATCTCCGCGGACTGTCACGCCGGAGGTAGCCACAAGGCCTACCGCGAGTACCTCGACCCCGAGTTCGTTCCCGACTTCGATGCCTGGCGAGGCGAGTACAAGAACCCCTACAAGGATCTGGGCGACGATCGGAAGTTGCGCAACTGGGACAACGAGATGCGCAACTCCCAGCAGGAAGCCGACGGCATCGCTGCCGAGGTGGTGTTCCCGAACACGGTCCCACCGTTCTTCCCCAGCTTCGTCCTGTTCGCCAAACCACCCACCGATGAGCAGTATCGCCACCGCCATGCCGGCGTGAAGGCCCACAACCGCTGGCTGGTCGACTTCTGCAACGAGTTCCCAGAGCGCCGAGCCGGGGTGGGCCAGATCTTCCTCAACGACGTCGACGATGCCATCGCCGACGTCAAGTGGATCAAAGAGCACGGGCTGCGAGGTGGCGTCCTGCTGCCCAACATCGCCCCCGATGTGAAGTGGGTCAAGCCTCTCTACGACCGCTGCTACGACCCTCTGTGGGAGGTGCTCCAAGATCTCGAGGTCCCGATCAACGTGCACAGTGGCTCGGGCAACCCCGACTACGGGCCATACCCGGTGTCGATGCTGCTCTACATCAACGAGGTGCCCTTCTACACCGAGCGGCCCCTCGTCCAGATGATCCTGTCGGGAGTGTTCGAACGCTTCCCGCGGCTCAAGGTGATCCTCACCGAGGCCGGCTGCGCATGGGTGCCGCCGCTGCTCGAACGCCTGGATGCCACCGTGCGAGGCATCCGCGACACCGGAGCCACCGGCGAGATCCGCTACGGCGCCGAGCACGTCCTGCCCCGGGATCCCAGCGAGTACTTCCAGCAGAACGTGTGGATGGGCGTCAGCCAGCCCCGTCAAGCCGATGCCGATGCCCGTCACATCATCGGCATCGACAAGTTCATGTGGGGGAGCGACTACCCCCATGACGAGGGGACCTACCCCTACACCCGCGAGAACCTGCGGGCTCGCTTCAGCGACGCCCCCGAGGCCGAGATGCGCCAGATCCTGGCCGGCAACGCCGCCAAGATGTACGACTTCGACCTCGCCGCCCTGGCGCCGCTGGCGGCCCGCATCGGTCCGACGGTGGCCGAGGTGGCCATGCCCATCGATGAGGTCCCCGACAAGACGCTCGACCGGCTGTCGGGCGACATGGATGCGAGCGCCATCAAGTGAGCGGCCAACCCACCACCTCCACCGATTACGGCTCCGGCCAGGCCCCCACCACCGAAGGCAACGTGCCTGCCCTCGGCTCCAAGCCCGACGTGCTCCTCGTCGACGAACCGGCACCACACGTACGTCGCCTCACCCTCAACCGGCCCGAGAAGCGCAACGCGCTCAGCCACCAGTTGCGGGCCGAACTGATCGCCGCTCTACGACAGGCTGACCAGGATCCCGACATCCGGGTGATGATCGTTCGAGGCGCGGGGACCAGCTTCTCTGCCGGCTACGACCTCGGCCCCGGCAACGACGGGGTCGACATGCCGCACTACACCGCCGAAGGCGAAGGACAGTGGCCCCGTCACGTCACCGAGACGTGGATGGGCATCTGGGACATGGCCAAGCCGGTCATCGCCCAGGTCCACGGCTACTGCTTGGCGGGTGGCAGCGAGCTGGCCACCGGATGCGACCTGGTCTACGTGGCCCACGACGCCAAGATGGGCTATCCCGCAGTCCGCTTCGGGGTTCCCGACATGCACTTCCACGCGTGGATGCTCGGCATGCGGGCCGCCATGGAGATGATGGTCACCGGCGACTCCATCTCCGGCGACGAAGCCGTCCGCCTGGGCTGGGCCAACCGGGCCTTCCCCGAGGCCGACCTCGATGCCGAGGTGCTCGAGGTCGCCCGGCGGGTGGCGCTCATCCCCACCGACATCGTGTCGCTCAACAAGCGCACCGTGCACCGAGCCATGGATGCCATGGGCATGCGCGCCGCCATCCGCCAGGGTACCGAGCTGTGTGCCCTCGGCACCAAGGCCGCCACCTTCACCGAGTTCATCGACAACTCGCGTGAGAAGGGGCTGACGAAGGCTCTGCAGGAACGTGACGCTCCCTTCGGCGACTACCGCGCCGGCTCTTGAACGCGGTTTGACCGCCGTGGAGACCAACCACCGCATTTCGACGGGCGGCCCTCCCGCGTCTGATCGTTGACCAGGGTCGAGCCCGGATCCAAAGAAGTCGGGTCAGACCCGTCTAGGGGGCTGACCCGCCGGCTTCGCGATCCCCGCCCGCGAACGGGAGGGGTGGTGCTGATCTTCATCGGGCTCCAACTGGCCCAGATGATGAGCGCTCTCGACGGGACGATCGTGGCCACCGCTCTGCCCACCATCTCGGGCGAGCTGGGTGGCTTCTCTCGCATCACCTGGGTGGTCACCTCGTATGCCCTGGCCACCGCAGCCTCCATGCCCATCTACGGGAAGCTCGGAGACCTCTACGGTCGCAAGCGGATGCTTCTCCAGGCCATATTCATCTTTCTCGGCGCATCCCTGCTCTGCGGAGCTGCCCAGACCCTCAACCAACTACTGGCCGCCCGGTTCCTGCAGGGGATCGGGGCCGGGGGTCTCGGCACCCTCTCGGTAGCGGTGATCGCTGATGTGGTCCCCGCCCGGCAGTTGGGTCGCTGGATGGGATATCAGGGGGTCATGTACGCCGTCGCGAGCGTGGCCGGACCTCTCGTCGGGGGATTGTTCGTCGATCACCTGAGCTGGCGGTGGGCGTTTTTCGTCAACCTGCCGGTCGGTCTTGTGGCAGCAGCCTTGGTGGCGTCGCAACTCCCAAAGGTGACCGAGCGCATCAAGCGCAGCATCGACTGGCTGGGTTCGGCGCTGCTCGTCGCCGCACTGTCAGGCCTGGTGCTGGTGGCCACCCTGGGTGGTGAGGAGCTCACCTGGAGATGGACCGCCGTGACCGCGTTGGCAATCCCGTTGCTGGGGTTGCTCTTCGTGCGCCACGAGCTTCGGGTGGCCGAACCGGTGTTGCCCCTCGGACTGCTGCGCGACCGGGTGATGCGGGCCGCCATCGGAGTCAACATCACCAGTGGGATCCTCATCTGGTGCGGTATTTTCTTCGTCCCGCTGTTCGTCCAGGAGGTGCGCGGCGTCAGCCCGACGGGGGCCGGTTTCACTCTTATGCCCCTCATGTTCGGGGCCGCCGTCGGCACCTTGGTGGCCGGCCGTGCCGTGGAGCGAACCGGACGGATCCGGTTCTGGCCGATCCTGGGCTCGATCATGATGACCGCGGGGATGATTCTTTTGGCCACGGTTGGGCTCACCACACCGGTGGTGCTGGTCGGCGTGTGGGCGTTGGTGCTGGGGCTGGGCATCGGTTTCGTGATGCAACCGTCGCTGCTGGCCGCGCAGAACGCCGCCCCACCAGGAGATCTCGGGACGGCGACGTCGACCGTGCTGCTGTGCCGGTCGCTGGGGTCCACTGTGGGCATCCCGATCTTCGGCGGCATCCTCAACGCGGGTCTGGTTGGACGGGCACTGGACCCCTCCGGGTTCGCCCATGCGGTACCGCTGGTCTTCTTGGCTGGCGTGCCGGTAGCGGTGGTGTCGATCGGGCTAGCCCTCCGGCTTCAGGACCGTCCGCTCAGGGATGGCACCCTCGGCTCCACCACGGCAACCACTCCTGATGGCTTGGCGTGATGCACGAAGTGTCTCAGGCGACACAGGCCTGCGACCGTCAGGGGTCGTACGGAGAGATGAGCACGCGGCAGGCACGGTGGAGCTCTGAGGTCACGGCATCGAAGTCGGTCCGCCCGTGGGCCCAGGTGACCAGGCTGGAGTACCAGACGTGGCCGAGCACGGACAGAACATCGGCCCGGGCCTCGGGTTCGATGTGCCCCAGGATCGGGTCACCGATGATGGCGATGGAGCTGCGGACCTCCCCTCCACTTTCGCGGACACCGGGATCGGCGGAGGCCAGGGCCCGGACCAGGGCCATGGACAGCTTGGGTTGGCGGGACATTGCCGCGCAGGCCCGGTCGAGCACGTCGATCATCTGCTCGGTGGGCGTGTCGCCGCGCGCCGGGCGTTGGGCCACCCGATCGCCGAGGCGGCCGATCCACTCGGTCATCGCCGCGGCCAGGAGTTCGTCCTTGGACGCGAAGTTCCGGTAGATGGTGGCCAGCGCAACGTTGGCGGTGGCGGCCACATCGCGCATGTGCACGGCCTCGTAGCCCCCTTCGGCGCCCAGTTCGAACGCGGCATCGATCAGGCGGCGGCGGCGGTTCTCCTGCTCTGCGGTGAACCCCGGTCGAGGCCTGTCCTCGTCCCCGGTGCGGGCCGCCGGGTCTTTCCCGGCGTGGTTGGGATCAGCCACGGCTGGCCGACTTGGGGACGTCACGGAAGGGCACGGTCTTGTCCAACCGGATCTCGGGCGGTAGCCCCAGGACCCGTTCGCCCATGATGTTGCGCTGGATCTCGTCGCTGCCGCCGGCGATGCGAATGGATGGGGCCGATAGGAAGTGCTGCTGCCAGCGCCCACCCTCGAGGGCCGACGACTCGGCCAACATGCCCGCCGGTCCCTGGATGGCCAGAGCGAGCTCGGCGTTCACCTTCATATTCCATGCGGCCATCACCTTGAGCACCGAAGCGCCCGGTCCCGGCGGCTGCCC
This sequence comes from Aquihabitans sp., assembly GCA_039924035.1. Classification (GTDB taxonomy): domain Bacteria; phylum Actinomycetota; class Acidimicrobiia; order Acidimicrobiales; family Iamiaceae; genus Aquihabitans. The sequence goes on along the minus strand of JBDTBS010000093.1, from coordinate 5,754 downwards.
CTTGCTAGCCGCAGTGCGCACCTGCATGCCGAGGTAGCTCATGACCTTGGACCGCGTGTAGGCGGCAGCCAGCTCCTGGCGGACTCTCGGATCTGCGTTGGCGCCGTGGCCCCGGGCCAGATCCAGCAGGTCGTCGAGGCTGGGCCCTGAGCTATGGCCGCCCATGAAGGTGCGTTCGTTGGCCAGGGTGGTCATGGTGGCGGCCCAGCCAGCGCCGACCTCACCCAGCACGGCATCGTGAGGAACGCGGGCCCCAGACAAGAACACTTCGCTGAAGTGCGAACCACCCGTGATCTGGCGAAGGGGCCGGACCTCGACGCCAGGTTGGTTCATGTCGATCAGGAAGTAGGTGATGCCCCGATGCTTGGGCACGTCGACATCGGTGCGGGCCAGGAGTATCCCGTAGTCGCTGTAGTGGGCCCCGGAGGTCCACACCTTCTGTCCGTCGATGATCCACTCGTCGCCGTCACGCACCGCTCTGGTGGAAAGACCGGCCAGGTCCGACCCGGCACCGGGTTCACTGAAGAGCTGGCACCAGACCTCCTCGCCCCGCAACATGGGCTGCAGGTAGCGGGCCTTCTGGGCGTCGGTTCCGTGGGTGATGATCGTGGGGCCGGCCATGCCAGTGCCGACCACGAACGGGCTGGTGGGAAGGGCCCGTCGGGCCGCTTCCTCGCTGAAGATGGCCGATTGGGCCGGGGTTCCTCCTCGGCCGCCGTAGATCTCGGGCCAGGTGATGGCTGCCCAACGGTGCTCGGCCAGCAATGCCTGCCATGGCCTGGCTCGCTCCACGAAGGAGCCGTCATCCTCGCCGTGTCGGCGGCGGACCAGGTCGGCCTCGGGGCCGGACCGGTGTTGGTCGAGCCAGGCCGAAGCTTCGGCTCGGAACGCTGCTTCTTCGGGGCTCTCGTCGAAGTCCATCTCACTCCTGCGGTGGGCGATTCGCCCGGATGGGCTGGGATCAGCTCCCTCGTACCCTGTACGAGAACGTGTTCTACCATGCCTAGTCCGGTCGGGATGATCCAGAGGTGAGAACAGGTTCTCGTGGGTTCCGGGATCTTGCCCGGTCCATGGGTGCGGGGACACGTCGCCCCACGGGTGAACGTGCCTCTGCCCGGCGGCGTCATCCATGCTGGTGGGTGGAGGTGGCGTGCCCGTCGTCATCTGCCTGACGGAAGGGACCACGCATGCCCGACGCGACCATGGCCGAACTGGTGCGCGCCGAGGACACCGAAGGACTCAGCCAGTGGCTGGCCGAATCGAGCGTGCGCGAGGTCGTCAACGAGTTGGTCCGCGTCGATGAAGCGGACATGGGCGTCGCCTTCCGGTTGTTGACCCGAGACCGGGCCGCCGAGGTGTTCGAAGCCCTCAATCCGAGCTACCAGCAACGGCTGCTGTCGGGCCTGCGGGCCGACCGACTGGTGGCCCTCATCGAAGGCCTCGACCCCGACGACCGGGTCCGGTTGATCGACGACGTCCCGGCCAAGGTGGCCAACCGTCTGTTGGGAGTACTCAGCCCGGGGGAGCATGCCCTCACCATGACGCTGCTCGGCTACCCCGAAGAGTCGGCCGGCCGGCTGATGAGCCCGGAGTTCGTGTCGTTGCGAGCAGCAATGACCGTGGAGGAAGCTCTCGAAAAGATTCGTCTCGACGGCCTCGATGCCGAGACGATCTACGCGTTGCCGGTGCTGGACGACGAACGCCACCTGATCGGGGTGACCGGCTTGCGAGCTCTGGTGTTGGCCGAGCCCACCGATCTGGTGAGTGACTTGATGCGCAAGGACGTTCACCGAGTCTTCACCAACAGCGACCGGGAGCCAGCGGCCCGGTTGGTGCGCAACGAGGGCCTGATCGCCCTCCCGGTGGTCGACGCCGAGGACCGTCTGGTCGGCGTGATCACCGTGGACGATGCCATGCACGTGCTCGACGAGGAGGCCACCGAGGATGCCGCCCTGCAGGGTGGTCGCAGCCCAGCGTCAGCTCCCTACCTGGCCATGTCGGTTCTGGGCTTGGCTCGCACCCGAGCACTCTGGTTGCTGGTGCTGATCTTGGCCGCGGTGCTCACCGTCAACGTTCTGCAGGTCTTCGAGGACACTCTCGCTCAGATGGTGACCCTGGCCCTGTTCGTGCCCCTGCTCATCGACACTGGAGGCAACTGTGGCTCCCAGGCTTCCACGGCGATGGTGAGAGCTCTGGCCATTGCCGAGGTCCGCCCCAGCGACCTCCGTCGGGTCGTGTGGCGCGAGGCTCAGGTGGGGCTTCTGCTCGGCCTGATGCTGGGAGCGGCGGCATTCGTCCCTGTGGCGGTGTGGAAGGCTCCTGATCTGGCCCTGGTGGTGTCGGGCACCCTCGTGGTCATCTGCCTGTGGGCCACCGTGGCCGGCTCCGCCCTACCTTTCTTCGCTCGCCGCATGGGCATCGATCCGGCGGTGGTATCGGCTCCGCTGGTCACCACGCTGGTGGATGCCAGCGGGCTACTCATCTACTTCGGGCTCGCCCACCTCGTTCTCGGTCTCTAGCTCAGGGCCTCCGCTTCGATACCTGTGATCGGTGTCACTCGTCTCGACTCTGTTCTCCCTACCTACTGGTAGGTAGGCTGCGATCTAGGTCGATGGCCGTCGTCATCGCCTCGCACCACATGGTCGACAGCAGGGGAAGCGGCAGCATGAAACGTCCCGACGTGAAACTCGAGAACTACGAGGCCGTATACCGGTACTACGAGGCCCACGACCAGTCCCGGGCCTTCGCCCGCCTGGCCCACAAGCTGTTCGCCCGGCACTTCAAGGTCGACCTGAGCGTGGCCGACGGCGCCGAGCAGGCCATCACCGATGCCATTGCCGCGGGAACTCGTCTCGTCATCTCACCCAACCACATCACCGGCGATGACCAATACGTGATCGTGGCCTTAGTCGAACACATGAAGGCCCTGCATCCATTGCGGGCCAGCACGTTCATCCCCTCCGAACCCTCGCTGTTCACCCGACGGGGCCTCGCGGGCAAGGCCCTGCGTCGGTCTGTCGACGGGCTGGGGGCAGTGCCCACCTTCCGGCTGGAAGACCTGCGGCGCCAGGGCATCGAGATCACCGATGAGATCGACGAGCTCTACCGTCATGCCACCATCCGGGCCAGCGAAGCCCAGGTGGCCAAACTCGTGCGAGGGGAGAAGATGGCCGGGTTCTGGGAAGGGACCCGCAACCGCTCCGACTACCGGGTGGTTCAGCCTCTGAAGAAGGGGATCGCCCACACGGTGATCGCCGCCGCCGAGCAGATCGACGTGGCCGTGCTTCCCGTGGGCTTCTACTACGGCAGCGAGCCCGACGACTACAAGCGTCCCGACGTTCCCGGCAAGCGCAACCCCCACGTACACGTGGGCATGCCCATTCCAGTCGAGACCACCAGCGCCACCGAACTGGTCGACCTGGTGCACCCGGCCATGCAGGAGTGCCTGGACGTGGTGGTGGCCCGGGCCGTTGCTGCGGCCGGAGCTCTCACACCGGTCTGAGGCCGCTAACCGCTTCGGTTCCCTGGCCCGCGCTGATGGTTTACGGTGCTGATTGCTAGAAGTAATCGGCGAAACCCAACCCACTGCCTGGAGGTCGACATGGCTCTCGTGCCCGACAACACCCTGATCACCGCAACCCCCGAAGAGGGTCGTGCGTTGGCCATCATGCTGGCCCGCAAGACAATCGGGGCCATCCAGCCCGATGCCGAGGCTCGGGCCGGACTGCGGGCCATGTATGGCAACAACCCCGACTCGCTCACTGCGGCCGGCCACGTGGTGGCCATCGAGTTCGCCACCGTCGCCGCCGCCAACAACTACTGGCGCGACTGACCCAAACCGACACGTGCCGCCCCGGTCGCACGGGAGCGGAAGCATCTGCGTATCGAACGCCCGGGCATCACGCCTGGGCGTTCGACGTTTTGGGAACCAGGCGGCTTGGTCCACCGTCGAACTGATGCCTGGATGCAAACCTGGACCATCTCGGGATTTCTGCGCGACCTCGACGGGGGGTCGTGCGTGTGTGAGGTGGAGGGACGATGACCGACTTCGCACAACTGGTGGAATCCGAGAGTCGAGGGCTGGTGGCCGCGGTCACGGCCATCGTCGGCGATCGTCATCGAGCTGAAGAGATCGTCCAGGAGGCATTCGAACGGTGCTTCCGACGGTGGAACCGGGTGTCGAAGCTGGACCGCCCGGGGGCCTGGGCCCGGCGGGTGGCCATCAACGAAGCCATCTCCGTGCTGCGCCGGGCAGCGTCTGAGCAGCGAGCCGTGCAGCGCGTTGGGGCCATGTCGGCCTCCACCAACGGGGCCATCGCCGACCCCTTGGCTGCCCTCGACGACGAAGGCATCTGGTCTGCCGTTCGGACCCTTCCCGCCGAGCAGGCCTCGGCCATCGCCCTGCGCTACGGCGCCGACCTCGGCCTCGACGAGATCGCCGACACCCTCGGGGCCACCGTCCCCGCCGTGAAATCGCTTCTCCACCGAGGCCGGGCCGCTCTCCGGGCCTCCTCGACCATGCAGTCCTACGCGGAATGAAAGCAGGCCCGTCATGAACGATCCCATCGACTTCAACTCGCCCGGCGAAGACGACGATCCGGTGCTCTCTGACGCCGGCGATCGCCTCCGTCACGACAGCGCGTCGATCTCGCCGGCGGCCGTGGAAGCTGCCGTGTGGCGACGACGCACCAAGCGGATGGGCATCCTGGCCGGTGCCTCGCTGGCCGTGGTGGCCCTGTTCGGTGGTCTGTTGGTCATGAAGAACGACTCGACCCCCGGCGACGAGGCCGCCGCGCCGAAGCCGGGGGCCCCGTCGACGGGCGACGTGCAGAAGCTCTTGGCCTCGCTCGATGATCAGCCGGTCGACCCCACCAAGGTGCAGCTGGTCAGCACGGTGTCGACGTTTTCGGACTGCGGCGGCCTCATGGGCGACCTGCGTCGGGTGGGGGCCGAGCACGTGGGCAGCCGCGGCTTCGGCGGGTTCTCCTATGGGATGCCGATGGTGGAGGTGGGTGCGGCCATGGATCGTGCTTCGACCGACTTCGCGCCTGTTGGGGAGAAGTTGGATGGAGCTCTCCCGTCATCGAGTGATCCTGCTGGCATGGCGAACACCGGCTCCGACGAGGGCTCGACGTTGGGAACCAACGTGCAGGTGGCGGGGGTCGACGAGCTCGACTTCGTGAAGGCTGTCGACGACCTGATCTTCGATCTCGACGGCAACGGCAACCTGCGCATCACCGACGCCAGCGAGCTGAAGGTGCTGGCCACCCTCGACGTCACCCCCGGCAAGGACGGCGACGACGAAGACGGGCGCCTTGGACCGGGCGGTGGAACGCAGGTGAGCCAGATTCTGGTGGCCGACGGCCGAGTGGCCATCTTCGGTACCGAGTACGAGATCTCCGAGCCAGTGGAAGGCGATCCGTCGGCCACCCAGGCCAGCACGGCCTTCATGACCGTCACGTTCGTGGATGCCCGCGACCCTGCGAAGCCTGCCATCACCGACCGGGTGCGAGTCGAAGGTTCGCTGGTCTCGGCTCGCCTGGTCGGCGACGACATCCGTCTTGTGACCACCTCCGACATGGCCGACCTCGGCTTCGTGATGCCCACCACCCCGACCTCGGTGGCCAAGGCCCTGGAGCAGAACCGGCGCTCGGTGGCCGCCTCGACGGCTGCCGACTGGGTCCCCGATTGGCAGCGAAAGGGCGAGGATCCCCAGCCGCTGGTGCCCTGCGAACGGGTGCACGTGCCCGACAC